>CAYGRF010000016.1:0-29777 GCA_964352275.1 uncultured Caulobacterales bacterium
CCCCAAAAAGCGGGCCATTTTAGACAGAGGGTAGCTTGCCCCTACAATGACGCGGAGCGGTGCTCTGCTGAGTAGATAGTCAAAGCGCCGTGCTTTGAGGAAAGACTGGCAAGACCAAGCGAGAGCAAGCCTTCTGCCTATAACACACCGCCGCGCAGTTGTGCATTCGGCTTTGGGCCGGATGCCCCGCTCTACGGAGAAACATATAACGGTAATTTGTATTCCGTCCGAAGGGCGGGCTGCGCGGGGCAGTTCCATCAGTGGAGATGCTTCATATCCGAGACAAGTTAAGAGCGCTCTTAGGCGCATGAGTGAAACCACAAACCCCGAAATTCGAATAACAGCACCGCTGAGCGTTCGCGCTTGGCTATATATAAAAGGAGGGCCGCGCTTATAATAAAGCTTTCACATTTTCCGGCGGGCGGCCAATGACCGCTTTGGTGCCATTATCCACAATCGGGCGCTCGATCAATTTTGGCATGCTGGCCATGGCGCAGATCAGGGCATATTCATCGGATACGGCCTTAAGGTTATTGTCCTTATAGAGCGCTTCGCCGGTGCGCATCATACCCCGCGCGGACGGAAGACCCAGCCGCTCTAAAAGGCCTTTGATCTGCGATTCGGTCGGCGGCGTGTCGAGATAGAGCACGATATTGGGCGTCTGCCCGGCCGCTTCTATTAAGGCCAGGGTCTGCCGGGATTTGGAACAGCGAGGATTGTGATAAATTGTGAGCGCCATAGTCGAATCCTGTGGTTGATTTTTATGTCATCTTATAGTCCACAGGACGCAATGCAAACTGTGCTTGTCATATCCTCTTTTGTTGCCGCCAGCCGCGTCGGCGCAACCGCGAGCGCCTTTTGCCTACGGCGTCTGGGGATTGAGACGCATATATTGCCGACAACCCTGCTCGGGCGGCATCCCGGATGGGGCGCTCCCGGCGGCGGCCCGGTCTCGGCCGAATTGCTCGAGGATATGTGGAAAGGCATCAAAGCGCAAAACATTGCCTTTGACGGGGTGCTGACCGGTTATATGGCGACCCCGGACCAGGCCGTTTTGGCGGCGCGTATTATCGCCGATGTCTGCGCGGTCAACCCGGCGGCCTATATTGTCGTCGACCCGGTGATGGGCGATCACGGGCATTTGTACATTCCTACGGTGACCGCGCGGGCCATCATGCAAAACCTTGTCCCGCTCGCCGATATGATCACGCCCAATAGCTGGGAGCTCGGCTATATTACAGGCGCGCCGACGCAGACATTTGACGGCATTCGCGCCGCCGCCATGCAGGTCAGCAGCCGCGCGCTGGTTACCTCTGTGCCCATTGGCCACCAAATCGGCGCAATGATTCAAAGCGGGTTTCAGAGCATCTATGTGCGGCACGATAAGTTTAAAGACGTCCCCCACGGCGGGGGCGATACGCTGGCGGGGTTGTTCCTCGCGCACGTCGTCAAAGGCGAGACGCCGGAGCGGGCCATGGCGCTCTCCGTGGCCTCAGTCTTTGACATTATGCTGGAAGCCGTCAAAGACGATATGGGCGAGCTGCCCTTGGTGCGTTGCCAAGACGTGTTAGTCAGCGGACACGCCCTGCCCCTAGAGAAAGTCAACACATGATCGAAACCAACGACACACCGTTTGACATATGGACGGCTCCCGGATTCGAAGCCGTCGGCGATGCATTTCGGGATAATTTTGCGCGCGGGCAAGAGCACGGCGCGGGGTTCTGCGCCTATCAAAACGGAGAGCTTATCGCCGATCTGCGCGGCGGTTGGGCCGACCGCAAAAAGACGCAAAAATTTAGCGAAGACACGCTCGTCGCCGTGTTCTCGTCCGGCAAAGCAGCAGCGTCTTTGGTGATTGCCTTTCTCGCGGATGAAGACCGGCTCGGTTATGATACGCCGCTGGCGTCAATTTGGCCCGAGATCAAAGACCCGCGCATCGGGGCGCTCACCGTGGCGCAAATCATGTCCCATCAATCCGGGCTATCCGGGATTACCAACCCCCATTTCAAAGCCGAAGACTGGCTTAATTGGGATCTGGTGTGCGGAGAGCTGGAGGCGCAAGAGCCGTTATTTCCGCCGGGCACGGCAAGCGGCTACAGCCCGGTGACGTTCGGGTTTTTGGCCGGAGAAATTGCAAAGCGCGTTGATATTCACGGGCGCACGCTGGGCGAAATATTGCGTGAGGATATTTGCGAGCCGCATAATCTGGATGTCTGGATTGGCTTACCGGAAGCCGAGCATGCGCGCTGCGCGGATATGCTCAAGCCCAGGCGCATGGCCGATTTCGGCGAGATCAATGACGTTACGCGCGCCGCGTTCTTACAGCCTTGGTCGTCTCCGGGCGGCGTGAGTAAAGCCGACTGGCGAACAGCGCGGCTCGCGGGATCGAACTGTCATGCCACCGCCAAAAGCCTCGCGCGGCTTATGCGCATGGCCATGGACGGCAGCATTGACGGCCAGAAACTGCTCGCCGAAGATGTTGTGACAGCCCTGCGGGCACCCCGGATTTCGGGCCAAGATATGGTGCTACCGTTTGAGATTACATTTGTCGCAGGGATTATGAAAAATACACCCAATTTCTTTTACGGCCCCAACCCGGAAGCGGTCGGCCATAGTGGCTGGGGCGGATCATGCGTCTTTGCCGACCCGGCCGCAAATATTACAGCCGCTTATGTCATGACGCAGCAAGATAATAGCCTGATGGGCGACCCGCGCGCGCTTAGGCTTATCAGCGCGCTCTATGAGAGTTTCCCGTAAAACCCTTAAAAGCGCCTCTTCAGGCTTGCAGCAAATGTTGTTCCAATCTCATAATCATCGATAGTGACCGTGTCGCCCTCGAATGATTGTGTGGCCTCATATTGATCGCCTAATATGTTCTGAACTTTAAGGCCAAGCTCATAGGCTCCGCCGCGCAACTCAAAATCATAATTAAACACGAAATCCAGAGACACGGGAAGCTGCTCGATAATATCTGGAATAATCCGCCCCGCACTACCCCCCACAGACCGGATACGCTCAGAGGAATAATTTAATAAGAGCGTCGCTTCATAGCCCTTGTCATAATCTTCAATACCAATTTGCAGGTTGGCCAGATGATCGGATTGACCTTGCAGCTTACGGCCATCCACATAAATACCGGCGGCTGAAATACCGTCCGCTCCGCCCACCGGCGTAAACACGGTTGAGTTACCCGCAGGCGGCGTCACAATCAGGACATTACCGTCTGCGCTCACCGTGGAGTCGGCAAAGGTATAATTAGATCGGACGATAAAATCTTTACTGTCCCAAAAACGGCCCTTTAGGCCCATATCCGCGAGATTGAACTTTTTCTCAAATTCGACTTCCAGTCCGAATAATTCGGCGCTGGGTGCGTTCACGAAACTGTTGACCACTTCTGCGCCGAGCGGGAGGGTGAATTCTTCGATTGGATCTGTCAGATCTTTGTAAAACGCGCCAACGGTCACAAATTGATTAGAGGCGAAATAATACTCAATCCGCGCGTCGAAATTAGTGCTCTTAGAATTGGTTAAGAACGGGTTGCCGACAAATCGTTCGTCCGTTTCTGTATTGACAAAGATGGACGGCGTTAATTCCCGGAACTGTGGACGGTTAATGGTTTGCGAGGCCGCGAGCCGAACCTGCCAATTATCAGCAAAGGTAAATGTCGCCGTTGCCGATGGGAGGAGGTAATCCTCTTTCAAAGGGTCGAACGCAAACGCGCTATTGGCAACGCCCGAGCGCGCGGTCACTGTCGTTTGCTCAGACTCTTCGTAGCGCAGACCGAAGGCGAGCCGGAAAAACTCATTATATTCTAAATCAAGTCCGGCATAAGCGGCCATGGTTTCAAGACCCGCGGTCGACAAATCCGGAAAGCCGGTCGTGCCTTGACGGTCAATTTGCAAAATCCCGGCGGCAATCACGTCATCGGAAAAAATCGTGTCAATCCGGCTTTCTCTAAGCGGCGCCGGCAAAGAGCCAACATAGCGAAAATTGGCCTGAGCGGTATCGCGGGTTTTATCCAAATAGGCTCCGCCCAGTTTCAACTCCGCTGGCCGGGCACCAAAATCAAACGGCAGCACAAAATCAACACCGAAATCTGTGCTCTCATCATCAAGCTCGGAGAATTTAATGTCATTGGCAGTACCAAGACGATTGAACTGGAACTGGTATCCAAGGCCGTTTTGAAAATCTTCGTAATTGACCCGGCGTTCATAGGGCGCGTCCCGGCCAGCCTGCGCGTAAGATGCCCGCCAGTTAAGCTCCGCATCATTAAATTTAGGAAAATAATGCTCCCCCAAAAGCTGTCCCATATAGACTTCACGCTCAAACCATTCAGTGAAGTCCTGTCGCAGGAAGCGTCCCTCTTGTCCCTGAAATCCCTCATTGGTTCGAGCTTCGGCGCTGGATTGCCGCGTCATCAAGCCAATGGCTTGAAACGTATGATTTTCATTCAGTTCAAGACCGGCGGTAAGCATGCCGTTCAGAGCAATTTCATTCTCTGTACTTGTGCGCGTGAAATCATCCAGAATACGAATTTGTCCAGCATCGATAATTGCGTTATTATTAGAGCCGCGCCGCGTTTCCCACGAATTGGAATAGCCGATTGTGCCTAAAACCCCAATACTTGCACCGCTATCCAAATCCATACGGTTACCGGCAGTAATACGTGCGCCAATATCACCCGGCATGCGGTCAAGTTTGTCAATAATAAGCGTCTGGAAATTTTCAAAATTACCAACGGGAACGCCGCTCGCGTCCAGCGCGGGCAGGTCACGAAGTCCGTCATCAAAGCCGAGCCAATCAGAGTCCGAACCACCATAGACAAGGCCGCTTTTCCGAAATGTTTCTGTATTCAATGAGCCGGAAATTGATAGGTCAAGAAACGCCTCGTCGGGCAGCCCCTTGGTTGACATTTGAATCGCGCCGCCGCCAAACTCTCCGGAATATTCGGGGCTAAATGTTTTTTGGACTACCACATCCGAGAGGACAGATGTCGGGAATAAATCCAGCGGGGCCACACGGCGCAGCGGCTCAGGCGAAGGGAGCGGTGAGCCGTTAAGGGTTGCGGATGAATACCGTTCATTCAGGCCCCGTACGATAACAAATTTGCCTTGCGAAAGCGAAATGCCGGTCACCCGCGTGAGCGCGCCGGCAATATCGCTTGCGCCCATCGTATCAAAAATTTCCTCGTCAAGAACGCTTGTGATTTCGGATGTGATCCGTTTCTCGTTCGGAATAAACACGCCCGTTGTGACCACTTCATCCTGCGGCGGCGCGTCTTGCGCAAATGCGGAGCCTGCCGTGAGAGCAGACGATACGAGCAAGAGGGGCAGAGAGGTTTTAAATATATTAGACATGATTTAATTCCAAAGCGTGAATATCATTAAAAGCGGGCTGGCAATGAGGTTAGTAATCGCCAGCCCTACGCCGACCGGCTTGCCGGTCAGCGGTCGGAGCGTATGAGGGGCCGTCATTATCGCGCCTCTCACGATCAACAGTTACTGGGCGACCAGAATTGTCCAGCCTTCATACCAGGTGTCATTGGCGTCTCTAACGGCACCAACATAGGGCGCAGCGTCAAAAAACGGATCCAGTGCGGTAGGGTCGGTGGCCGTTACAGCCAACTCATTAGCGCCGGGCGTAAAGCCTGTGAGCGTACTGTCTTGCGCAGGTGCCTGCGCGTCGCCGTCCACATTATTGACGCCGGCGGCAAAAGCTGCTGCAAGGGCTGCGTCACCGGAGTCCCCATCAGATTCAAGGTTATCCCGGTTATCCACCAAATACAGGCTATCGAACGTCAGGTTACCTTGTGTGGCTTGTAGAGATGTCGCATCCTCATCGATGTCGATACCCGCATCCCCTGTGAACCCGGTGATGATACCGTTGCGGAACCGGCCAGCAGTACCAGCGCGAACCACAATGCCGGTGTCCGTTGCGGGCGTTCCGATAAGGGTGAAGTTTGAAAGTGTCGGAAATGACCGTGGTAGTGCGTCGCGGTTACCCGTCGAGCCGCCGCGATTATCAGCCTCAATCGCGCGGTCGCCCGCATCAGAAGCTTGGCGAACGATCACAAATTGCGCATTTCCGGTCCAGCCATCCGTCCAGTCCATGCTGTCATCGCCGTTCCCGGTCAGCACAACGTGTTTGACATTGACCGTACCGCCGAAAAACTCAACGCCGTCATCCGCATTATTGTGAACTTGGATATAATCCACTTGCGTGGCGGAACCGACGCCTTGGAAGGCGATGCCGTTAAGCTCGTCCTCATCATTGATGAGCGTTCCCGCGAACGACACCCGGGTGAAGAACAGGTTACCGCTATTATCGCCGGGCACATTGCCGCCAAAGAGACCGGATGAACCTTCACCGGTTTTCTCGCATCCGGCTGTGCCGCCAGCGGCTGTGCCATCAATACAGTCATTGATAGGTGCGCGGCCATTGATGACTAATCCGCCCCACTTGGCGCGGTCTGTTGCGAGGTTGGCCGTACCGAAAACTTCGTCCCGGCTTGTCATATTAACGGGGGCAGTGCGCGTACCGTTTGACCTGATTTGTGAGCCGCGCGAAATAACGAGATAATCTTCACCGGCCGCGCCGAAGAGCGTGGTTCCCGCATCAATCGTCAGTATTGCCGGGCTTGCGCCAGCAATGGGCGCGGCGGCGTCAGGACCTTGATCCTGTCCGACAAAAACCGCGCCTTCCAGTTGATAGACGAAATTACTGTTAAGGCGCACATTCGATGTTAATGTGCCGGAGAGTGAACATATTTGTTTACCGCCAACGACATCACCGGTTGAGAGCGTACCAACCGGGCATTCATCTGGAATTTCCGCAACGCCAAAGGTCCAGCCCGTGGCCCAATTACTATCAGCGGTCTCGGTCGGGCTAAAAGCGCCGATATAATCGACGTTTTCAAACCCGGTATCGCCGGAGAGATCACAAGCTGTAACGGCTGTTTCGGCAGGCCCTGGAAAAAATTCGCGGGTTAGAGAATTATTCCCTTGGACGGTGTTGGGACTATTATTAAAGAAGGCTTCCGTATCAAATGCCTCTCCGCTATCGCCGCTCTCGACATTGTCACTATTATCCAGAAATGTTGACGCGATTGTGAGAGAGCCGTTTTGCGCCCGCGCCAGTGTTGCGTCTTCATCAATATCAAAACCCGCATCGCCGTATCCTGTGACAATGCCGTTACACAGCTTTGCGTCTGTTCCCGCGCGGACAACAATACCCGTATCATTGCCGCTTGTGCCGACAAATGTGAAGTTTGCGATTGTGGGGTTAGAGCGCGGCATGGCATCCCGGTTACCAGTTGTGCCGCCGCGATTATCACCTTCAATACCCCGGTCGCCTGCGTCCGGTGCTTGGCGGACAACAACAAATTGCGCCCCGCCATTCCAGCCATCGGTCCAATCGACACTGTCATCGCCAATGCCAGTCAAGACAAGATAATTACATTGGACTGAGCCGCCAAAAAATTCGACGCCGTCATCCGCATTATTGTGAACCTGTATATGATCACATGTTGTTCCGGAGCCTACGCCTTGGAACGCAATTCCGTTAAGTTCGTCTTCATCATTGATCAATGTACCGGCATATTTGACCTGTAGATATTGTAGAGTACCGGAATTATCCGCCGCGTTATCGCCGCCGAACAATCCGGATGAGCCTTCACCGGATTTTTCGCAGCTTGCTGAGCCGCCAGCCGCTGTCGCATCGATACAATCATTGATTGGCGCGAAACCGTTAATGACAACGCCGCCCCATTGACCGCGCGATGTCAGCGGGTCAACCGTGCCTTGAATGTCTTGAATGGATGTCATGATGATAGGCTCTGATGCCGAGCCCAGCGCGTTGATGCGTGAGCCGCGCGAGACAACCAGGTAATCTTCACCGGCTTTACCAAACACGCGGGTGCCAGCAGGTATCGTCAGAGAGCCATTATTACCCGCTCCGTCGCCGACAAATACAGCGCCCTCAAGCGCGTAACCAATGCCGGGTGTCAGCGTTAGGTTTGTAGTAATTTCGCCCGTAATCGTGCAAGCTTGAACTGAGCCCGTTGCATTTGTAATGGTCTCTAATGTTGTTCCCGTTGGACAATTATCATTAGGGACAAGGTCAATATCAGCGACAGCGCCGCCGCCTGTTGAGGGCGGGTTTATAACAACCGGCGCTGTGCTGCCTGGAGACGATGTGCTGCCTCCGCCGCATGCGACCAAAGAAAAACCAGCCACCGAGGCCAGCAGGATATTCCGCAAAGATTGCGACACAATATTAGGCATTGGGATTCCTCACCACTCACATTTAGTTACCGGGCGCAGACCTTTGGGCGAACCCAAATCTAACCTCGACTGCGTTCGGGGAGCCAATGCCAGCCTAATATGACATCACGATAATGGTTTTGTGTCGCCTGATTGAATAATTCATGACGATTTTTATATGAAAACGTCACGGAACCGTCATGAAGAAAGTGTGCAAAATTTTTCACGAAAAAAAGCCCGCTCTCACATGGAGGCGGGCCTTTTCTTTAAATGTCAGAGCTCTATTGGCTGGATTTAATCCGGGCCAGTTCTACGCGGGGCGCGCTCCACTCTGGGTTTAGAGCCGCGGCCTGCTGATAACCGGTTTTTGCCGCCTTCATATTACCGCGCATTTCTTCGGTCATGGCAAGACCATAAATAGCCAAAGGCGCTGCTGCTTTATGAGACGTACAATCATTAAAACGCTGCTCGGCGGTTGCGTAGTCTTTTTGCATCAAAGCCGCATAACCCTGCCCTAAATAGGCAAATTCATTTTCATTATTCAGCTTTGAGGCTGACTGAAAGTCCCGGCTGGCTTTATCAAAGCGGCCCGCAGAGAGCTGCAAAAGCCCGCGCCGGGTTAATATGCGAGAGCGCACGTCATAATTGGCGATGGAAGCTTTGTAGGCCTTACTGCATGCCCGAATGGCTCTGCTTGATGCAATTTGCATATCAGACTGAAAACAGACGTTCAGATTTTTCATAGATTCTGCGCTAACGCTCGGCAAGGCAGAGGCAACGCCGTCGTCTGAATAGACATCAGCCATTGCAGCAGTTGAGACAGTCAAAGACGCCGCAACGAAGGTTGTTATCATTATTTTTTTCATGGTGGGCTCCATACGAAACATCACCAACGCATTTTTGGCTGCAAACGCGCGCCGTTGGCTTTCGCATCGCTCGCCTAACCTCTTATGACAAAATTACTACATCAAGTGTTACAAAAGTGTCAAGAAACTTATATATTTTTGTCGCTTTTATGTCAGATTACTATCATTTTACCGTCATAAAAGTCGGTAATACTGTTGTCCAGCTCCGAAAAAAACAGCGGGTCGAACAAGTTAAGCCGTCGATATATCTATATTTTCGTTCTAAGCGCATAATCAGACACATAGGCTAAGCGCACAGCCGTCACGGATTGCGGGCCGTTCCATGTAACACGGTTTATGACAAACAGGGCCGCGCCTGTTGTCACATTCAGGAGCCCCGCTTCCAATTTAGAGGCATTAGCCGCTGAAAATGCAATCTCGCCGGATGTATAAAGCGCGTTGTTGAGCAGCCACTCATTGGCATTGATGTCGTCAAAATTTACGGTCCCAATACCGGACACGCTGGCTGGGTTTATCCAGCGGTCTTCAAACATATACGGCGCGCCGCTGGATCTGTGCAGCGTTTTAATCTGTAATAGCGGTATGTCGTCGCCGATCCTCATACGTGCCCGCACCCGCTTGGGCGGCGCAGCCATGGAGCGGCTTAAAACCTCATATGTATACGCCTCACCCCTGGCCTCAATTTCATGCCGAATAATGGGAATATCAAGCGTGGCTTTGCGCACCGGATTGATCGCCACGCGCGTGCCGCCTTTACGCCTGCGCTCCAAAAGGCCTTCATCCGCTAATTGCCGCAAAGCCCGATTGACGGTCGCTCTCGCGCAGCCTAATTCAAGCGCCAAGTCGCTTTCCTTTGGGATTAACTCACCCGGCTTCCATGTCCGTTCGGAAATGCGCCGAAATACATCATCGTAAATCGTTTGCCATGTTACAGGCGCACTCATGCGATACGGTTCATCAAAGACCGCACAGTTTTGGCGTAATTAACGCGGATTCCATCATGCTGAACATGCGCGCCGTTTTTGACGCAGTGACGGCCCGCTGACCACACATCCGTCACCCAGCTTGAATCGCCTGTGAAAATAAAACTATCAAGGACGGCATCCCCTTCGCGGCCCCATAGATCAGGATGATCACCGTTCAGCGCCACCATGTCCCCCCACATGTCAATATCAATCATGCCGGTCTCACGGCCCAAAGCTTGTGCCCCGCCGCAGGTCACAGCGTTCCATAAAGCCCGCCCATTGCTACGGTCAGGCTCAGTCATAACGGCCCGGTTTTTGGTTTGCAGCCGCTGTGCATATTCTAATAATCTAAGCTCTTCGGGGAGGGATATACGCACATTTGAATCCGTGCCAACGCCGATCACGCCGCCCGCCTTCATAAAGCGCGGCCCGTCAAATATACCGTCACCCAAATTGGCTTCTGTTATCGGGCACAAACCAGCTACAGCGCCAGATTGGGCCAGGCCTTTCGTTTCAAAGGGTAGCATCTGGGTCGCATGGATCAGGCACCAGCGCGCATTCACGTCATGATTGTTCAAAAGCCACTCAACCGGCCGCGCGCCAAAGTGCGCCAACACCTCTTCGACCTCGCCCACTTGTTCCGCCGCATGAATATGCAGGGGAGCGTCCGGCAGTAATGCGGTGCAATCCCGAAGGCTATCCCGGCTCACAGCCCGCAAAGAATGCGGCGCAGCGCCAAGACGGGTATCCGGAAGACCCTGTTTAATGGAGCCTTTAAGATCCTCAATAAGCCCGGTGAATTGATCGCTATTGTGCTCAAACCGTTTTTGCCCGCCTTCGACCGCGCGGCCATCGCATCCGGCCTGCTCATATAATACAGGCAACAAGGTCAAACCTATGCCCGTATCTTTCGCTGCCTTTATGACCCGCAAAGACATTTCAGCGGGATTGTCATAACGCACTCCACCCGGCCCGTGGTGCAAATAATGAAACTCAGCGGCCGCGCCAAACCCGGTCTCCAGCATTTCCATAAAGGCAAAAGCCGCGATCGCCTCAACATCATCCGGCGTCAGCGTATTCATAAATTTATACATTAACAGGCGCCACGACCAGAAATTATCAAGATGATCACTACCACGCCGCTCGGTCATCCCGGCCATAGCCCGCTGAAATGTGTGACTATGCAGGTTTGCGGGCGCGGGCAGGAGAATATCCACGCATGTGCCGTGTTTAGGCATGCCCGCATCGACCGACACAATACGGCCCTCCGGGCTGCAAGTGATCAGCACATCCTGTTGCCACCCGTGAGCCGTGAAAGCCCGCTTTGCCCAAATTTGACTCATGGATCCGCCTTATTGACAAATATTATGTATAGACATAATAACGGTTTCATCACCTTGATCAAGCATGGATATTACATGTCACCCACCCTTTTAACCAATGCCGCCATCGCGGCGATGACAACCAGCAGCCCCGCCTATGGCTGGATTGCGCGGGGCGCTATCGCGGTGGATGACGGGCACATTGCATGGTGCGGCGCTCGAGACCTTCTGCCAGATGATTTTAAAAATTGGCACAGCATTGATATGGGCGGGCGCGTTATCACGCCGGCTCTGATTGATTGCCATACGCATATTATCCACGGCGGAAACCGCGCCCGAGAATTTGAAATGCGCCTAAACGGGGAAAGCTATGAAGACATCGCAAGCGCGGGCGGCGGCATTGTTTCGACAATGAAGGCCACGCGTGCGGCCAGCCAAGACGATTTAATTGCGCAGGCATTGCCGCGTATCGATTCACTGATTGCCGAAGGCGTCAGCACAATAGAAATTAAATCCGGTTACGGGCTGGACTTGCCTTCTGAGCTAAAAATGCTCCACGCCGCGCGCCATATAGAGACCCTTCGCAATGTGCGTATCAAAACAACATATTTGGGCGCTCACGCCCTGCCGCCTGATTATAAAGGTAGGGCCGATACTTATATAGACACGGTGTGTATCCCGGCGCTCAAGACTGCACACGCCGCAGGGCTTGTGGACGCGGTTGACGGATTTTGCGAATCCATCGGATTTACCCGCGCGCAGATCACGCGCGTATTTAACGCGGCGAAAGATTTGGGTTTGCCCGTCAAGCTTCACGCCGAACAATTATCCAACATGCACGGCGCGGCGCTGACCGCATCCTATGAAGGCTTATCCGCCGACCATCTTGAATTTATTGACCAGACCGGGATTGACGCCATGGCGCATGCGGGGACGGTTGCAGTCATGCTCCCCGGCGCTTATTATACGCTTAGCGAAACCCGTAAACCGCCCATTGACCGCTTTCGCGCAGCGCAAGTCCCTATGGCCGTTGCAACAGATTGCAATCCGGGAACCTCGCCGATCGCGTCGATCCTGACCGTGATGAACATGGCCTGCGTACAATTTGGCATGACGCCGGAAGAAGCGCTTGCCGGCACCACGCGCAATGCGGCGCGCGCGCTTGGCCTGACTGATTGCGGCGTGCTTGCGCCCGGTCTGCGCGCGGATCTCGCCGTGTGGGACATTGATCACCCCAGAGATCTCTCTTACCGCATCGGCCCTAACCCGCTCTATCAGCGCATCATCGGAGGCCAGTTATGAGCCCAATCATCCTCACCTCCGGCGCAGCGGATTTAAACACGCTTGAATCCGTTTACCGTGCTCAAAATACACTCGAAATTGACAGAACCGCAAAACCAGGCGTTGATCTTGCTGCCTCAAAAATCGCTGCCGCTGTCAAAAGCGGGGAGCCGACTTACGGCGTTAATACCGGTTTTGGAAAGCTCGCCAGCGTGCAAATCCCGGCGGGCGACACAGAGCTTTTGCAACGTAACCTCATACTCTCGCATTGCTGCGGCGTTGGCGATCCGTGCCCGCCAGCAATTGTGCGCCTGATGATGGCGCTCAAGCTTTTATCCTTAGGGCGCGGGGCGTCAGGCGTGCGGTGGGAACTCATGACCCTTTTGGAAGCCATGATCAATCACGGCGTGATGCCTGTCATCCCCGGACAAGGGTCGGTCGGAGCCTCCGGTGATTTGGCACCGCTGGCCCACATGGCCGCCGCCATGATTGGCGAAGGACGCGCCGACTATAAAGGCCAAACCCTGCCCGCCAAGGAGGCGCTTATGGCGGCGGGCCTTGCTCCCATAATACTCGGCGCAAAAGAAGGTCTTGCGCTGATTAACGGGACGCAGTTTTCTACCGCCTATGCTCTGGCCGGATTGTTTGATGCGCGCCGAAACGCTGAAGCTGCCATCGTCACGTCGGCGCTAACGACGGACGCGATTATGGGATCAACCGCTCCATTGCAGCCGGAAATTCACGCGCTGCGCGGCCATAAGGGACAAATCGATGTGGCCGAAGCGATGCGAAACATTCTCGATGGCTCCGACATCCGGGACAGCCACCGCGAGGGCGATAGCCGCGTCCAAGACCCCTATTGCATCCGTTGCCAGCCGCAAGTCACAGGTGCCTGCGTAGACTTACTGCGTATGGCCGCACGGACGCTGGTGATAGAAGCCAATGCTGTGACTGATAATCCCCTCATATTACCCGGTGCGGATTTAATTGTATCCGGCGGGAATTTTCACGCGGAGCCCGTTGCCTTTGCCGCGGATCAAATCGCGCTGGCTATCGCTGAAATCGGCTCGATTGCGCAGCGCCGCGTGGCTCTCATGGTTGACCCGTCTCTATCCTTTGATCTTCCGCCATTTTTAACGCCGGAGCCGGGCTTAAATTCCGGCTATATGATTGCCGAGGTCACGACCGCAGCCTTAATGAGCGAAAATAAACATTTGGCCAAACCCTGCTCCACCGACTCTACACCGACCAGCGCCAATCAGGAAGACCATGTGTCCATGGCCGCCCATGCCGCCCGGCGGCTGATGGTGATGAATCGCAATCTGTCGAACATTCTGGGCGTGGAATTATTATGCGCCGTTCAAGGCATAGAGTTTCGCGAGCCGCTGAAAACCAGCCCGTCGCTTACCCGAGTCATCGGATGCGTGCGCAAGGATATTCCCCGCTTACGTCAAGATCGATTCCTCGCCCCGGAATTAGATGCTGCAAGCGTGCTGATTTCGAGTGAAAGCATCACACACGCGGCGGGTCTTAAAAATCTGGATCTTACAGGCTTATGACGCCCGTCACGAACACAACAGGATCAAGCCCGCTTATTCTGGCCATACCGCATTCAGGCACATATGTGCCGGCCGGTATTTGGTCGCGGCTGAGCGCTGCAGGTAAAACGCTTGCCGATACGGATTGGCATATCGATACATTGTATAAAGACCTCGCGCCCAATGCCTCCATCATTAGGGCCAACTTCCACCGCTACGTGATTGACGCCAACCGTGATCCCAACGGACAAAGCCTTTATCCCGGACAAAACACAACGGGCCTCTGCCCGCTTATTTCTTTTGGTAATGCGCCTTTATATGAAATCGGAAAAGAGCCCGAAGACGACGAAATTGCCGAGCGGCTTGAGCGCTTTCATACGCCCTATCACGCAGCGATTGCCGCAGCGATCACGCAAACACTTAAATCACACGGCATAGCGGTTTTATATGATTGTCACTCCATCCCAAGCCATGTGCCGTTCTTGTTTGAGGGCCGCTTGCCTGATTTTAATATCGGGACATTTGATGGGCAGTCTTGCGCGCGCATATTTCAAACAAGCGTTTCGGATATTTGCGAAACCGCCGACGGTTTTACCTACGTGACCAATGGCCGGTTCAAAGGCGGCTGGACCACACGTCATTATGGACGCCCGGATAAAAACGTACACGCCGTACAAATGGAACTCTCGCAATCCGCCTATATGCTGGAAACCGCGCCCTATACATATGATTCTGTGCGCGCGGAAAACCTCCGCCCTTATCTTCAATCCATTTTAGAGGGCCTCGCAAACACTGCCCTTACGCAATCAGCAAAGGCCAAATCATGACCCGGACCCGTAAAAACTCCCGTGATATTTTCCCGCCAACGGGAACGCAGTTAAATGCAAAGTCTTGGCTCACAGAAGCGCCCTTGCGGATGTTGATGAATAACCTTCACCCGGATGTCGCGGAAAACCCGCATGAATTGGTAGTTTACGGCGGCATAGGCCGCGCCGCCCGCACATGGGAAGATTTCGATTCGATTGTCGCTAGCCTTAAAACGCTCAATGATGACGAAACATTGCTCATCCAATCAGGAAAACCTGTGGGCGTTTTTCGAACCCATAGTGATGCGCCGCGTGTGCTCATCGCCAATTCCAACTTGGTGCCGCATTGGGCGACATGGGATCATTTTAATGAACTCGATAAAAAGGGTCTGGCCATGTACGGCCAAATGACCGCTGGGTCATGGATTTATATTGGCACGCAAGGGATCGTCCAAGGCACATATGAGACTTTTGTGGAGGCGGGCCGCCAACATTATGACGGCAATTTATCCGGGCGGTGGATATTAACCGGCGGGCTTGGCGGCATGGGCGGCGCGCAGCCGCTGGCCGCCGTGATGGCCGGAGCCTGCTGCCTTGCGGTTGAGTGCGATGAAACCCGAATCGATTTCCGCTTGCGGACGGGCTATGTCGACGCCAAAGCCAAAACTCTGGATGAAGCGCTGGCTATGATCGGCACATGGACGCAGGCCGGAGAGGCGAAATCCGTTGGCCTACTGGGCAATGCGGCTGATATATTTCCTGAGCTTGTGAAACGCGGCGTGCGCCCGGATATTGTAACCGACCAAACATCGGCCCACGATCCGCTTAACGGGTATTTGCCCAGCGGCTGGACAATGGCCGAGTGGCAGGACAAGCGGATCAGTGACCCCAAAGCTGTGGAAGCCGCAGCACGGATGTCCATGAAAACCCAAGTCAAAGCCATGGTCGACTTTTGGAACCAAGGCGTGCCGACACTGGATTATGGTAATAATATTCGCCAAGTGGCCAAAGACGAGGGGCTGGAAAACGCTTTTGCGTTCCCTGGCTTTGTTCCGGCCTATATCCGCCCGCTCTTTTGCCGGGGCATCGGCCCGTTTCGCTGGTGCGCCCTGTCCGGTGATCCGGAGGATATTTATAAAACAGACGCGAAGGTCAAAGAGCTAATCCCCGATGATCCGCATTTACATCACTGGCTTGATATGGCGAAAGAGCGCATTCAGTTCCAAGGACTTCCCGCCCGGATTTGCTGGGTCGGTCTTGGGCTGCGCCATAAGCTTGGCCTCGCGTTTAATGACATGGTCAAGAGCGGGGAGCTTTCCGCCCCCGTTGTCATTGGCCGCGATCATCTCGACTCCGGATCTGTTGCCTCCCCCAACCGCGAGACAGAATCCATGAAAGACGGCTCCGATGCGGTCTCAGACTGGCCGCTGCTCAACGCCCTTCTCAATACAGCCTCCGGCGCTACATGGGTTTCGCTCCATCACGGCGGCGGCGTCGGCATGGGATTTTCGCAGCACTCCGGCATGGTTATTTGCGCGGACGGCACAGACGATGCCACTCGGCGTATTGAGCGCGTTTTGTGGAATGATCCGGCCACAGGCGTGATGCGCCACGCCGATGCCGGATATGATATTGCGCTGGATTGCGCCCGCGAACATGATCTCAACCTGCCGGGAATTACGGGTTAAACTATCCTTTTGCCGGACTCGCGCTCAATAAGCGCGACGTCTGCGGGCTTAAGCGTGATGTCGTGATAACGCGCTTCATGTGCGCCGTAATTCATATAGAGCGTATACTCTCCCCAATCGCGCCGCCTAACGCCTTCGGGCATAGGGTCTGTGCTCAGGCCTGCCTCACCTGCGATGCCCGATAATATCCGCGTCATGGCCGCATCGTCAGGCCATCCGGCCACATAGCGCAAACGGCCTTTCTCAATGACCGCAGGCTGGCCGTCTTGCGCATGCTCACTCACGGTTTCCCGCGTTTCAACATGCTCCCGCCAGATTTGAAACGCGCCGCCGCGCGGCAGAGGGGTCGCCGCGTCCGGTCGCAGAGTTTCAACCGCTGATACGCGAAGGTCCATGTTTGGCAGGCCCGGTGGCAAGCCGTCTGGAATGTGAAAGTCCTGCGTTTTTGAACCTGCGCGCGGCCCTATAATTAGATGCCCGATAAAACCGTCCATGGCTGCGCGGATATTATCATTCCAGCAAAAAAGTCCCGGAATAATGACAAGTTTGCGCGCGCCGAAATCTGCCGTCGTTGGCGGCAGTATATCCACCGATAACCCCAATCGCCGTAGACCCCGGTAATAATCATAAACCAGCCGGAAATAATCAAAACCCTGTCCTTGGGGCTGAGCCTCCCACGCCCATTGTGATGCATAATCAAACACAATAGCGACCTCGGCTGGCTGCGTTTGCATGTTTGGTAAACGGCTGAGCTCCTGCGCGGTTTGCTCTGCTTCCGCTGCGCCGCTGGCCGGGGCGCGGTCGGGGCGTAAAAGCCCGGCATGCATTTGCTCCTGCGCAAATGGAGCTTGCCGCCAGCGGAAATAGGCGATGACTTCCGCACTGTGCGCGGCGGCTTCCCATGTCCAGACTCTCGCCATACCGGGGAGCGGAGCCGGATTATACGGTGCCCAATTGACCGGGCCCGGTTGCTGCTCCATAATCCACCAGCGCCCTTTTCCGACGGCGCGGTAAAGGTCGTGATGAAAGGCCTGAAAATCCGGATCGCCCTGGCGCATATAATTGCGTTTAAAGCCTTGCGTTTGATCCGAGCGGTCTTCGAGAAAGCCAAGCGGATAACTATCCCAGCTCGCAATATCCAGATCAGCGCCTACATCAAAATGATCAAAATCTGTCACGCGGCCCATATAATTATGGATGAGCGGCGCAGATGTATGCGCGCGCAGCGCCGCGCATTGCACTCGGTTAAACAGGGCGACTTGATCTGATGAAAACTGCCGAAAATCCAAGACATGGGCGGGGTTTGGTTCTGTCACCGTCAAATTAGGCAGATCGACCTGCGTAAAATCATTATACTCCATCGACCAAAAAACAGTTCCCCAGGCCGCATTGAGCGCGTCTATGGTTTTGTATTTGTCCGAAAGCCACGTTTGAAAAGCGGCTTTAGCCGCAGGGCTGTAGGACAATACCGTATCATGACAGCCATATTCATTATCGATTTGCCACGCCTGAATGGACGGGTTCGCCCCGTAGCGCTCCCCCATCAATTGCGCAATGCGCTGGGCTTCGTCCCGGTATCCGGCGTGAGAAAAGCAATAATGCCGCCGGGAGCCAAATTTACGCGCGCGCCCCTCGCTATCCACCGCAAGCATATCCGGCCATTTATCCACCATCCAGCGCGGCGGCGTGGCGGTCGGCGTGCAAAGCACTATTTTCAGACCCGCACGCCCTAAAACTTCCACAGCCCGGTCAAGCCAGTCCCATGTAAATTGCCCGGGGCGAGGTTCTATCCGGCTCCAGGCGAACTCACCGATACGCACCCATAACAGGCCCATATCGCGCATCTGCGCAGCATCACGTTCCCAGTCCGTCTCAGGCCAATGTTCAGGATAATAACACACACCAAGTTCAGTCATTTGCGCGCTCGAAAAGCAGCCATACAATCACGGCCTTCACTCCCTTACTGTATGGCGGCGCAGCGTGAAAGTCACAGAAATAAACCAACAGGAAAACAATATGAGCCTATATTTTTACCGCTAATTTTGAGACAGTGGCCCATACCTACAGGAGCTAATCATGCGCGGCGGTGAATATTTTAACTGGATTGATGCTCTGCCCGTCTCAATTCGCGATGAATTGATGCAAGGGGCTCAGGATGTATCCTTTGCTCAAGGCGCTATGGTCTATGAACGCATGGAACCAGCACAAGGTGTATTCCGGATCACGCAAGGCCGCGTCCGGCTATTTCTCATGCGCGATACGGGCAGTGTGTTACTGCTGAAAATATGCGAGGCGGGAGAAACTATTGGCGATCTGGCGTCCATAGACGGCCAGCCATTTCCGCTCTTTGCCGAAGCCATGACGGCGGTAAAAACAAAGTTCATTAAAGCCAGCCATTTAAATGTATTGCGGTCGCGGCATCCACAGATCAATGCCGCGCTCTTGCCCCAGATTGCTAGCTCTGCGCGCGGGGCCATTTCACTACTGGAACATGTCACTATGCATTCGGTTGAGAAACAGGTTGCAGGGCGCTTGCAGTGGCTCAAGCGCAGCCGTAAAATCGGGCGGGGAGCATCCAGCGCCGTTATGATTTCTCAAAGCGACCTCGGACTGATGATTGGCGCTTCCCGACAAAGTGTCAACAAGGCGCTCTCCAAGCTGGAAAAACGCGGGCTGATTACCAAGACCTATGGTCATATCACTATCAATGATGATGATGCTCTGGACGCTTTTTTGACGCAATGAGCTTGAGCGCCCATCCGGCAATGCTGCGATGTCACTTGACCGCAGAGCCTCGCACGCGTCATAGTCTCTTCGTGCCCCCAGAGACAAAAATACTGTGACAGATAAAGACAAGGATACGCCTGACACTACGTCAGTCTTTTTCAGCTACTCGCGCGTGGATGTCGACAAAGCCCTGCCTATTATTGCCGCCATTGAGCGCGCCGGATTTCCGGTCTGGTGGGACGGTATGCTTGAGGGCGGCACGAGCTATCTGGAAACCACAGAAGAAGCCCTCGAATCCGCGAAAGCGGTCGTCGTTTTATGGTCAAAAACCTCTGTCGCCTCTCATTGGGTGCGCGATGAGGCCATGAGCGGGCGGGTGCGCGGGCGCATGATTCCGCTCTCACTGGACGGCACCCCTGCGCCGCTGGGCTTTCGTCAGGTTCAGCATATTGATTATACCCAATGGCAAGGCCGGGATGACGAGGCCTGCGCCGAAGAACTCTCGCGCGTACTCGGCATCATGCATGCAGAGGAAAATCCTATTATCGCAACAGCAGCTATTCCGCTTCCTGCTGCCTCCAAACACCCAGCCATTACCCGGAGAACTATGCTTTTGGCAGGAGGCGGCGCGGGCCTTTTAGCGCTGGGCGGATTGGCGTTATTTGGAAACCTTCCCTTTCGCAAAAAATCTCTCTTAAATAACGGCATTGCCGTTCTGCCGTTTCGCAACCAAACGGGCGATGCAGGCAATGATTTCATCGCAGCCGGTCTTTCATCGGAACTGCGAAGTCGTCTGGCCCGCAACGCAGCCTTAATGGTGGTGGCCCGCTCCTCTATCGAAGCCATCGCCGAGCAAGGCTTAAGCCCGCAGGAAATTGCGCAGCGATTCGGCGTTACGCATGTATTTGATGGATATATTCGCTTAGTCGGCAACGATATTAAAGTCATCGCCGAACTGATTGATGGCGAGACAGGGTTTAGCGGCTGGACGAAAGAGTTTCAGCATGCGTCCAGTGATATTCTAGCGCTGCAAAATGAAATTTCGGATGCTGTCACGCAGTCCCTCTTGCAGCGGGTCTCAGAAGAGGCCAATAGCACTCAGGACGGCGAGACAGAAAACCCTCAAGCCTATAATGAATATTTACGGGGCACAGACTTATTCCGCTCCAGCCCCGGCCGCGCCTCAGCACAAAAAGCCTTGGAACATTTTGAGCAGGCAATCCGTCTGGATCCCAGTTTCACCAAAGCCCATGCCTCACGGGCGCGCCTGCTTTTGTGGTTTGGCGGGATTAGCGCCGATAGCGCTCTGGCCCGCGATTATTTTGACGCCGCGATTACCGCCGCCCGCACAGCCGTCAGCCTTGGCCCAAACCACGCCGATGCCCATTCGACCTTGGGCTATGTGCTGTTCTCGGCGCAGCTCAACAAAGCCGAAGCCCGAGTGCCGTTTGAAAAATCCCGGGAACTTGGGGTTGGCAGCTCGCCTATTCTCGCGCGCTACGCTATTTTTATGGCTGTCACAGGCCGGGACACAGATGCGACATCCGCGATTAACCGCGCCCTTGACCTCGACCCTCTAAACGCAACAATCCACGACACAGCCGCGTTCATCCATTATGCTGCGAGGCGGTTTGATGACGCCATATCGACAACTCGCCGCGTTCTGGATATGAACTCGCGGCAATTTAATGCCCGTGCGCGCATCGGACTGTCCAAGATTTACAGCGGACAGATCGATGCCGGGATTGAGATATGCGAAGGCGAAACCAACCAAATGGAACGCCTGCCATGCCTCGCTATCGGATATAGCAAGCGCGGCGAGGCTGATACCGCTGAAGGATTTATGACGACCCTCATTGAAACTTTTGGCGATGCCGGTGCCTATCAACAAGCGCAAGTCATGGCGCAATGGGGAAGGCTGGATGAAGGCATGGATATTTTACGCAAAGCCGAAGCCTTAAGCGACTCCGGCCTCACTCTGGCTCTAATTGACCCGGCGCTTGATCCGCTTCGCGGCCGCGGTGACTTTACGCAATTGCTTGCGAGATTAGGGCTTTCAGTCTAGGGTATCGCAAACGGGAGGCAATATTATGAAAAGATTTTTAGTGTTAGGCGGGTTTTTCCTGATTATGGGTGCGGGCTGCGCTCATATGAACAGTACAAAATCCACGGATGACGATGCAGCGAAACCGGAAGCTATGGAAACCAACGCCCAGACCAAAGAAGAGCCAACGTGCGGTGTTGAAAATAAACCCAAATGCGGCCAGGGCGGAGGCCCGATCGGCCCGATTGAGCCCTCAAGAGAAGTGCCTGATTAGCGCACTTCCTGTTACGCCGGATAGGCTCTAGCCAGGCTTTAATAGCAAAAATCCGGCCTGTTCGTGCCTTGCCGTATAGCGCGTGAGCAGGCCTCTTTTATGATCCAGTTCGCATAGTGGGACACCCGCGTATAAACACTTGGCGTTCCATCAATTTCGCATTTTTGCGAGCCCCAACTGACAATACCGACGACCCGGTTATTGCCCATCACTGGTCCGCCGCTATCGCCGTAACAGGTTTTGCGGCGCGGGTCGTGCGCGCAAAATGCACGCTGATCAGAATTCAAATATGTGTCTGACCATTTACCAAGCCGCATGCACGTCTCACGCGGTATTTCTCGAAGCGCCAACATGCGGAGTACAGATGACGGTTCAAAATTCTTATCGTCAGGCTCCCGCGTTTTGCCCCAACCAAAGGCTGTCAGGTATTCAGATGTCGCAATATCCGCGTCTAAGCGGCTAAACCCGACAAGGCTTATAATCGCCGGTTTTTTATCCATTGCATTTCGCGGAGCGCGCGAGCCTTCGGGCGCGCTCCAGTGAATGAAACGCTGCGTCTCTTTGCCTGTCTCAATATCCCAAATCCGGGTTTTTCCCGCGCGCCCCCATGACACAAGTGACTTCCCGTCAACCGACAGGTGCGTGCCCAATACCGAACCGCCATGGAATAGGCGCGCAGCCGCCTCGCCGGTCTTGGCATCGCGGACGTCCACAGTCCCAAAGTCGCTTTCGCTGGTGATATATTTTTCATTCTCCGTCAGTGTAACCATGGATGTGGGGAGGCTGTGATCCATGGTTGTGACAATAGCACCCGTACTGGCCGATAATATTTGCGTGACGCCGCGCGGGTAAGACAGCATGATTTTGTCCCCGGAGTCCAGCACTCGTACCGATAGCTGTCCCTTATATTTTTCAATATCAAAGTCACGAACCTTACGCCCTGACCTCATATCAAAAAGCAGGGCTACGCCTTCATCATTCCACAAAACCATGCGACTGTGTTTCCAGTCAATATGCCAGCGAAAACCATCCATTGAAAACCGCATTCGGGCGAGCCGCTTTCGCCGTGCAGGATCCCAAAGCTCAGCACCCTTATCAAATAACAGCATAATCCTGTCATCATCAGGGTCTGATTTTAGGCGCGTAAATTTACGGGATTCGGGCGCAAAGTTTTCAGCACTAGGCCCGAAACTCCGCCCCTGCTCACCGGTTGCTACATCAATGGCCGATAGGCCTTCACTGCCTAGGACAACAATTTGACGGCCTTCATTGATGAATTGCGGCGAACCATGCCAAGATAAATCATCTATGCTCGCGATGACCTCCCCGTTCATGTCCAAAAGCCCAACGCTCTTATCAGTATAATCAACAAACAGACGGCTTTGGCTGATGACCCGGGCATTCATAATCATTGTGTCTTGGCGATAAGATTTCGGCTCATCAGGCCGGGTTATATCCCATACTTTTAAGAGGCCGTATTCATCCCACATAACAATATGGCCGGTGTCCGTGTTCACCGCCGCGCTTTTAATGGGCGCGCCAAAATTGTAATAAGAACCCCATTGACCAGCCCGCGCATCAATAGACCTGACCCCGTTATCCTGGCGGCTATAAATATAATCTCCGCTGATTTCGAAAGGCTCGATATAATATCCTCTGCTTAGGTTTTGGGTAATATCGGTTTCCTTAAGCGCCGCGCCTGTCACGGCGTCCCACAAACGCAATTGCCTATTGCGCCCATACGTCACCAGACGCTTGCCGCCCGCCACCAACCGCGCATCCTGAACAAACATATTGCCATCCACTCCGTCTTCTATGGGCCGGTACGGCGTTATGAAAATCGGCGTGTTCACACCACCGATATCGAGTTGGAGCAGCGCGATGTCATTGGCTTTGCTATCGCTGTCATACTCTGCGTGCCGGATAATCTCCTTGATTGTGTAAACCTCCGCCGCACCGCCGGAAATATTATCAACGTCAATTCTAACCCCGTAATGTTTCTCGCTGGCTTGGGGATGAATGCAATGCGCCGCCGTTAAAACCCAGTCTACAGCAATTAAAGCGCCGCCGCATGTATGCCGCAGTTCCCACAAAGGTTGGTTCGGGAACGTGGTTTTAAGATATTCATCAGACGCCAAGGCCGGCGTTGAAACAATTTGCACTTGAAACGGCGCAGCCGATCGGGGAACAGCTATTGATTCTAGGGAATAAGCCTGATCACGGCACTGCGTTCCATCAGAACGGACAGCGGCTTCACAGTGCGGCTCATCCGGATGACTTGTATCGAAAACCGCCGCAATATCGTCCACCTTTCCGTCAATAGCGGGAATTTGTTTGATGGGAAGCTCAAATGCTGGCTCTTGGGAGACAGCATGGCCAGAAAGCAATAGGCTAATTAGGATAAAACAGACCGACCGGTGAACCATTAAGCATCTCCTGCGGAGTCATTATCATCCAGTCGGTACATTAGCAAATAAAGCCAACACCCATAGCGCGCGCGGATTACACAAAAGCATCTTGCGTGGATTACGCAAATTGCTTTAATCGCAAAATGGCGGCTTTATCGTCCCGCTTGGCGTTCTGGGGCACACATGATCCTGAACCCATTTTTCATAAAAAGATACCCGCGTATAGATGCTGGGACTGTCATCTTCACGGCATTTTTCTGTGCCCGCACCGATGGCTCCAAAGTCAGCGTGTTCATGCGCCTCTCCGCGAAACAAATCAACCCTCGTGCCCTACGGCTTGCCGCCGGGCACAGGCTTGCTTAAGGTAGTGCGATACTTCAGGGGCTTTATATGCAAACACCCAATCGCGACCTGTTCAATACAGACGCCACGCAAGACCATTACAAAGGCATCGCGCCTTTGATTGTTTCGCCCTTGCTTGACGGTGCGTTCCGCGCCCATGACAGGGCTGCAAACCTCGCGAAAAAACGCTATCACCGCTTAGGGCAGCTTGCGATTGTTTTGGTGGCCATGAGCGCAATTTTCACTATCGCTGAAGCCCTTGTATTGCCGCAAGTTTTCCAAAATGTCGCCCTGACTTATGTGGCTGTCACCATGGCCGGGATCGGCTTGTTTTTGCAAATCTACCTTATCACAACCAAGCAAAAGCAAAAATGGCTGGTTAATCGCTTTGCCTCTGAACGTATTCGAAGCCTGAAGTTTCAGGCCTATTTATTCACACAGGACGCCGCGGATATAAACATTCTAGATTCGCTCACCCAAGTTTTCACGCGCGAAAAACTCGCGAAACTGGAAAATGAGCTCAATATGGGTATTGCGGTTTTGCGGAATTTTTCACCGTCTAAAATTATTGATAGTTTGCCAGCCGCTAAACCTTCGCAAAACACGGCACTCTCGGATCTTGCTTTTGAAGCGTATGACGAACTGCGCGTCCAATATCAGCGTAATTTTGCTCTGGCCGAAGTCGCGGCTTTTACCGGACGGCGGCGCATATTTAATTCCACTCAAGATATGATCTATCTTGGAGCCGCTGTCTTTGCGTTTCTCTCACTGGGGGCCAAAATAGGCGGCAGTCTCGGCTGGGCGATTGATACGGGCTGGATCGATTTTATCGCTGTCACGCTTTTTGTGATGGGCGCATCAGAAGCGATTATGGACAATGCGCTTTTGGAGGAACAATCCCAAACGCGGTACGAGCAATATGCTCGCGACATTGACGAGGCCGCAGCCCGCCACTCCGCAAAAGGCGGAACATTCTCGGATTTAGTCTTGGATATGGAGCAAATTTGCCTCAACGAGCTCGATCTGTTTTGCCGCGCGGCCGAGCGTATTAGCTACCGGTTTTAAGGTTCAAGCGCTTATCCACTCTTGACGCAGAGCCGTGCCTATCCGCATAAGAGCCGCACATACTCTGAAGCCTATATTCCTAAGTGACACCTGTCATAGGGGATATTGGCCGGAGCCGGGATGGAAACGTCTCTGTCTCCCGCGTTTGGAAAGGAGCCGGTATGCAAACACTGCCTCTCGCGGCAGATGGGTCTTTGCGCGACAATTTTGGCCGCGCCTTTCCCTATTTGCGGCTATCCATTACCGATGTCTGTAATTTTAGGTGCACCTATTGTCTTCCCAATGGTTATCAAGGCAATGCGCGGGCGGGTTTTTTAGGGCGCGATGAAATTGCGCGTCTTGTCGACGGGTTTGCCAGCCTTGGCACTCACAAAATTCGCCTGACGGGCGGCGAGCCGACCGTGCGCAAAGACTTTACCGATATTGCCCGCATGATTGCAGGCCATCCAAGCATCGATCAAATCGCGTTTACAACCAATGGCTACAAGCTCGAAAGCCATGCGAGCGAATGGCGCGAAGCCGGGCTGACACATATCAATGTCAGTATCGACACGCTGGATCCGGATCGCTTTAAACGCCTAACCGGGCATGATCGTTTGCCAAGCATTCTAAAAGGCGTAAAGGCCGCGCAGGACGCAGGCTTTCAGCGCGTGAAAGTCAACGCCGTCCTGCTCAAAGGCGTCAATGATAACAATCTGGGCGACTTCATGAACTGGGTCAAAGACACGCCCATTTCTGTTCGGTTTATTGAGTTGATGCAAACCGGAGACAATCATGATTATTTCAAACAATATCACGTTTCTGCGGATATTTTGCGCGCCTGGTTGTTCGGGAATGGCTGGACACGTCAGCGGCGTCCGCTAGAGGCCGGACCCGCGGAGGAATATGGCCACCCGGATTATGCAGGCACGATCGGCCTCATCGCCCCATATTCTCAGGATTTCTGCAAAGGCTGCAACCGCCTGCGCGTCACAGCCATGGGGGATTTGCGGCTGTGTCTGTTCGGTAAGCTCGGCGTCTCGCTGCGGCATTTACTGCAATCTGATGACCAGAAACCGCTTTTGCTGGCATTGATCCAAAAACAACTCGCCTTTAAACAATCCTCGCATTTCCTCGATTTTGGCGAGACGGGCTTAACGCCAAACCTATCGGCTGTCGGAGGCTAGTATGAGCGGCGCGCTTTCTGATTTTTTCGAGTCCAGCCAATACCAAATGGCTAATATTAGCGGCAAAAAACCGACCTTTCGCCGCGCCGTTGCTATGGGCCGTATTTATGTCGGCGAAACCGGGTTTGCTCATATTCAGAACGGAACGCTGCCCAAAGGCGATGTCTTAAAGCTGGCCGAAATTGTAGGCGTTCAAGGCGCAAAAAATGCTTGGCAAAACATCCCGATGTGTCATCCGCTTTTGCTTGACCATGCGGGCGTAAAGCTTGAACTTGAGCCGGATACCCACTCTGTCGCGGCTTATTCGGTTGTATCCCTGACGGCGAAAACCGGCGTTGAAATGGAAGCGCTCGCTGCCGTTAACGCCGCGTTGTTGACTCTATATGATCTGACCAAGCCTGTCGAGCCCGCCCTCACCATTTCCGATGTGCGCCTCTTGTTAAAAGAAGGCGGTAAGAAAGGCCTTTGGGTGCACCCTGACGGGCTGCCCAAAGGCTTGGAAGGGCTTGGTACTCTCGAAGCGTCTGAGCCGCTGCTGGGCATCCGCGCTGCCGTTCTCACCTTAAGCGACCGCGCGGCTAGCGGCGACTATCAAGACCGCTCAGGCCCTTTATTGCGTGACCTTTTAAAAGAGATGGGATGCGAGATTCAGGGACTAACCATTTTGCCGGATGACCCGGCCAAGCTGGAAAGCGCGCTGCTTGTTTTATCCGAGACCTGCGACCTTATCATCACAACCGGCGGCACGGGGCTTTCCAAACGTGATATTACACCTGACACAGTTATGGGGCTCGCTCATATTGACATTCCCGGTATTGGCGAGTTGCTCCGAAGCAGCGCCGCGCCGCATATCCCGACCGCGTGGCTCAGCCGCAGCGTGGCTGTGGTCATCAAAGACACGCTGGTGATTACGCTGCCCGGCAGCACGGGCGGGGTCAAAGACGGAATAGAGGCGCTCAAATCGATTCTTCCGCACGCTCTGGACGTGGTGCGCGGGACCCCCAATATTCACAAGGCGCATACATGATCGCTTACGGCGAGGCGCTAAGCATTCTACGCGGAGCGGATATGCTCACGCCGGAAACAGTAATGACTTCCCAACTATGGGGGCATATTGCAGCAGAAACGATCCATAGCGGCTTAAACATACCGCCTTTTTCAAATTCAGCGATGGACGGGTGTGCCGTAGGCGCCGCCTCTATAAAGGCGGTGCGGCTAAGGTTGTCTGTGTCCGGGTCGAGCGCCGCCGGAGACGAGCCTGCGGTAGGCGGAACAAGCGCTTGGGAAATTATGACCGGCGCGGCTCTGCCCAGCGGGTATGACAGCGTCATAAAAATCGAAGATACTGAAATTTTAAGCCGCGGAAATGACGGTAGGCCGGAAACAATCCGGATCAATCACGCCCCTCAAAGCGGCCAAAACATTCGGCGTGCGGGCACCGATTTTGCCAAAGACGATACGGTTATTACGTCTGGTGCAGCGATCATGCCGCTGCATATTATGGCGCTTGCAGCGACAGGCGCAGCGTCTATGAAGGTCCGGAGGCAACCGCGCGTCTCTATCCTCTCGACGGGTAAGGAAATCATCAATGATATAAGCGCTCCGCTGTCGCCGGGACAGATTTATAATTCTAATGCGCCCTATTTATTTGCCGCACTGCAAGCGCTTGGCGGTCTCCCAGCCTTTGGCGAGTCGATCCCGGAAGATCCAAAATTGTTTCAAAGATCCGTCTCGAATTTGCTGCCGCAAACGGATTTCATTATCTCCACAGGCGCAGTGTCTGCTGGGCGGTATGATTTTATCCCGGACGCTCTAAGGGATATGGGTGCAGATATATTATTTCATAAAGTCGCCATTCGGCCCGGAAAACCTATACTCTATGCACGGCTACCAGACGGGACGCATTATCTCGGGCTGCCCGGCAATCCGATATCCGCTGCCGTTGGTTTACGGTTCTTTGGCATGCCGCTGATACGCCAGGTAACGGGCCAAGACCCGGAAAAACCGATCTCAGCAAGGCTCTCCCATGATTTTACCAAACCGCACAGTTTGCGATTTTTCGCAAAAGCCAGTCTGCGCTTGCTAGAAAGCGGCATGCTAGAAGCCTCGCTCTTGACCGGCCAAGAAAGCTATAAAATTAAGCCCTTGCTTGATATGAACGCATGGGCCGAGATCAGCGAAAACCGCCATGACATAAATGCTGGTGATACGATCCGCATCTGGCCTCTTATGCCCGGCGCGTATACATTCGAAAGTTAGAATATGAATGTTCATATAAAAATGTTTGGGCCGTTCCGCGCTTTGGGTAACTCTGCCGAATTAAAGCTACCGAGCACCGCGACGGTTGATGACCTGCCCCCAGCACTGATTGCCTATATAGAAACCTTGGGTGCTGACTCCAGCCTCATAGAAACCCTGTCCCTCTCGCGCTTTGCCACGGAGAGTGCTGTGCTCGCGCGCGGAGAACCTCTAGTCGACGGAATGCAGTTGGCTATCATTCCTCCTGTGGCCGGAGGGTAAATATGTCTGTAACTAATGAGGGAATTTTCGTGGATGTGTGGGACGCCGCCGAGCGGCTACTATCCCCCGAAGACGGTATGGTTTTTGTGACGGCCCCGCCAAACGGAGCGGAGACGATGTTTGTCGGCACAGTGCGGGATTTCAACCAAGGCCAAGACGTTCTGGGCGTAAGCTATGATGTCTTTGACGCCCTGGCCAAACAATCCTTCTTGGATATTGCCAAGGAGGCCCAAGACAAATGGGGCGGAGACATTCGGCTCTATATCGTTCACGGCAAAGGCCGGCTGGATATTGGAGGTATCAGTATTGTCATCGCGGCAGGCTCGCCGCACCGCGATGAGGCCTTTAAAGCCTGCCGTTACGTGATCGAGCAAATCAAGCACCGCTCCCCGGTGTGGAAGCTAGAGCATTATAAAAACGGCGACAGCGAATGGACGCAGGGGTGCGAGCTCTGTACGCATGAGCACCGAGCCGAAGGGCATATGGAGCCGAGCTGAGCCCCTA
>CAYGRF010000017.1:0-28989 GCA_964352275.1 uncultured Caulobacterales bacterium
TGCTCGCGAATACGGAAAACCGGGGCGCAACATGGGCGTGGTTTAAGGATAATTTTGATGCTTTTGTGCCGTCCCGCGTGCCGGATGTCCGCATCGGAGGCGTGCCGGGCTATGGCGGAAATTTTTGCAGCCTAGAGCGCCGGGATGAAGTTGTGTCCTTTATGGAAAGTAAAGCGGCTTTGATCCCCGGATATGAGCGTAGCCTCTTGCAAACCGCTGAACGTATCGAACTTTGCGCCGCGCTCACTACGGCAAAAGGCGCGGCTATGGTTAAAGCCCTGAGCGCGCGGTAATGGCTAATTTTGAAACGCAGTTCCCCCTGAAAACGCCTGAGCGTATCGAGGAGATCACGCAGTGGTGGGCGGCGTTCAAAGAGGCTGAGAGCGATATTGTTGCAAGCTTTTCCAAGGGCTCCGATTTTGATCTTGTGAGCTTTATGCGCACCCATCTTGACCCAATCCATCCGGATATGATGTGGGAATTTGGCAAAGGACTGACCAAAACCCACAGGCTTGCTATCGCGCCGGAAGGCGATCGCCGCCTCATGCCGCTCGCGCAGGTGATGGTGGATATGGCCCCGGCAGACATAGCGCATTTCGACATCATATTGAGCCGACCGGCCTATACTTGGGATGAGTACAGCCACAGTTTTGACGGCGGCCGCGAGACATGGAAAACAGCAGACGGGATTTATTTCACCTGCGATGTAACAGATCAAAACCTTATTGATGTAATGTTTTATACGGGGTCGAAGAACCAAGACGATAGTACGCTCACTAATTGTTTTTTGATGACAGAAGCGCTGCTCGGCGAACAGGTCGTCAGCGATTGGCTGGGCTCTATTGATGTCACCGAGGCGCCGCCTAAAAAACTTTTACACAAACACAATCCGGCTACTATGCCTGCGGGGTCGCATCCCGCGTCCAAGCTTAAGGATATTATCTCGGCAAAAATCGCCCGCATTAAAAACGGTCTGCCAAGCCAGCCATTTTATGAGCGTGTCAACAGCGGCACATGGCAATTGATGCAAATGAAACCCCGCAGCGGAGATGACCTTCCCAAGATGGATGATTTGGTGGTTATGACATTGCATGAAAGCGGCGCTTATATACCACTCTATAACGGCCAAAACAGGTTTTACTCAAATCGTTTCTCTGCCCACGGGGAGACATATGCATATATAAAAATCGACCGTACAGACGATATCCACGCGCTTGATAATGTAGAGAACCGGGGGAAAATTGAAGCGGTGATCAATTCTGTTATTCAGCCGCAAGGATATGGATGCGTGATTGGCGGAGGCACGGGGCGGCAATATTCCTATATTTTTCTCGCTCTAACGGACCTCGCCCGCAGCGTGAAAAACATGCGCAAAGCTTTGCGAGGCGAAAAAATGCCGTGGGGGTGCTGGATTTTGTTTCATGACGTAAGCCGCGAACAAGAGTGGATCGGTATATGGAAAGATACACCAGCCCCGCCTTTACCAGCTTATGATGATTGACCATATATCAGCTTAAAACATCGCTTGACTCATATCCGGGCCAACCTATGTTCCCGCGCTAAATGAAAAATGAGGTTTGGCCGTGTGTCCTGCAAAAGTAACTGATGACGCGACGCGTGGGTGGATTATTCCAATTGGCGGCGGCGAAAAAAAAGTCCGCACATCAGAAATTCTGCTCCGTTTTGTTGACCTCTGCGGTAACCGCGACGCACGGATTGTTATCATTCCCACGGCGTCGCGTTTGGACGATACTGGGGATCGTTATCAGGAAGTCTTTCAAAACATCGGCGTGCACAGCGCGAAAATAGCGCGCATAGAAACGCGTGATGACTGCGAACGTGATGATATTCTCGAAGCTCTTAGTAATGCGACTGGCATTTTTATGACCGGCGGCGATCAACTGCGCCTCGCCACGATTATTGGTGGAACAAGTGCGGCGCGGTCGATTCGGACCGGTAATGCGCGTGGCGTTCATGTGGCCGGAACATCGGCTGGCGCAGCGTTCATTGGTGAGCATATGATTGCTTTTGGCCGCTCAGGCCCAACGCCGCGCAGCGGAATGTCAACCCTTGCGCCGGGTCTTGGCCTGACCAACCGCGTGATTATCGATCAACATTTCCGCGAGCGCGGACGGCTGGGCCGGCTATTGACAGCGCTTGCTTATAATCCATTCGCTACAGGGATCGGCGTGGATGAAGATACTGGCGCGTTTATCAGCCCCGATGATGTGATTGAAGTCATTGGCTCCGGTGGCCTTACTGTGATTGACCCGTCTGATTTGGAGCATTCCTCTATGGCGGATGTGAAACTCGGAGAACCTGTTTGCCTCATTGGTGTAAAACTGCATATACTGTCTCATGGTAGCCGGTATGATCTTATATCGAGGACAGCCCGGCCATAATGATTGCCTGCTTTGGCGCAGGCCAAGCAGGGGGTGGCCATGAAAGTTCTCGAAACGTCAGTCTTCAGGGGGCCCAATGTTTATGCCCTGTTTCCGGTTATTCGGCATGTTGTCGATATAGGCGTTTTAGAGGATTGGCCAACGGCCAAGCTCGGCGATAAATTTATCAATGGACTGCTAGAAGCTCTACCGGGCCTGAACGAACATGGCTGTTCTTATGGCGAGCCAGGCGGTTTTGTGCGCCGAATGCGCGAAGACGAGGGTACATGGATGGCCCATGTGTGGGAGCATGTGGCGATTGAATTGCAAAATGTTGCTGGCGCTAGCGTCAGCTTTGGCAAGACACGAAGCGCGGGCGACCCTGGCGTTTACAACATGGTCTATCAATATGAGGAAGAACGCGTTGGCCTGCGTGCAGGATCCCTTGCGCTTGATTTGCTGCGCCGTTTATTGCCGCGTGAATTGACGTCTGACGAAGATGTTGTCGAAGCGTTTGATTTTACCCAAGAGCGCAATGATTTTATCCGCTTTGCGCAGCGCCGGGCTTTAGGGCCCAGTACGGCCTCGCTTGTCAAGGCGGCAGAAGATCGGGATATTCCGTGGATACGCCTGAACGAATATAGTCTTATTCAGCTCGGTCATGGCCGTTATCAAAAACGTATTCAGGCGACCATTACCAGTGAGACGAATTATATCTCGGTAGAATTGGCGTCTGATAAGGATGAGACCAATACGATTCTTGCGGATTTGGGCTTGCCCGTGCCCCGTCAACGGCTTGTGCGCTCGCAGCGCGATGCTGTCCGGGCGGCGGAGCGGATTGGCTATCCTGTTGTTGTTAAACCTATTGACGGCAATCATGGACGCGGCATTTCCATCGGCTTAACGGACCGTGCTAGCGTGGCCGAAGCGTTTGATATTGCCCGCGAAGAAAACCGTAGCAGCCGCACAGTTATTGTTGAATCGTATATTCAAGGCCTCGATCACCGCATGCTTGTCGTCGATAATAAACTGGTCGCCGTGTCTAAACGCGTTCCGGGGCACGTAATTGGCGATGGGGAAAAGACCGTTGAGCAGCTTATAGACATTGTGAATTCTGACCCGCGCCGGGGCGTCGGGCATGAAAAGGTTCTTACCCGGCTTGAGCTTGATCATGCCGCGCAGGAACATTTAGAGGCGCTCGACTACACCAAGGACACAGTCCCCGCGAAAGATGAGCGGGTTTATCTGCGCTCAACGGCCAATTTGTCGACGGGCGGAACAGCGGTTGATGTCACCGATATTGTCCATCCGGACAACCGGGATATGGCCATACGCGCGGTTAAGGCCATCGGCCTTGATGTTGGCGGCGTGGATTTTCTCTCGCCGAATATTTCTGTGTCTTATAAGGATAACGGCGCAGCCATTTGCGAAATAAATGCAGCGCCTGGCTTCCGGATGCATGTTGCGCCCAGCGAAGGTAAATCCCGCGATGTGGCCGGGGCTGTAATGGATATGCTCTTCCCGCCAAACTCGGGAAAACGTATTCCGATTATTGCAATCACAGGGACAAACGGCAAAACTACAACCGTGCGCATGGTCGCGCATATTTTTAAACTCTCCGGCAATATTGTTGGTTTGGCGACTACGGACGGCGTTTATATTGACGGTAACCTCTCGGTCAAAGGCGACCTGACGGGGCCCGGTGCGGCGGGTATGATACTACGCGATCCAACCGTTGACGCCGCTGTGCTGGAGACGGCGCGCGGCGGTATGGTTCGCAGCGGGCTGGGGTACCGCACCTGTGATATTGGCGCGGTGCTGAATATTGCTGCGGATCATCTGGGCCTTAAGGGGGTGGAAACGCTAGAGGATATGGCCATTGTCAAACGCATTGTCGTCGAGGTGGCGCAGGATACAGCGGTCTTGAACGCCGATGATGAGCTGTGTTTGAAAATGGCGCAGAGCACACCGGCGAAACATTTATGTTATATCACTATGAATGCAAGCCATCCACTAGTGCGCGAACATGTACGCGCTGGCGGGCGTGCCGTTGTGCTGGAGCAAGGTATGAATGGTCATATGATTACCATTTATGACAACCATGCGCATATTCCGCTCATTTGGACACATCTGATTCCGGCTACGCTTGACGGCAAAGCCATGCACAATGTGCAAAACGCTTTGTTTGCTGCCGCGATTTGTTTCAGCCAAGGCAAAAGTCTTGAAGATATTCGTCACGGCCTGCGCACATTTAATACCTCGTTCTTCCAAGCGCCGGGCCGGATGAATGTCTTTGATGAACATCCATTTAAAGTCATTTTGGATTATGGCCATAATCCGGCTGCGATTTCGGCTATGACAAAGCTGACCGATCAGCTTGAGGTGAAAGGCCGCCGCATCTGCGTGCTAGCCATGCCGGGCGACCGCCGGGATCAAGATATTCAAGAGGCTGCAAAAATTGTTGCAGGGCATTTTGATCACTATATTTGCCGCAGAGATGACGGCTTGCGCGGCCGGGCACCGGACGAAGTCCCGCGCATTCTCAAAGACAGCCTAATGACGTGTGGCGTTAGTGAGAGCCAAATCACGATTATTGAGGAAGAGGAAAAAGCCGTCAACGCAGCGCTAACACTGGCGCAGCCGGGGGATTTACTATTGGTGTTTGCGGACAATACGACCCGGAGCTGGAAACAAATTATCTATTTCGGGAAAGACCGGGAAGAAATTGAACGCGCGGAACAGGCGGACATGGTTATTCAGCCGCAAGCGCCGAAGCCCATAAGGCGGGACCTTTTGGCGGACGCGAAACCCGTAAAAGACGCGCCGCGCCTGCCGGAATCGGTTTTATTGGACGGCACCAAGCTTGTGCGCGATGAGCGCGGCGTCCGCCTGGCCGAGGGCTTCGACGAAGAATCGGATTAGGCTCTATGGAATTGACAGATGTTCGGCGGCTCACCGGGCCTAATTTTTTGCTGGATAGAGCGGGTGCATGCGCTGAAATTATTGGGCGGCATGATGACATAAGAGCATTTTTGCCGGGCCTTGCGAAAACTCTATCCGGCATAGCGTCCAATGTGGATTGGGGCCATGAGACCATACAAACGCGTCTTTATCCCGGCGGCGGCAGTATTGCGATCACTGCGCCGATTGACGCGCTTTACGCGGCGACGAGCTTGATTGAGACGGCTTGGGATTTTGAAACTGACGATAATTCAGATCGCGCTGCCCGTATAAAATCCCTGCAAGCCGAGATAGACGAAGAACGCAATCCCCGTATTTTGGCGATGCGGGACGCCGCGCTTAAGCATGGTAAAGCGTTTTTATCCGATGATGATGATGTCTCCATAGGGCTGGGGCTAGGCCGGACATTATGGGACGTGCGCGATCTGCCGATGCCAAGCACTGTGGACTGGGACGCGGTGAGCAATATCCCCGTGGCATTAGTCACAGGGACCAACGGCAAATCGACAACCGTTCGTCTTGCGAGCGCCATAGCCGCGAAAGCCGGACGTATGGCGGCCTCGTCATCCAGTGATTATGTGCGGGTTGGACCGATTGTTCTCGATACAGGCGATTATTCCGGGCCGGGCGGCGCGCGTATGGCGCTGCGTGACACGCGTGCAGATATGGCCATATTGGAGACCGCACGCGGCGGGCTGATGCGGCGCGGGCTGCCGATCACAAATATTGAGGCCAGTCTGATCACGAATATTTCTGCCGACCATTTGGGCGAATACGGTATCACTGATGTTGAGGTTCTGGCGGACGCGAAATTTATGCTGGCTAAGGCCGTCTCCCCATCCGGCTGCCTGATTTTAAATTGGGACGATCCGGCGCTCACCAAGCGGGCCGAGGGCTTTGAGGGTCAGATAAGCTGGTTTGGCCTTTCCATTGACACAGCGTTCGCGGTCCAATGCGCGGCGCGCGGACAGACTGTGGCCTATGTTGATGACGGCGTGATGATGCTTGCTTGTGGCGGCGAAACCGTTCCGGTCTTGCCGGTGAAAGATTTTCCAATTGCGATGGGCGGAGCGGCCAAGTTCAACATTGCTAATGGCTTAGCGGCAATCGCCCTAGCATCGGCGCTGGATTTGGATGTGGATTCCATGCGCGCTGGTCTTGCCGATTTTGAATCCACGCCTGAAAATAATCCCGGGCGCGGTAATTTCATGTCTGTTGGTGGCGCGACAGTGCTGCTCGATTTTGCTCACAATCCTCACGGCGTATCCGCGCTGGCATCGGCGATCAAAGATATGCCCGCGCCGCGTAAACTGTTTTTGCTCGGGCAGGCTGGCGATCGTAGCGATACTGATATTATTGACATTACAAAAGCTGTTCATAGCGCCGATCCTGATATGATTATTGTCAAGGAGCTGCCCAGCGCGCTACGCGGGCGGCAGCCCGGCGAGACGTCGAAAGTCATTCTTGGGGCTTTAGAAAGTTTAAGCGTGCCAACCGAGAGAATTATGCAAACCGGCAATGAGTTTGACGCGACAATAAAAGCGCTGGAGTGGGCGCAACCCGGTGATTTTTTAGGGCTGCTTGTCTATGTCGAGCGGGCGCGTGTTCTGGCCTATTTACAGCAGCTCATGGATATGGGCTGGACATGCGGGGACCCCTTGCCGCTCGAGAATAAGGGATAGACTCTAACGCGGTTCTTTTTCAAAAACGCACACTGTTGGCGGCATGGTGTGGCTAACGGCGGCGCGTTTCATGCCGTCCGAATTAAACGGCATCACAATGGCGCCCTCATGATCGACAGCAATAAGCCCGCCGTCGCCATTATGCTCCGCCACCGCGTCGAGCACTTCCCATGCTGAACGGCGCAAACTCCGCTCGCCATAGCGCATACGGGCGGCAACGTCATGCGCGGCGCACGTTCGAATAAACGCTTCGCCGAGCCCGGTGCAGGAAATGGCTACATGTTTGTCCGCCCACGTACCGGCGCCAATGATTGGCGTGTCGCCGATGCGCCCGGCGCTTTTACCAAAAATTCCGCCCGTGGACGTTCCGGCCGCAAAATGCCCGTGAATATCAAGCGCTACCGCGCCGACAGTGCCGTGATTGGCATCGACATTACCGGAGCCGTGCTTTTCATGTTCGGTATAATAAGTGTCCGGGTCATCAATTCCAGGTAGTCCTTTTGAGAGAGCAAATTTGCGCGCGCTCATGCCGGCCATCATAACGTGTTTACCGTCTTCCATGACGCACCGCGCGGCCTTGATCGGGCTTACAATATTGCTGATAGCGGCGACCGCGCCTGCGCGCTGCTCACGTCCATCCATAATGCTGGCGTCAAGCTCAATAATGCCTTCCATATTGGGCGCGGAGCCTTTACCGGCCACATAGAGTCCGGACTGTTCAAGGTCTGCAACCATCGCTTCGACCACAGAGAGTGCATCCGTGCCCGCAATAAGCTGGCGTTGTCCTTCGCGGATGAGCGCGTCCATATGCGCGGTTTGCTGTGTATAATCCATGCCGGGCTGCGCGCCTGCGCCGCCATGAATGATAAGTGCGTATTGCATGATGGGCCGCCTTTATAGAGGGGGAGATAAGCGGCGGTGTTTAGGCAAATAAAGGTTTCGCCGCAAGAGGGGCTAGGAATTTCGCGATGATTTTACGGCGGCCATTATGGCTTTCGCGCGGCCCGCGAAACTATCATCGCACGCGGCGATTTGGCTGTAACGCCGCCTTAATTTACCGGGGGCATCGCATAAACGCTTTTGACCCAAAATTTCTGCATGGCCATAAAGCTGGCTCAGTGCGGCGGCAGGACCTTGAACGGCTATAAATCCGCCGCCGACCCTTATATCCTCGCTGGCATAATGGCGTTTATAGCCGTCTATGCCTGCGCCTAGGTCAATGCGGGTGTAGCCCAATGCTTTGGAGGCGTCGATAAGCTCTTCGAGAAGCTGAATGCCGGGCGCAAGTGTATGCAGATCGCCGTCATAGGCAACAATCCAGCTATGAAAGACGCCGCCGCTGGACAGGCCCAGATCAATGGATGCAATACGGTTGCCAAAATAAAGAACCTGCATGTCGCATGATAGTGCGCCGTATCCGTTCCAGAGCCGCTCCAGCAAAGCCATAGTCCAATCTGCTGACAAAACGTCATATTTGCCGGTTTCAATAAATTTCTCGCGTTTCCACCGAAGCAGCGTTTCAAAAGCTTCCGGGTCGCGGCTTTTAAATTCAAATCGGCGCTGTCCGTAATCTTCTTCGGATTTACGTACGCGGCGGCGGTGACTTTTCAGGCTGCGGCGGTAACTGGAATCGCGCGCCGCGCGCCAGCTCTCTGCGGTGTCAGTGATTTCCATGACGGCGGCTTGCTGAGTGTGCATATGATTATAAACGTCGTCGCGACTATGATGAACCAGCGCGCTGTAATGGAGCGCGCCTATACCCGCTTTTTCGAAAACTTCGATGTCCCTTACGCTATCATCTGCGGCTTTTATTACGCCGTGATAATCTGTCATGGGCGCGCCGATCGGCCGTGCAAAACCGCTACGCCCGGGCTGAGGGCCTTGGAACGGGAAAAACGCCGCTATATCACCGTCCCGCTCTGCAATGGCCACATAGGCGTCCGGCCGTAATTCACCAATAAGGCGGGTATAATCGACATGGAAATAAGGGCTATAAAGCGCCGGATTACCGGAGCGCATGTCTTCCCAAACCGTGATCTCATGCGGGCTCAAATCTGCGGGCTGCACAACGCGCACACTCAGTGTTTGCGGACCAGCTTGCTGTAAAGACGTCTTTGACATGATCCTGAATTAGCAAAATTTGGTTAGTACGGGCTTAAAATTGAGCAGAGAGTCTCGCCATTTTTTTTCAGTGCACGTCCTGTTTCATTATAACGATAGATGTATCGGAAAATGGGTAAATAGGGCCCAATTTCCGATTCCATTTAACAGGAATTGCACTAGTCTATGCTGCGCAAAAATAGCATAGAGAGATTATGGGGCACGGCCACTCACATACGCATAAGAGCGGACATACTTGTCCGCATTCAGGCGCGCAGAACCGTTTTCGGGTCGGTATTGCCGCTATCCTCACGGGTGTGTTTATGCTGGCCGAAGTGGCAGGCGGCATTATATCCGGCTCGCTCGCTTTGCTGGCTGATGCCGGGCATATGCTTACAGATTTCGCGGCTTTGGCTATGGCGTGGGGGGCATTCACAATCGCCCGCCGCCCGGCCAATTGGAAACATACATTTGGATATGATCGGTTTTCCATTCTCGTTGCCTTCGTCAACGGCCTGACGTTATTTGCCATCGCGGTCTGGATTCTCATTGAAGGGGTGAAGCGGTTTGTGATGCCGGGCGACATTTTGGCCGGGCCAATGCTCTGGATCGCCGTAGCCGGACTCGTCGTCAATATTCTTGTGTTTTGGATTTTACTCGGGGCGGATCAGGATAATCTTAATATTCGCGGCGCTGTCCTTCATGTGCTGGGCGATCTTTTGGGTTCAGTTGCGGCGATTATTGCCGCGATCGTGATCATGCAAACCGGGTGGATGCCCATTGATCCTTTATTGTCGCTCCTTGTGGCGGTTTTAATCCTACGCAGCGCCTGGCGGTTGATAAAGGATAGCGCCCATATTTTGCTAGAAGGCGCGCCGGAAGGCATAGACCGCCGCCTTATTCGTGATGATTTATTGGCGAGCGTGCCCGGCTTGCTTGAGGTCAAGCATATACATGCATGGTCGATCACGAATGATCGTCCGATGATGACGCTCGAAGCTATCATTAGTCCTGATGCAAGTCTTGAGACGGCAAGCCAAGCGATCAAAACCCGGCTGGCGGATATTTTTCATATTGATCACGTCACGGTGGATGTCAGCCGCGCAGCAGGGGGCCAGACTTAACCCAAAAGCCCCATGCGCTCTTCAAACCGGCGGATGAACTCCTTTTGAGAGGTGTTTATCATGTTTTCAATATTGGCAATCTGGCGCAACATCTCTGCCAAGGTACGTCCATCGTCTTTGGATATATTATTTTGCAGCACTTTAATCATCGGAAACAAAGTTGATTCCGCTTGAACCAAATGTTGCGAAAGACTGCGCATTTGGATGATAAGGTCGCCTGCATAATCCGGATCAAGCTGCATGTTTTCCTGTAATTCAAGCGACATGGCGCGCGCCTGTTTGTCGGTTACGCGTCCAAACTTATCAAGGCGCGATACGGAAATCATGAGCACTGTTGCCGCTTCCACGGGCGTGCTGACAAGATCCAGCCCGTGTTTGCCCGCATTACGCCGATGCCGCAACCGCCGCGGTAGATTACCAATTTCATTGGCCGTATCCACAAGATCGCTAGCGCCGCGTGAAATACGGCTGGCGTAAAACAGAATAGCCGCAATCGCTGCAATGATTCCGATTATAATATGCATGGCTCCCCCTCTGCTTGTGCGTGTATCAAAGGCGGGGGTTACTGGCAAGCTGAGGTTGGCCCCATATCGACGTGGAAGTGATCTTTGTGGGCGGCGTTATAATCAGGGCTCAGTGTCACGCGAAAAATATTACAGGCCTGATCACGTACGCCGCGTAGAAATCTTTTTTGTTTACGCGAACCTTGGCTCCAATGGTCCAAGACTGAAATCCGTTGACCGTCTGCCAGTTCAAATGCCGCGACGTCAAAGGCATTGGCAAAGGCATGTTCGCTCCATTGCCTGGAGCTATTTCCCCTTTGCTCTCGGCAGGCATATGTGCCGTAATGATGAACAGTTTTCAGGGGCTGTTCAAAGTGTTTTCGGGCGAGACTATCGATTTCCCGTATCCAAATATAGGTGCCAATCGCCAGCGGGCATTGCATGGTGGTCTCGGCGGACAATAAGCCGTCTTCGCTGCCTAATACATCGCGTGCAACCGTCCAGCCGCATGGCTCCCGTGCATCTTTGGGGTCGGCTTGCGTGGATGAAAATCTAAGAGCATTATCGGCGAGCGCCATGCAGGTGCCGGATGGTGATAGGGCCAAGCGAAACATTTGCGCGTTGGTGGATGCGCCCACGGGGGCTTCGATATTAAGCGCGCGCCACGGCAAGTGCTGTGAGGGAACCGTGCGGTCAACGGCAATGAAAATGATGGCAGCAACCGCGATTAAGACGGCATAAATAGCGGGAGACCGGCGTCGCATTCCGCCTTATTCCACGAGGCAGAGCACCTGCGCAATGCGGCGTGCGCGGCGGTATCTGTCAGCTTGTGACCCGTAAGTATCAATGGCAATCGGTTCGCCGGCCACAGTGTTATTTTGCGGAAACAGGTTTTGTAGATTGCGCGGCGCGACAGAATAGATACGCCCCCGGCGCGGGCTTTCAGCGGCCACGACCCCGACGACTTCCCCGTCCGCGTCTAATACCGGCCCGCCGGATAGGCCGCCGAGCGAGCCAACAAGACCGCGCGTACGGCCGACTTCTGTCCACGCCAAAATGGGTTCTTCTGTGCGGTAGCGTCCGCGAATAACCATTTTATGCCGCCCCAATAGTGTGGCGGCAGCTTCGCCGGGCTTGCCTTGGGGGAAGCCAAAGAAATAACCCCGTTCGCCGATTTGCCGCTGGGAATAGAGATCACTGGGCAGCGGCGTTCGGGTCCAATCCGACGTCAGGATGGCAGTATCTGAGTTTTTTGAAACCGAAGCGTTGACGCGTATGGCTTTTCCGCGTCCAAGACTGAGGCCGACTTTGCTGCATTCATCAACAACATGCCGGGCCGTCAGCCATGTGCCTTGTTTGTCGACCGCAAAGGCGGTGCCAATGCCGGAACTTGGCGCGCCGATTTCAACCAAAACGGCGGGGTCGCGCGGGCTTTCAATAGGGAGCAGTGCTCCAAGCTCAGGCGGAGGCGGAGGCTGCGGAGAATGTTGTTTATTAGAAGACCGTGAGGCGTTCAGGTATATGAGCAGCACGATGCTGCCATAGATAAGCCAATCGGGAACATGCCTGAACATATACCTATCCGACGATAGCTACAGCCAGCGCCAGCGATCCTGAAAATTTAAAGGCCGCGAGCACCAAGGCGGCGGGCACTTCGTTATTTTCAATACGCTGCGGCATTCCGCGAAATAGGGCATCCGTGAAGCGAAAGAGGAATAGCTGCAAAAACAAGCTTACTGTACCCCACATGGCGACGTCCAAAAGGCCGATTTTGTTAATGAGGCATGCGGTCAACGGTAGAGCAAGACTAATAATCAGCGCAGAAAACGAGACGGCAGCGGCCATATTACCATTTTGTACAAGTTCTAATTCGCGGTGCGGGGTGAGTTTGACGTAAATAATGATGCCAATCACATAAATCAGCGTCACGACAGCCAAATAGGCGGCGAGGGTTGGAAGTCCGTTTGCGAGGCTATTGAGCGATGCATCCATGGATTTTATCCTTATTCTTATAGTTACTTTGCAAGCTTATGCGGGAGCGTCAACTGATGTTGTTCCGTCTGCCTCTACATGACTGTCTTTTAATGCCCGCCTTTTAGCGCTGGCACGAACTTTTTCACTTTCAGACTTTAATTGTCCGCATGCGGCGAGAATGTCGCGTCCGCGCGGCGTGCGTATCGGCGCGGCAAACCCGGCTTTATTGACAATCTCGCCAAAGGTCTCAATCGTGCCCCAATCCGAGCATTCATAATCACTGCCCGGCCAGGGATTAAATGGAATTAGGTTGACCTTAGCAGGGATGCCTTCAAGCAATTTGATCAACTCGCGCGCGTGCTTTGGACTGTCATTGACCCCTTTCAGCATAACATATTCAAACGTAATCCGGCGGGCATTGGACAGTCCGGGATAATCGCGGCAAGCTTGCATCAGGTCTGCCAAAGGGTATTTTCGGTTAATCGGCATGATTTGCTCACGCAATTCATCATTGGCGGCATGGAGTGAAATCGCGAGCATTGCGTTGCTGGCTGCGCCCACGCGCCCAATTTCCGGGACAATGCCGGATGTTGAAACGGTGACCCGCCGCCGACCGATGGACAATCCGGCATCATCAGAGAGAATATCAATGGCCGCGATTACATGATCCGTATTATAAAGCGGCTCGCCCATGCCCATAAACACGATATTGGTGAGCTTACGGTTGTCTTGCGTGGTCGGCCATTCGCCCAAATCATCACGGGCGATCATGACTTGCAAAACGATTTCCGCTGCGGTCAGATTGCGCACCAGTTTTTGCGTCCCGGTGTGGCAAAACTTACAGGTTAAGGTGCACCCGACTTGTGAGGACACACACAGGGCGCCGGTTTTTGACACGTCAGGAATGAACACGCTTTCGACCTCGATACCCGGGGCCATGCGGACCAAATATTTACGGGTGCCGTCTTTACTGACTTGGCGCTCGATAATTTCGGGACGAGCCAGAGAAAAGGATCGTGAGAGTTTTTCGCGCAGGTCTTTGCCGATATTTGTCATATCGTCCCAATCGGTGACGCCGAAATTATAGATCCACTGGAATATTTGTCCGGCGCGCATGCGCACTTTTTTCGGCGCGATACCAAAGCTTTCCAGATGCGCGGCTATTTCGGCGCGGGATAGGCCGGGTAGGCGTATACGGTCGTCTGTTTGCGCGGTTGGGGGTAGCGTATTGATCAGGATTGATGCCATGGCGCGGCCTATATCATGTTTAAATATAATATAAAACGCTCAATACAGCGTAGCGTCGTCATAAATCCTGCTGCGCTATTAAGACTTAATCCCGCCACGCGTCTTGAAGGTGGATGATTTTCCAGCGGCCAATCACAAATATTGCGTCAAAGCGGACAGCGAGGCTCTGCGCGCGGGGTGTTTGCGATACATATATGTCGGCGGCTTGGCCGATGCGGTTCATGCCATAGGCTGTTAGGCTATCTTCGGCGTGTTCGCGCGTCGGGCGCTGCTTGACTTCGATAATGGCAAGTACGTCTTTCTTGCGGGCGATAATATCAATCTCGCCGCTGCGGCACTGATAGCGGCGCTCTAAAATTCGGTATCCTTTAAGCCGGAGGTAGATTTCGGCTAAGGTTTCCGCGCGTCGTCCAGCTTTCTCATATGATCGGCGGCTCATGGCGCTGATAAAAGCGCGCGCTGATAAACATCGCGTTTGGCCCAGCCCGATAATTCAGCGATTCTCGCGCTTGCGCGTTTGACGCCCAATTCGGAAATATGCTCACGCAAAGCCTGATCAATTTGCGCGTCCGTCCATAATGTGTTCCCATTGGGCGGCGCAATAAGAACGACGATTTCGCCTTTTGGCGGGTTTGCATCGATACTGTCCAAAAGCTCAGTGAATGAACCGCGGCGAATTTCCTCATATTTTTTAGTTAGCTCTCGCGCGATGACCGCTTTGCGGTCTCCCAAAACCTCGCGCATATCGCCAAGACTGGCCGCGAGCCGGTTGCCGCTTTCAAAGACAATCAGCGTGGCTTGGATATTTTTGAGCGGGCTGATAGTGCGCTTTCTTGCAGATGACTTGGCCGGAAGGAACCCAGCAAACATGAAGTTATCACTCGGCAATCCCGCGCTCATCAGCCCGGCCAATAAAGCCGATGCCCCGGGAACGGGGACAATGTCAAACCTGGCCTCAGCGGCGGCCCTTACCAGTTTAAAGCCGGGATCAGATATAAGCGGCGTACCGGCATCACTGACTTGGGCAACGATTTTTCCGCTCGCGAGCGCATCCATGACAAATGGAATTTGTTTTGCCGCATTATGGTCATGATAGGCTGTTAAGCGGTTCTTTATACCGTATGCGTTAAGCAGTTTGACGGTTTGACGTGTGTCTTCGGCGAGAATAATGTCGGCGCATGACAATATATCCAAGGCGCGCAGCGTAATATCGCGTAGATTGCCAATCGGCGTCGCGACAATATAGAGGCCGGGCTGCGGCTTTGCGGGCTGCAATCCTTCACCCCAAGAGGATTGCATGATGGAAGCAGGGGTTATAGAGGTATTTGCGGACATGGTTCGCCTGACATAAGGATACGCCCATTATGGCACTTAAACACCGCTTTCGCCATACTATAATCAGCCCCCGCACATGGCTGGCTTTTGTCTTTGGTGCCCTCATGCTGTCGGCCTGTGCAACGGCTCCAATGCCGCAGCGCCCGGGCCCGGTTGTGCAAAACCCTGACCCGCGCCCAATCCCGCAGCCAGAACAGCCCGCCCCGGAGCAGCCGCAGATCCCTGACGCGGGAGGTGATGCTGATACAGCCCCCCTGATCCAAGCGCCGGAATTTACCAGAGAAGGCCTGACGCCGCCGCACATGCGCGGGCGCGACATTAAGCGCTTGGCTTTATTATTACCGTTTTCAAGCTCATCCGAACGCCTTCGCGGCGAAGCGGCCTCTATGCTCAAAGCGGCTGAAATGGCTGTGTTTTCCCGGGAAGATGCGGATGTCTTAATCATTGCGCTCGACACGGGGGGCACGCCGGAGGGCGCAGTTTCAGCCACGAGAACAGCCGTTAAATCCGGCGTCGACGTTATTTTGGGCCCTGTTTTAGCCCGCTCTGTGCAAGCTGCCAGCAGCGAAGCCCGGCGCTCGGCCACGCCCTTGATCGCTTTTTCATCAGACCAAACCGTTGCCGGTGAAGGCACGTATTTACTGAGTTTTCCGCCGGAGGCTGAAGTCAAACGGATTGTCGAATATGCGGCAAGCGTTGGCATTCAAAATTTTGCTTTTTTGGGCCCGCAAAGCACTTATGGACGACGGGTTCTGAGCGCCTATGAGGGCTCTGTTGGCTTTGTCAATGGACGGGTCACGGCGAGCGAAACCTATGATGGCAATGATATTTCAGTCATGCAGGAGCCTGCGCAAAAACTATCCCAATTTTACAAAAGCGAGGAGGCTAAAAACCGCGGTGAGGACCGCCGTGCCTTTGAAGCGATTCTTTTGCCGGAAGGCGGAACTGCGCTTCGGTCTTTAGCGCCGCTGCTTCCATATTATGATGTCGATCCGGGGGATGTACAGTTTTTAGGCACCGGGCTTTGGCATAAAGAGGAAACTGTGCGCGAACCCGCGCTTAATGGCGGCATATTTGCCGGACCTCCGCAAGAAGCGCGGCGTGACTTTATCGCCGCTTTCGATCAGCTCTACGGTGAAGACCCGTCTCAGCTGGCGTCCCTTGCGCATGATGCTGTCATTATCGGCGCTGTTGCGGCGGCCGGCAAAAAGTTTGATCGCCGGGGCCGTATTGAAGATACGCGCGGTTATGATCTTGCCGATGGCCTCGTGCGGTTTAATGCGGACGGGACGCCGGATAGGGGTCTGGCGGTCTATCAAATCCAAAACGGGCGCTTTGTCATTTTAGAACCAGCTCCGCGAACAACGCAAGGCCCATCATAAAACGAGCTGCGTAGCTCGCACGAGTTTAAATATAGTTTTCCTGCACCGCTGGTGTCCATCCGGTGGTCACACCGTCGCCCGTGTCAATCACTGGGCGTTTGATGAGCGTTGGGTGCGCCATCATCAAGGCGATGGCTTTGTCGCGGTCCATTTCGTCTTTTTCGGTAGGTTCCAAGCCGCGCCATGTTGTTGACCGGGTATTAAGGACAGTATGCCATCCGACCATCGCTACAATTTCTGTGAGATTGCGCTCAGAGATACCATCCGCACGCACATCTACAAGCGTAAGGTCATGCTCTGCTGCCTTTAACGCCTTGATGGCTTTGCGGCATGTATCGCAGGTTTTCAGGTGATAGACTGTGAGTTTCATAAGTGGCTCTCAACAAATGTGATGATATTGGCGTAAACGGCGTCCCGGCTCGTATCATTATGGATCTCGTGGGCCACATTTTCAAAAGTATGAAAATCACAATTTTGCGCTTTTTGCGCAAATTCTCGGCTGGCTTCGTATGCCGTGAGGACGTCCTGCCGTGCATGCATAAGCAATAATGGCGCTGTCCAGCTTTCTGCCTGTGACAGTGTCCATTCGCCTTGCTGGACAAGATCAACGGCTAGGCCGACACCGAGCTGACCGTGGTTAAGCGGGTCTGCTTCATAGGCGGCTTGTTCATTAGGCAGGCTTGAGATTTTTGTGCCGTCGATGGCGTTTTTTATGCTCATACCCGGCGCGATACGGCGCAAAGCTCGAACAATTAGTTCAAGCGGTTTTGGCGGGGGTTCCGGCAAACGGAGCATGGGCGCGGTGGCGATGACTCCGGATAAGGCTTTAGCCCCGCGCTTAAGCACATAATTCAGTACCAATCCGCCGCCCATAGAATGGCCAAACAGGAAGTGGGGTAAGTCCGGAAATTCCTCGCGGGTCTTATCCGTCAGAACATCTACGTCGCTGCGCATATTTTCATAAGTGCGGCTCACGCCGCGCGTTCCGCCGGAGCGCCCATGCCCGCGCAGATCAAGCGCGGCAGTTGCAATGCCGTGCTCGCCTAAATGATCCATCATGCCCGCATAGCGCCCGATATGTTCACCGAAACCATGTACGAGGCTGATAACAGCGGTCGGATTGTCCGGCGTATAGATAACCCCGGACAGCGGCATATCATCAACCGGGTTAACCGTGTCAAATCGGTTTATCACGTGTATTTCACCGCAGTACCATAAGCGAGGAGTTCAGCGCCGCCAATCGCTTGGGGCTGCGCGCCAATGGCGGAAAACTCAATGCGCACGTTATAAACGGCGTCTGCGCCAAGCTCCGCGGCTTCGCGTTTCATGCGGATAACGGCTTCGCGGCGTGCCCGAATGAGTAATGATTGATAGGCACGAAGTTCGCCGCCAAAAATCATGCGTAAACCCGCCATGATCTTTTTGAAATAATCCACAGCAATGACCACGTTCCCAGTGACAACAACGCCGCCCGGCTCGAGCGTACTGGGAACCTGTTTGAGCGAGACGATCGTGATATGCGAAAAAGCCGCCTCATCACGGGCCAGCCGCTTGAAGTGGTTACGTTCATTCATGCTGCCGAAGATAATGCCGACGAGCATCAGAACGATAAATGTGAGAAACGCGCCCATTTATTCTGTAATCACAGCCGTGCCGTAAACGTAAAGCTCTGATGCGCCTGCGGAAATCGATGATGTGGAATAGCGCACATTGACAACAGCGTTAGCGCCCATGGCTCGCGCGTCTTCAATCATACGGTTTGTCGCTTCTTCGCGGGCATCATTTAAAAGCTCCGTATAACCACGCAACTCGCCGCCGACGATATTTTTGAGGCCTGCCATAATATCCCGGCCCACATGTTTAGCCCGGACCGTATTGCCTTGGACAAGCCCGAGGTGCCGCACAATGGCGTGCCCCGGCACAGTTTCAATATTGGTAACGATCATATCGCGCATGTCAGGCTCCCTGTGAATTGGCGCAGACTAATTTGGCGGTGCCCATATGACAATAGGCGATAGGGCTCAGATTAACTCGTGTTGGATTTATTTAAAGCGTTCCATACAGCCCTCAGGGAGACGAAATCACAGCTCTCATCCGGGTCGCGGTCGGCGTTGAGATCAGCCGGTGAATTGCGGGTGATTAAAATGCCAATGGGTTGCCCGGTTTCGGCGTCAATGACGGGCCCGCCGCTCATGCCGGAAACAACAGGTTCGTCCGGGGTTTTTATATGGGCAATCCATGTGCCTGAGCCGGATTGCCGCTCGATATATGTTGTGCCGTGGCGGGACTCTAATGTGCGGGACCCTGCGGGATAGCCGCATGCGATGACCGTCTGTCCGGCTTTGGGGCTCTCTGGCGGCTGATCCGGTAGTTGGCATCCTGCGAGCGCAGCGTCCAAACCGCCGGGCCAGGTGTGGTTTTCGCCGTCGCAATGGGTAAACTCTGGCCAGATATGACCTGCCTCTGTGAGCACATGTCCGGCCGTTGCCCAGCCGCCCCACAGCGGAAAAAAGCTGGCGAAACACTGAAAGCCGCGCTCATTATAGAAATGCCTGTGAACATCATAGAGTTGCGGCAGAGGTGATGCAGCGGCATGCTCGGTTGGTAGGTGCGCGGTTTCAGGGTTTTTGGTCTGCGGCGCGCCCGGGTGTTTGCGGCGTGGCCAATGGAGAAAAGGAAATATTGCCATAGTCTCATTAAGCGTTTTGCTGGAATAGACACAAGGGGTGTTTTACAGTTTGCCCTAACATGGTATCGGAAGCGCTAATGTTTCCAGCGGAGAGAATGATGAAATTTTTCACACGAAGCGCGATTGTCGGGCTCTCGGCGTTTTTAGGGGCTTGCGTGACGCCGTCTATGGCGAGCGGCCCCGCTAATCCAGACGGTCATCACGCCGCGGGTAAGCATAATGAAACTCGGCCTTATGATGCGTTAAGCAATGCCCGCGCCGATATTGATGCGGCTATGGCTGCGGCTAAAGCTGATAATAAAATGACGATTGTCGCTATGGGCGCCAATTGGTGCCATGATAGCCGGGGCCTCGCGGCGCAGTTTGAAAAAGATCGTTTTCAGACGCTCCTGAGCCGTCATTACCATGTTGTTTATGTCGATGTTGGCCAAAAAAATCGCAATATCAATATAGCCCAAGGGTTCGGCGTTGAAAAAATTGTCGGCACGCCTACGGTCTTTGTTTTAGCATCCTCCGGCGGCGTTCTCAATTTAGAGACGGCGCCAACATGGCGCAATGCAGCAAGCCGGAGTGAGGATGAGGTCTTCGCCTATTTTGAGGCTTTTACACAATCAGCGCCGGCAAAGTCCCGACCTTAATAAACACTCAACTTCGTCTTGTACGTTAGCGTTGAGCGCTTGGTTTTTGGACGGCACCTAGCAACATTATAAATACCTTTCCGAGACATTGACATTTTGATATCATAATGATATCAAATCATATGAATAAAGAAAGGGATCTATCATGAGTGATATTCGCGAAACAAAAGTCAAATCCGGTAGCGGCATTCCAATTTTACTAGGATTGCTCGTATTCATGGGTATATGCGTGTATGCCTTTATCGAAGGGGTCGATAACAGAAACCTTCTTTTTCTGTTTGGGCCGATTGTAGTATTTTTAGGTGGCATTCTAAGTCTATGCGGACTTTACAAGGTTGAACCCAACCAGTCCGCCGTTCTGTCTCTTTTTGGCAAATATGTTGGCACAGTGCGCACGCCCGGTCTTCGTTTTAACAATCCGTTTTATTCGAAAAAGAAGGTTAGTCTCCGCGTGCGAAATTTTGAAAGCGGACGCTTGAAAGTGAATGAACTGGATGGCTCGCCCATTGAAATCGCCGCGATTGTGGTGTGGGAAGTCTCAGATTCTGCCGAAGCGGTTTTCAATGTTGATAGTTATGAGAGTTTCGTGCAAATTCAGAGCGAAGCCGCGATCCGGGCTATGGCGACAAGCTATCCATATGATCAACATGAAGACGGACAAATCTCCCTACGCTCTCATCCCGCAGAGATTTCGGAGCGCTTAAAGCAAGAAATCCAAGACCGCCTAGCGCGTGCGGGCATCAATGTGATTGAGGCGCGCATTTCACATCTCGCTTACTCCCCCGAAATTGCGCAAGCCATGTTGCAGCGTCAGCAAGCGGGCGCGATTATTGCTGCCCGGCAGAAAATTGTCGAAGGCGCGGTGGGGATGGTAGAGATGGCGCTGGATGAACTCTCAAGCAAAGGCGTAGTTGAACTCGACGATGAGCGCCGTGCGGCTATGGTGAGCAACCTGCTGGTTGTTCTGTGTTCTGACCGGGCAACGCAGCCTGTCGTGAACACCGGATCGCTTTATTAAAACGGTCCGGTGCCTGCTAAAAAGTCATATCCGCTACGAATTCATCCTGATGTGCTCGAAGCTATGAAGCGCTGGTCCGATGATGAACTGCGTTCCGTTAATGCGCAGATCGAATATGTTTTGCGAGATGCGCTGCGCAAATCCGGCCGTCTCAAAAAACGACCAAGCAAAGCTGTGGACACCGATAAAGAGGTATAATTATGACACCGAACCGTTGGCAATATAAAACCGTGCATCTCAAAACCTCTGCATTCGCAGCGAATGAGAAAAAAGCAGAACAAATGAACGAAACCATGAACCGACTTGGCGCGCAGGGTTGGGGTTTAGTCAATACCGCATACGACGGTGCAGGGTTTTGGGCATTTCTGAAAAAGCCTTTATAAATGCTTATATTTTCAGTTTTTGCCGAGAATCAGCCGCCAGATTTTTCGCAGAACTTTTCTCAAAAAATGATAGGGACTGCTTGCAATCCGGGCCAAGCGGCGGGTGCGGCGCCAGCGTTTGCGGGCTTTCGGTTCATATTCCGGTGTAAGATAATCAAAGAAGGTTTTTGAAACGGCTTCCCATGAAAATTTCTGTGCATGCGCCGCTGCATCTTCGCGGCTCAATTTCAGACAAGCCAGACATGCCGCCTGTAAATCATCATCTAAAACGCCGCCCCCGCTGTCCGGCACAATGTCAATCGGGCCCGTAACAGGATAGGCCGCTACCGGCGTTCCTGTTGCCATAGCCTCAATGATTACAAGGCCAAACGTATCGGTCAGGCTCGGAAAGACGAAAACGTCAGCATCTGCAAAATAGCGTGCGAGCTCTTCGCCGAACTTTGCACCGACAAAACGGGCTTTGGGGTATTTCTTTTTAAGTTGCTCCATTTGCGGGCCGTCGCCGACCACAACTTGGCTGCCCGGTAGGTCAAGCGCGAGAAAGGCCTCAATGTTTTTCTCAATCGCGACGCGGCCAACATTCACGAAAACCGGACGCTGAAGGCCATCATATACATCTTTAGGGGCATTCCGCTTAGCGGGGTTAAACAACTCCAAGTCAACCCCGCGCGCCCAAGGCGCAAGGTTAGTAAACCCACGCGCGTCTAAAAATTCCACCATGGACGGTGTGGTCACCATTGTTGTGCCGCCGCTATTGTGGAAGTCACGCACAAATTTATAGGGTAGGGCAAGCGGAACGAAAGGGAAGCGGGCTTTAATATATTCGGGAAACTTGGTGTGGTAGCTGGTTGTAAACGGCATGCCCCATTTTAAGCACAGACTGCGGGCTGCCTGCCCGAGCGGGCCCTCGGTGGCGATATGGATGGCTTCAGGACCAAATCGAACAATGCGGCGTTCAACATCAGTCTTGGCAAAAGGTGCGAGGCGAATATCAGGATAGGTTGGAAGCGGCATCGTCCAATACCCATCGGACGGTGCAATCACCTCGACCGTGTGTCCCGCTTTGCGAAGTTCGCTAATTGTTTTTGACAATGTACGAACCACGCCGTTCATTTGCGGCTCCCACGCATCCGTCACAATCAGTATTTTCATATCTGCGCCTTTATTTTACCTGCCTCCTAGCGGGAATAGCCGGTCAACAAAACAAATTTATGAAATGAAGGCTGTACGTTTTGATTCCATCAGAGCGCAGTCATCTTGCGGGCTTCGTTTATATTGTATAGCAGATGTATAGAGCTTGCGAGACTGGGAGAATCTTCTCAACCTATTATACGGTAAAAGCGTTTGTGGAAAAGTCATAAAAAATTCATAAGTTTTTTGGGCATTTAACCATCTGTTAACAGAAAATTTCCTTTTTCGATACACAAGGTGTTGACGACTAAGGGCAAATCAACACTATATATGGTGTAGAGGCTGTAAAAGCTTCCGATTTCATAAGAAAAAGAACGCAGCCACGTCGTCGGCGTAATGGGTTTTGGTTGGGCTAAATTTTATCAGGTGGCGCAGGGGCTTACCTACATTGACGGGGATCACATGTCAGAGAATACATCCATTGAAGCATTAGCCATTATGCCAGAAACGACAGCCCTAGAGGGTAGTTTTACGCCCAAATCCCGGTCAAAATATGTGACCGCGCCGCATAAAGGCAAGCCGTCACAATTGCGGGAAGTCGAAACGATTAAAATTCGCCAAGACCGCAACCGCGACGAATTGTTGACTGATTTTGGGAAGAAGACACTGGTCGACCGCTATCTGCTGCCCGAAGAATCCTATCAAGACATGTTCAGCCGCGTCTCAGAAGCCTATTGTGATGATGCCGCGCATGCGCAGCGTCTCTATGATTATATGTCCAAGCTTTGGTTTATGCCGGCCACGCCAGTCTTGTCGAATGGCGGTGCGAAACGAGGATTGCCGATTTCTTGTTTCTTGAACTCTGTGAACGACAGCCTCGATTCGATTGTGGATATTTGGAATGAAAATGTGTGGCTTGCTTCCAACGGCGGCGGGATCGGAACATATTGGGGGAATGTCCGCTCAATTGGCGAAAAAATTGGCCGCGCGGGAAAGACATCCGGAATTATTCCGTTTATCCGCGTTATGGACAGCCTTACGCTCGCCATATCCCAAGGGTCTTTAAGGCGCGGTTCTGCTGCGGTCTATTTGGATGTTCATCATCCGGAGATCGAAGAGTTTCTGGAAATCCGTAAGCCGTCAGGCGATTTTAATCGCAAGTCACTCAACCTTCACCACGGCCTGAATGTGTCGGATGAATTTATGATAGCTGTGCGCGACGGAGCTGAATTCGGCTTGCGTTCACCGAAAACAAATGAAGTGATTAAGACAGTTGACGCGCGGCAATTATGGCAAAAAATTCTAGAGATGCGCCTGCAAACGGGCGAGCCTTATCTGGTGTTCTCCGATACGGTTAACAACGCTCTTGCCAAACATCAGCGCGATCAAGGTTTGCGTGTTCAGCAATCCAACCTGTGTTCTGAAATTATGCTGGCCACCGGCATGGATAAGAACGGCCGCGAACGTACGGCGGTTTGTTGTTTGTCTTCTGTGAACGCAGAAAAATGGGATGAGTGGAAGAACGAAGAGGGCTTCATCGAAGATATTATGCGCTTCTTGGATAATGTCCTTCAGGACTTTATTGACCGCGCGCCGGACGAAATGAATGATGCAAAATATTCAGCAGCCAGAGAGCGTTCTGTCGGCTTAGGTCTTATGGGTTTTCACTCTATGCTGCAAGCCAAAGACATTCCGTTTGAAAGCGCGATGGCAAAGTCGTTTAACAACCGGATTTTCCGCCATATTCGGCGCGGAGCCGACGCAGCATCTGTTACGCTCGCCGAAGAGCGCGGCGCGTGTCCTGATGCGGCGGATGCAAATATAAAGGCGCGGTTCTCGCATAAATTGGCTGTCGCGCCGACAGCGTCAATTTCTATTATTTGCGGCGGCACATCGGCCGGTATCGAACCTATCCCTGCCAATATTTACACACATAAAACACTATCAGGGTCATTTACGGTCAAGAATAAGTTTTTAGAGGCTCTACTGGAGTCAAAGGGGCTGAACACGAAAGAAGTTTGGGCGACGATCCTTGAAAATGAAGGATCTGTTCAGCATATGGACGAACTTAACGCCCACGAGAAATCTGTCTTCCGCACCGCATTTGAAATCGATCAGCGCTGGGTCATTGAGCATGCCGCTGATCGCTCCCCTTATATTTGTCAGGCGCAATCTGTGAATATTTTCATTCCGGGGGACGTGAATAAGTGGGATTTACATATGCTGCATTGGAGCGCGTGGGAAAAAGGCGTCAAATCGCTATATTATTGCCGCTCTAAGTCTGTACAGAGAGTGGGTTTTGCGGGCTCTGACGATAAAGCAGAGCTTTCAGAGATGGAAAAGAGCATGTTGGCAGCCGCTCCAACGGACTATGAAGAGTGTCTGGCGTGTCAGTAATGTGAATGCCTCGTCTTAATTCCATCCTGATTATCCGCAGGTTCTAGGGTGAGTTGACTTACAGTAAAAATTTCATAACGAAGTTTCGGCGTTTAGAGCGCCGGAAACTCTTATTCACCCTTTCCGCACACTTTTGATTTTTTACAATGCGCCCGCTTCGAAAGCATGTAGTATGGCACAGGTTATGCATGTATTTTGGTGCTATAACCGCGTGTTGCAGTATATGTTAACGACGTGTTAAGGTTAATTAAATTAAGTTAAGACCTGCCATACTTTGTACACATTTACATGGTAGGCACGCATGATAAGGGATATGAAGTCCTACGAGATATGAGGTGGCATTGTCCATGATAAGGCGAGTAAACGCGATAAGATGGCCCCGAGCCATCACGCAAGCACCGAAAGTGCTGGCGTCGCTTATTGTCTTATCTTTAGCATATGTCCCGCTGACCACAGTCGCCGCAGCGCAAATTGTACCGGAAAATACAAATAACGCCTCGTCTTTGCGGCCAAGTGATGGTCTGACTTTGAACGTATCGCCCTCAGTTGCCAGCGCCTTAGATTTAAGTGCGAGTGAATTTGTCGGTTTAAGTTCATCTCTCCGCGGCACCGTCATTGATATTCCTGCCGAGAGTGTTGGGTCGCGCCTTTTTGATCTGGATGTGACCAATGTCGGCTGCATGACGGGCGAACAGGGCTGTCTGCGCCGCAACGACCAATTGGATCTCGGATATCAAAGGTCCATTACTAAAAAACTTGACGGAAAACTCGATATTCAGCTCACGCCGCGGGCGTCTGTGAGTTTTAATGATGAAAGCTCCAGCGCTGTTGTTGGCGCGCTTGTGCGTATCGGTGATGATTTGCGCGAGGACTCAGACCTGAAATCCAACACATGGTACATGTTTGCGGGCGCTGATGCCGAGGCTGTGACTTACGCGCCCGGTAGTGTGCGCCGTATTGCGAGCGGAGAGTTTGGCTTGCAAGACCGTATTATTGTTGGCGACGCGCAGGCGGGTGTGGGTTACCGCATTGGTGATGCGGACCTGTCATTAGGATATTTTCGCCGCGAAGTGACGTCATTTGGCCGGGAGTTAAACTCCGGAAGTATTTCGTTTAAAGAAGACGCTGCCGCCCTGTCGTTTACGTGGCGCCGATAAGCGCCGAGACGTCCGGCTGACGCCGGTTTTTTAGCCACTCATCGCGATGCCCAAAGCTACGCTCAACCGCGTCAATTTCGCCTTGTGTCATATCGGGACGCCACGCTTCGAAAATAAGCACTACCCGTGTTTCGCCGCTACGGTTACATGCCTCGTGATCGAAACTATCGTCAAAAATCAATGTTTCACCTGGTACCCAGCTATGCTCAATATCTTCTACGCGGATGGCGCATTTTTCCGGGATAATAAGCGGCAGATGCACCGTCACCCGGCTATTGGCCAGGCCGTAATGCGGCGGAATATGCGTTCCCGGTTTGAGCACTGAGAAAAACACTTCCATCGGGTGTCCGTTATGAAAGACTAGTGGTACATCCGTCAGGGCCTGGCATGTATCGGCGCAGAGTTTGGCAGCCTCTAGCGGCGTCCCGTTTCGGTACAGATGAATGGAGTGCCAATCCTGGCGTCCCTTGAGCGGGTTCCACTCAGGGCCCAGCCCGCTATTGTTTCCAACATAAGGAGTTTTGGCCGCGCTGCCTTGAGCTGCCATGACATAATCGTGCGTAATGGCTTCCGTGGCGGCTTCAAGGCTCTGAGTCCATAGCGCCGTATCACGGTCAAAAACTGGGGTAGCAGGAAAATCCGGCACATAGAACATGTAGGGCTTCGGGCCCGCCTTCTTGTAATTGACGGGGCCGTAATGGGTTTGCGGCCAGAGGGCGCTGCTTATACGTCCGGGCTCCGGGCATGCGGCAATGACATTGGCTTGTAATTGCGTTAGAAACAGGCGGATCTGTGTATCGGCGAGTTGAGATATAGACCGCGTCAAGTGATCGGCTTGTGGTTGATATTGAGCGATTCGAATGGCAGGGTCTTGATCGGCGGCCAGCGACCAAAGCTGCAGCGCGGCTTGTTTCTGCTCCGTTTGCCAGAGCGCTCCGCCTAAAAATAGCGCGTACCGGATATTGACCGGGTCGTGCATCATGGCCTCAGCCAGCGGGCCTAAGGCTTTCTCCCATTGATTCTGCGCGCATGCCTCATACCCCGCTTTATAGGCTTGAAGGGCCAGTTCTGTGTTTTGGGGCGTCGACATATGGCGTTTATCCTCTGGGTGCGGGCAGGTACTGGCTGTTTCATAGTCTGTATAGCGCGGCATTCGGCACTTATCCGCAAAAAAATCGGCGTTGATAACGGATAGGTCTTGAGTTTATAGGCAAACACTAGATATGGTGACTTTGGACATTAAATGACCAACATGTGGTTGGTATGTGCGTGCAATAGTCACGCACTGGAGGAAATTATGGGAAACATTGATCAGTTTGAGCGCTCTAAATCCGGTCTTTTGGTGCCGTCCGGAAGTTATAAACCGTTCCGCTATCCTTGGGCGTATGATTTCTGGCAGAAACAACAGCAAGTGCATTGGATGCCGGAAGAAGTACCGCTCGGTGAGGATTGTAAGGACTGGGCGACCAATATTACCGAAACAGAACGCAATCTTCTGACGCAGATTTTCCGGTTTTTCACGCAATCCGATGTTGAGGTCGGCGCGAACTATATGGAAAATTACATGCCGCTGTTTAAACCCGTAGAAGTACGGATGATGCTTGCAGCCTTCTCGAATATGGAGACCATCCATATTGCGGCTTATGCGCTTCTGCTTGAGACAATCGGGATGCCTGATTCTGAATTTTCCGCGTTCATGGAATATGAAGAAATGGCCGCCAAGCATGATTATCTCGGCCAATTTGGCGTCGAAACCGATAAAGACATTTTGACGTCTATGGCCGTATTTGGCGGCTTTACCGAGGGGCTTCAATTGTTTGCATCGTTTGCAATGCTAATGAATTTCCCGCGCCTGAATAAGATGAAGGGTATGGGGCAGATTGTAACGTGGTCTATCCGGGATGAAAGTCTGCATTGCGAGGGCATGATTAAGCTCTTCCACACCTTTGCTGCAGAGACTGGCGCGCTGACTCCGGCTGTCGCTGATGACATCATTGATTGCTGTAAGACTGTCGTGAAACTCGAAGATAAATTCATCGACCTCGCGTTTGAGATGGGCCCTGTCGAAGGCATGACATCCGAAGATATTAAGTCCTATATTCGCTATATAGCAGATTGGCGTCTTAAACAGCTTGGGCTGCCGACAGTTTACGGTATTAAACACCACCCTCTGCCGTGGCTCTCTGAGATTACAAACGGTGTTGAGCATGCGAACTTCTTTGAAGCGCGCGCGACCGAATACTCTAAAGGCGCGACCCAAGGGGACTGGCACGGCGAGACGGGTGTTTGGGAACAGTTTGAGAAATTACAGTCTCGGAAGGGTATGGAAATCGCTGATTGAGGCTAGTTCGTATACAGCTTACACCGCTTGTAGGGTAACGTATTGCGAAGGTAGATAATGAGCCGTATTCACACGCTTTCGGGTGTTCATAACTTTAGAGATTTTGGAGATTACGCTGCCAAAGATGGCCGTCATGTGGCTTCAAAAAAACTCTTCCGATCTGCAAATTTAAGCCGTGCGAGCCAAGACGACCTTTCGCACATAGAGACGTTTGGAATCAATTTAGTTGTTGATTTACGCTACCGTCCGGAACGCGAGCGCCAACCGAACCGCTGGCCGGAGAGCCAATCGCCGAAAATTTTTGAGTTTCCCGATGCCGAAGACACACTCAGCGCAGCCCTTGCGCCTCATGAAATGTTCATTCAGCAAGACCTTAAAAAGCCAGAAGACGCACGAAATTATATGCAGGCATCCTATGCATCGCGGCCAGATGACCCCGGCTTTCGCCGTATTTTTTCTGATACGCTGAAATTTATGGCCGAAACTGGCGACCCAATTCTTATTCATTGCGCCGCCGGTAAAGACCGAACAGGGACGCTCGCCGC
>CAYGRF010000018.1:0-27555 GCA_964352275.1 uncultured Caulobacterales bacterium
GGGTTGAGCCTGCGCTTGAACAGGGGCCTGAACCGGAGCATGCTGAACAGGCTGAGCGGGGTTTTTGCCGAGAACGCGAATGGGCGTCTCTACGCGCTTTTGGCCTTCATAGGCGCGCAGACCTTTGGCGGCATCAAGGCATTCGGCGTACATATCCAAAATATCGGATTTGTTCCGCTCGCCCCAAACGCCTTGGCCCTTTAATTTGTTGAGCAGATCAAACGCGACCTCTTCCGGTGATTTCCCGGATCCTGCGGCGGTGAAACTCTCGGCTTGGCTGGATTCTGACATAATATTATCCCTTCATTTGCGCAGGGAATAACAGAGCAGGATTAAGATTTGGTATGAGCGGCCAAAAAAAACGCCCACAAAGAGAGTGAGAACATACCGTAAACATTGATTGACTTAAGGCGATGGTTCGCGCATTTTATCGCCGATTACCAAGGAGCGACTATGCCGAAACCATCAACCGTATTTGTCTGCCAAAGCTGCGGGAGCATGCACGGGAAATGGGCTGGGCGCTGCGATTCCTGCGGCGAGTGGAATACGCTGGTCGAAGAAGCAGCCGGGCAAAATATCGTCCCGATATCAAAACGCAGTAAAAAAGGCCGGGGCTTGGACTTTGTCGATCTGGGCGGGGAGAGCGCGGATGTGCCCCGTCTTGTCAGCGGGATGGCTGAACTTGATCGGGTGACAGGCGGCGGCCTTGTGCCGGGATCGGCTTTGCTTGTCGGCGGCGATCCGGGAATCGGTAAATCAACACTATTGCTGCAAGCCGTCGGAAAACTCGCTGCAAACGGGGTGAAAACCGCTTATATTTCGGGCGAGGAATCCACCGGACAGGTCCGCCGCCGCGCCAAGCGCTTAGGTCTTGGCAATGCGCCTGTGGCCTTGGCCGCCGAGACATCGCTGAACGTCATATTGGACGGGTTGATGGCTGAGCGCCCGGATGTTGTGATTATCGATTCTATTCAAACGCTGTGGACGGATCAGCTCGGCGCAGCGCCCGGCACGGTGGCGCAAGTCCGCGCTTGCGCGCAGGAACTCACCCGGTTTGCCAAAAAACGCGGGGCGTGTGTGGTGCTCGTCGGCCATGTGACCAAAGACGGCCAAATTGCTGGGCCGCGCGTGGTTGAACATATGGTCGATGCTGTGCTATATTTTGAGGGCGAAAAATCTCATCAATTCCGTATTCTGCGCGCCCATAAGAACCGTTTCGGGCCCACGGACGAAATCGGCGTGTTTGAAATGGGCGAGAGCGGATTGGCTGAAGTTCCCAACCCGTCGGCTTTGTTCCTCGATGGACGCGGGGATGCTGCCAGCGGCGCGGCTGTGTTTGCGGGGCTTGAAGGCACGCGGCCCGTGCTCACTGAAATTCAAGCGCTTGTAGCGCCAGCCGCGTTTGGCACGCCGCGCCGCGCGGTTGTCGGCTGGGACGGCGGGCGGCTGGCTATGGTTCTTGCCGTGTTAGAAGCGCGCTGCGGCGTGAGCTTTGCGGGTAAAGACGTCTATTTGAATGTTGCGGGCGGCCTGCGGATTAACGAACCCGCCGCGGATTTGGCGGTCGCTGCCGCGATTGCATCCTCGGCCTTTGATATTGCACTGCCATCAGACGCGGTAGTTTTTGGCGAAATTAGCCTGTCCGGCGACGTGCGCCCGGTTGGCCGCTCGGATGCGCGCCTCAAAGAAGCCGCCAAGCTCGGATTTGGCCGCGCGATAGCCCCGCGCCCGCCAAAGACCCAGAAAAAAAACACAGCTCCCGCCCTGCCAATAATTGCAATCGGGGGTTTGCCTGACCTCATAAGCCGTGTAGAGACGAGCGCAAACGGGACAGGCGAGATCGATTCCGCTTGGGACCCGTAAGCGCTATATACCCATAAGGTGGCCTTATGAGCATCGGTCCTTGGACGTTTACCGGCTTTGATATTGTCGTTCTCTTGGTTGTCTTTATTTCGCTGGCGATGGCGGCGTCCCGGGGATTGTTCCGCGAACTGATTTCAATATGCTCTTTGGTGGGCGGTATTATTGTCTCATTGTTCATTTGGGGGCGGTTCCGTTTTGCCGCGCAAGACCTTATTCAGCCAAGCTGGCTCGCGGACGCGGCGCTGGGCGCTGGTACGTTTATTCTCACCTATATGTTGATTGTTTTCCTGCTCAGCGGGGTGACGAAATCTTTGCGCGGTAAGGATATTGGCTTTTTGGATCGCACGATGGGCGCGGGCTTCGGCGCGGCGCGGGGCCTGATTGTGGCGTCGTTATTTGTTATGCTGATGACGGCCAATTACCGTGAGGCCAAAGAAATGCAGGAGTTTACCCGAACGCTCACGCCGGAGCAGCGCCAAGTCATGAACAATGCGCCGCAGCAATGGCGCGATATGATGGATAACCCCAATGAGGTCAAACTCCCGGCCATGTTCGAAGGCTCGGCCCTTTACCCCCTGCTAGACCGCATCGGAGACGGCCTTCGCAGTCTGCCGTTTGGGCGGTTCAAAACTATGGCCGAAAAACTCCGCGATGGCGGCAATCTTGAAGACATCGCCAAGGATATTACGCAATGACCCAAACTTCAAACCCGTCTGCTTGGATTGACCCCAATGACGATACAATTCGCGAAGAATGCGGCGTTTTTGGTATATTCGGATTGGATAATGCCGCCTCTATGACAGCGCTGGGTTTGCACGCGCTTCAGCACCGGGGACAGGAAGCGTGCGGCATCGCAAGCTATGACGGCGAGAAATTTCATACTGAACGGCATTTGGGCCTCGTCGGCGATAATTTTACCGGGGAAGACCCGTCCGAGCGCCTGAAAGGCCATATTTCCATAGGTCATGTACGTTACTCGACAGCGGGGCAAACGACCTTGCGTAATGTGCAGCCTTTGTTTTCCGAACTGCATACAGGCGGGTTTGCCGTGGCGCACAATGGTCACTTAACCAACGCATTTACGCTGCGCGAACAATTAGTCGAAAGCGGCGCTTTGTTCCAAAGCACAAGCGACACCGAAGTCCTAATCCATTTAATCGCGCGGGCGCGCGGCGGTGAATTTATCGACCGCTTTATCGATGCACTGCGCCAAGTTGACGGCGGATATGCCTTTGTCGGCATGACGGCGGATCAATTGATCGGTGCGCGAGACCGTTTGGGTATTCGCCCGCTTCTCGTCGGGCGTCTTGGCGATTCTTATCTTCTGGCATCGGAAACCTGCGCGTTTGATATGACCGACGCGGAATTTATCCGCGAAGTCGACCCCGGCGAAGTCGTGGTGATTAACGCAGACGGTATCCGCTCTTTCAGGGCTTTTCCAAAAACGGCGCCGCGTCCGTGTATCTTTGAATTTGTGTATTTCGCCCGTCCTGACAGTATTGTCGGCGGTAAAAGTGTGTATAACGTCCGCAAACGTATGGGGCAGCGCCTCGCGCAGGAGACCCCTGCTAATGTGGATGTGATTATTCCTGTTCCCGATAGCGGCGTTCCGGCGGCCATTGGGTTTGCCCAAGAAACCGGCATACCGTTCGAGCTTGGAATTATTCGAAACCATTATGTGGGCCGAACATTTATTCAGCCCACGCAGCAAATCCGAGATATTGGCGTACGTCTGAAACATTCAGCAAACCGGGCGATGATCGAGGGCAAACGGGTTTTGCTGGTTGACGACTCTATTGTGCGCGGAACAACCTCTACCAAAATTGTCCGGATGATCAAAGCCGCCGGAGCAACAGAAGTGCATTTCCGCTCCGCTTCGCCGCCCATCAAACACCCGGATCATTACGGCATTGATATGCCGACGCGGGAAAAGCTTATCGCGGCTAATTATGAACTCGATGATATGACCGAAATGCTCGAAGTCGACAGCCTTGGGTTTTTATCCATTGAAGGCCTGTATTGGGCGATGGGCGAGGAATACCGCAGAGAGGATGCGCCGCAATATACTGACCATTGTTTTACCGGCCAATACCCAACCCCTTTGATTGACCGCGACCGCAAAACTATCGGCGCATCCCCGCAGCTCTCATTCCTCGTCGAAGTCGCGTAATATGAGCGCAGTAGATCTTACAGGCCGCGTCACGCTTGTGACCGGGGCCACGCGCGGGCTCGGATATGCTGCGGCTGTGAGTCTCGCAAAAGCGGGATCTCATGTGATTGCGACAGGCCGTACCCAAGGCGGCCTTGAGGATTTGGACGATGCGATCAAAGCCATTGGTGGCGAATGTACGCTTGTCCCCATGGATTTAAAAGATTTTGAGGGCATTGACCGCCTCGGCGCTATTATTCACGAGCGGTGGGGTAAGCTCGATGGTTTACTCGGTAATGCGGGCGTTTTGGGTGATATTACGCTGGCATCACATGTTGAGCCTAAATCCTTTGATGAAATTTTTGCCGTCAATATGACGGCCAATTACCGGCTTATTCGGTCTATGGATACGCTGCTGCGTGGGTCCCCGTCTGGCCGCGCCGTGTTTATGACATCCGGCGTTGCTGCCTCCAGACGGGCCTATTGGGGGGCTTACGCGGCGTCCAAAGCCGCTTTGGAAGCCTTTGTGCAGTGCTATGCCAAAGAGGTTTCTATCACGAATATCAAAGTCAATTTGCTCAATCCAGGCGCTGCGCGCACAGCCATGCGTGCAAAGGCCATGCCGGGCGAAAACCCTGATATTTTGCCAAAACCGGCGGATGTCGCGCCCCTGATTACGCATATGCTATCGCCGAATTATGATCAGCATGATCAGATTGTAGCCTTTAGGGAAACGGCGTTTCATAAAGAGCGGTCATAATACGGCCACATGATGACTTTACGGCGAAGCGGACTCGCGGCATAAGGGCCGTAATCGAAAAGGATCACAGATAATGTGGACGTTTATAAAACGCATATTTACTTGGTGGAACGGTGCCACATTAGGAACGCTGCTGCAAATTGCCCGTAAGGGGAATAAAATCGGCGAAGACGAGTGGGGCCAATCCTATTATGAAGAGCGCGGAGACGGTTATGATGGCCGAAAGCGCCGCTGGGTAAAGTATAAAGGCTATGCGGATGCGTCCAAAGTTCCCCCTGAATGGCATGGCTGGTTACATCATATGTATGATGATGCCCCCTCTGATGTTCCGCTCAAGACCCAAACTTGGGAAAAACCGCATCACCCCAATCTGACGGGAACGGTTTATGCTTATAAGCCCAAGGGCAGTCTCGACCGGGGCGGCAAGCGCGATAAAGTGGCGGGTGATTATGAAGCTTGGAACCCTGAAGAGTAGCCCCGTGATACTTCGCGCTATTTTTGCTATTTTTATCGGATGCGCTGCTATTATTCCGGCGGCTGCCGAGAACCTTGTCGGCCAAGCGGTTGTGCTGCGCACACTGGATAAGGTTACGGCCACCACGCAGGATTATACGGTGCGCGTCGGCGAGAGCCTGACCTACGGCGCGCTCCGCATTGACGTAAAACATTGCGAGAAAAAACCGCCGGAGGAAATCCCGGAGACGTTTGCCTTTTTGCAAATCTTTGATCGCCGCACGGACGGAGGCGGCAAAGAAACTGATCCCGAGAAGCTTTTTTCGGGCTGGATGCTCGCGTCTAAGCCCGCGATCTCCGCGCTGGATCATGGCGTGTATGATGTTTGGGTGATTGATTGCAAAACTACGCCGGCGCTTAAGCGGTAATAATCCTGAAGGTTTCTAAAACTTTGCATCAACCGTGATGGCAAGGCTTAGCCGCCGTAAATATTCCATACGCGGTATGCTGATAGCGCCCATCGTTTCCAGATGCGGATTTGTGAACTGAGTATCCAGCAAAACATAACCGCTTGCATTTAAATGTTCGACCAGATGCACAAGCGCAATTTTTGAGGCGTTGGTTTGCCGCGAAAACATACTCTCACCAAAAAATGCGCCGCCGATTGAAACGCCGTAAAGCCCGCCAATGAGTGAGCCTTCGCGCCAAACCTCTACGGAATGGGCGCGGCCTTTATCAAACAATTCGCCGTAAAGATATTTGATACCGTCATTGATCCACGTCTCTGACCGGACATCGCTCGGAGCCGCGCACTCTGCCATAACCCGGCGAAAGCACTGATCATACGTTACCCTAAAGTCATTTTTATTCAGCGCTTTGCGTAATGAGCGGGAAATATGAAGGCCGCCTAAGGGAATAATGCCGCGCTCTTCCGGGTCAACAAAATAAATCGCCGGGTCGTCGCGGCTATCGGCCATAGGGAAAATGCCGCTCTTGTAACACTCAAGCAAATCATCTGATGTAAAAGCACGCTGGGTCATTATTGTGGCTTTATAGGGGTAATATGTTGAAATAATACACGCTTAATGCTTTTATACGGCGGGTGCAGCCATGAGGGGGCGGGATATGAAGCGATATTGTCGGCATATGATAACCGCTCTACTCCTATGCGCGGCGGCTCTGCTGTCAAGTCCTGCTTGGGCCGGAGCGTGGCCGATGCCAGCCGGGCAGGGGCAGATTATTTCTACAACCGCGACAAACCGGGCGTCTCGAGGTTATGATGATCGTTGGGCGCTGAGCAATGATGTTGAATTCAGCAAGACGGATAACCAGTTCTATTGGGAACACGGGCTTCTGCCGCGGGTCACGCTTATCGGGACAACGGCGTTCCAAGACGTTGATTTTACCTCGCGGGACGGCCGTAAAAGCGTCACTGGTTTCGGTACATCGTCACTCGGTGCGCGCTATCAGATCTATCAAAAGGGCCGCTTTGTTGGCTCACTCCAAGGGGCGTATATTTTGGCGGGTGCGGGAGAGAATATCGCCGATGCGGATTTAGGCCGGGGCGGTAACGGATTTGAAATCCGGGCATTAGCCGGGCGGAGTTTTCAGCTTTTTAAACGCGAGGGTTTTATTGATGTGCAATCGGCGTGGATTATCCGGCCCGGCGATAGTCCGGACACGTTTAAGGATGACCTGACAATCGGATGGTCCGTAGATAAGAAAACACAAATTATCGGGCAAGGTTTTTATAGCCGCACGAACGCACAGGTTTTAGATTTTGACCGGATATTGCCTAATGAAAGTTTCAAGCTTCAAGCCTCTATTGTCCGAAAGCGTTCGGAGACACGTTCTGTGCAATTCGGCGTATTCCGCAGTGTGGCCGGGCGCAATATTGTGCAGGAAAGCGGCGTTTACGCAGCCGTTTGGCGTCGATATTGAGCCGCTTTATTCTACGCCGGTTTCCTTTTTCAGGTAAGCGATCAAAGCTGTGCGGTCTTCCGCTTTGCGGATGCCCACGAAAGCCATTTGGTTGCCGGGCATGAACGCGTTCGGGCGCTGCATATAGGCGTCAAGGTTTTCGTCCGTCCAGATGATATTAGAGGCCGTCATGGCTTTTGAATAATTAAACCCTTCCTTCTGGCCGGCCAGCGCGCCGATTGTGCCGTAAAGATTGGGGCCAACCTTGTGCCGTCCGTCCTGATCCAGCGTATGGCAGGTCTGGCATTTCTTAAAGACTACCCTGCCGCGATCGGCGGCGACCACGGGCTTAGCTTCAGCCTGAACCTCTGCGGCGGGCGCGGGGGTTGTGGCGGCCGGTTTTTCAGCCGCAGGCGTGGACGACGAATCATTACCGCCGCCGCATGCTGCAAGAAAGGCAGCGCTAAAAATTCCTATAGAATATACTATTTTATGAGACATGACGGGATCCTAATTTCTAAACGGCGCTGTTCTTAATACTTGATTAACTTACAGAAGACGCGCTATGCCAACAAGTAAGAAATATCCAGGGGGGATATTTTGACTTTAAACAAAGGGCAAAACGCCCGAATATATTGGGGAAATTTATGGAAGGTTTAATCGTAGGCTTGATCAGCGGCGCGCTTGGCGGGAATGTTGCAGGCAAAGTGATGAAATCTAATTACGGCGTGGGCGGACGTAGCATAATCGGCGTCGTAGGTGGGCTATTATTGTCTATTGTTGCCGGGAAACTCGGCATAGCCGGTATCGCGGATCCTTTTTCTGGCGAAGGCGGCCTCAACACAGCCACAATTATCGGCAATCTTGTATCCGGCGGCCTTGGCGGCGGTATTTTGACAGCCATATTGGGCATGCTCAAAAAGTAGAACGCCTAACTATTCCACAAAAAAAGCGCGCCAATTTGGCGCGCTTTTATTTTGCTCTGGAGCATTTTGCGTTGATTTGGACTCAAAAATTGAATCTTTTTCGCCCATTTTTTGAGTATTTAGCGATCTAAATTAAACGCAAATTGCTCTAATGCAGAGATTTACTCGGCTGCGAGGCCAAGATTAACGGCTTTTGGGCCTTTTCCGCGCGTATCTGGCTCTGTGTCAAATGTGACTTTCATGCCATCAGAAAGCGGCGGGCAACCAGACGCTTCGACGGCTGAGACGTGAACAAAAACGTCTTTGCTGCCATCATCAGGGGAAATAAATCCGAACCCTTTAGATTGATTGAAAAATTTTACTACACCAGTGGCCATGTGCCAAGTCCTTCACTATCGCCTAAACACGGCAGGCGCACCGTTCGCAGGTAATCTGCACCTCAAGTACGCATGTCTGGAAAGAAGGCAGTTTGGGCACTCAGTGCTGTGTTCGCTCGTTACCCGCCAGGCGGGCTCTTTCCGAGCAACTAACACTCGAATAGCATATATATGGCATATTTTCAAAAATTGACAAGGTCTCAATAGCGGCTGTGCGATAAAACAACACGTTGGCGCTTGCGTGATTTACTTCACAGGCGAGATTGCATAAACCTTATGCAACGACTTGCATACATGCCCGAGAGAGATTTTTATGACGTTTACGCCGCCTGTCAATGCCATGCATTATTTGCTCCGCCATGCCGTCGATGTCGATGACATATTGGCAAGCCCGCAACATGCAGACGTCAATCATGACCTTATCGGCGATATTTTGTCCGGCGCGTCCGCCTTTGCGAGCGACGTACTGGCCCCGCTCAATTGGGACGGCGATCAGAACCCGGCTCAGCTCACAGGCGATGATGTTACCGCGTCGCCCGGCTTTGCGCAGGCTTATGAAGCCTGGGTTGAGGGCGGCTGGCAAAGCCTTGCGATTGCGCCAAACATTGGCGGGATGGGCTTGCCGCAATCGGTCAATGCGGCGGCGGCTGAGATGTTTTACGCCTCAAACATGGCCTTTGGCCTCTGCCCGATGCTGACCTCCAGCGCCATAAAGGCGATTGAAGCCCATGCTTCGGATGCTTTGAAAGCAGCCTATTTGCCCAAAATGGTGTCCGGCGAATGGTCAGGCGCGATGAATTTGACCGAGCCTCAAGCCGGGTCTGACCTCGGCGTTTTACGTGCCAAAGCCGTGCCAAACGGCGACGGTACCTATGCGGTCTCGGGCCAGAAAATTTATATCACATGGGGCGATCACGATTGCGCCGATAATATTATTCACCTCGTGCTCGCACGGCTCCCGGACGCGCCTGCGGGCTCCAAAGGCATATCGCTGTTCCTGTGCCCGAAATATTTTATCGATGATGACGGCGGCCTTGGCTCTCGTAACAGCTTTAAGCCCATCAGCCTTGAGCATAAACTAGGCATTCACGCAAGCCCCACCTGCGTTATGGAATTTGACGGCGCAACAGGCTGGCTTGTCGGAGAGCCGAACCGCGGCCTCGCCTGTATGTTCACCATGATGAACGAAGCCCGGCTTTATGTCGGCGTACAAGGCGTAGCGATTGGCGAGCGGGCCTATCAAGGCGCGCTTGATTTTGCCAATGACCGGGTGCAGGGCCGCGTTTTAAACGAGCCCGGAGACGCACCGATTATCGGTCACCCGGATGTACGCCGGATGCTCATCGATATGAAAGCCCGCCTGATGGGTGCGCGGGCGCTGGCGATGGCGACAGCGGCGGCCGGGGATCTGGCGGCGTGTAGCCCGGATGAGGATATGCGCGCAAGGATGCATGCGCGCGAAGCCCTGCTCACACCGATTGCCAAATCCTACGGCTCCGACTGCGGCGTTGATGTGGCCTCAATTGCCCTGCAAGTTCACGGCGGCATGGGATTTGTTGAGGAAACCGGCGCAGCGCAGCATTACCGCGATTCGCGGATTGCCCCGATTTACGAAGGCACAAACGGTATTCAGGCGATTGATTTGATAGGGCGCAAACTGCGCCGGGACGGCGGCGCAGCGATGGCGGATATGATCGCGGATTTGGAGGCCATTACGGCGCTGTGCATAGAGGCGGATGAACGTACAGATACCGATATGCGGCATTGCATCTCGGCCATGAAAACAGGCACTGAGACCCTTATAGCGGCCACGGAAACTGTGCTGGGAGCAAGCGAAATTGACGCGCTTGCGGCTGCAACGCCCTATTTAAACCTTACCGGCCATATTATCACCGGCGCGCTGTTGATAAAGGCGGCCAGTAACGGACTGTTAAAAGGTGACGCCCACGGGAAAAATATGCAGACGCTAGCATGGTATCACGCCGTGTCCGTCATGCCCCGCGCGGCGGCGGAAATGGATTTGATCGTGGCGGGCGCAGGCCCGGTTTTTGATTTCCCGAAAGCGCAGCTCGCGGATTTATAGCCGGAGTTAATCCGGAATCGTATGAGCATCCCAAACGCCGGAATTGATCAATGATGTTACGGGCGTAGCCATTGGGGTAAACGCCAAAGGCGCAAGAGTGGCTTTAGTTAACGGGAGCAACTTATACCCGCGCATACCGTAAAGATAAATCCGGTCATAGGCGGACACGCGGCTCATCTTTTCGTTAAAGTCGCGCTTGCTTTTCGTATCATTGAGTAGCGTGAAAAACGGAACATAATCATCATCGCGGATATTATTACGGCGCATTTGGCTCGCGCTACGGCGGCGTAGTCGGCGCGGCAGTTTTACCCCGTACAAATCATGAAACCATTGATGACGGCGGCGAAAAACGGGGCGCTCAGATGGCAATTCATCCTTATTCCCATACACAGCCCAGTTCAGCATCCAGCGGATCAGCAAGAGCAAGGGCGCGTATAATGGCAAGGGACTTGCGGCCGATTCCGGGGCGCAGCTCTGGCCCGCACCGGAGGGTTTCAGAGCAATGTGGCTTGGGGCCGGATATGTCGCTGTGTCTGTTTTCATGGCCATAATATACGCCAGAAATCCAAACCGAGGATTATTTTTCTTCTATTCCCGCTATAGCGTGAGGAACCGTAGATTTAAGCGAGGATAGCGCCGTTTCCGCCAGCCCGTCATTACCGGATTTATTCCGGTACTCTACCCGTTTCATCCGGTGAGATTCTCATAAGGGCTTTGATAGTGTGAGGAGTAGATGACAGCCACAAGGGCGGTCATGATGCGGCGGGCGTTAAGGCGGGCCTTTTATGCCTAAACCTTCACCGCGTGCGGCGGTAAAAATCCGGCGGTTTTTTGGCGATCCACTGGATAAAGGTTTCTATGTTGGGATGGGGTTTCAAGGCCTCAATAGTGCCGAGCCGGGCAAGCTCCGCGCGCGTAAAAACCTTATGGATTTTACGGTGACAGATCGGGTGCACCAAAACCGTCTCCGTCCCGCCCTTGGATTTCGGGATGATATGATGTTTCTCGCGTTTGTCGCCGAGCGGGCGCAAGCACAGGGGGCAGGTGTTAGGAATCGGGCTGATTACGTTTTATCCAATCGATTGAGCGGTGTAGCCACCTGAATAAAACACGATCTCCAGCGATACGTCTCAAGCGCTCTTCATGCACCAGAATGAATGTTGTGAACTTTTGTAGCCGTAATGAATCTGCGTGGAGTTTTTCCAAATCCTCTGGCGTCATTTCCGTTGCACCGTTGAGCACATTCTTCATCTTGTCAGACCATTCAATACCAATCGCAGAGTCCCTTAAGGCTTTGGTCGAAATCACGCCTGTGACGACGCCAACCCCTGCGATAATGGGAATGCCCGTTTTGAGCATGAGGCCCGCTGCCGCGAACATCCCAATGCTCACGACAGCGCCTCCGTCTTCGCGAAGCTGTGCGTCATCTTTTGGCCGCCGTTTGTAAGTCGCCGCAAGCGTGACGATTTTTTGTCCCTCGGGAGTGGCCATAATAAACGGGCCATGAAGGTCCAGCAGGCTATTAAGCGCCTCTTCTTCATCGTCTTCTAATTCCGGTTTCAACCGGTTTTTTATATCGCGCTGCGCGGCGAGTTCCGCATTGCCGAGCCGAATGCCGAGGCCCGTAAGCTGTGCAAAGGGAAGCTGTTTAACCGGGGCGTTGAGCAACGTCCGGTATTCCGTGGCCAAGGCGCCTAAGCCGGAATGCGCATTATTGCCGCCGCCGAAATGTGATGCCATGGCGTCCGCGGCGCTCAGAAGAGATGGGTATAAGCCCTCGATAACATCCCAATCTGTTTCGCCGTCATTGATCTTCGGGATTGATGATAACCTGTCCGCATCACCATCAAGCGCAAAATGCGGCCCTGTTTGCTGTTCGGCAGGTTGTGGCGGCTCGTAAAAATCCGTAATCCGCCGGAGCTCCGCATTGGCGACTTTCGCGCCTTTTTTCCAGTTCTGTTCCAGCGATTCTATTTTCGCGATTTCGAGATCAGCCTTGCCCTCAACCGAGACGCCATTGAGGCGGTCTTCATACCACTCTATCCAGACGTCCCAGTCTTCGTTCAGGGCGGTCAATTATTTCGCCATGGTTTCCCAACGGGCCGCGATTGTCTTTGGCATGCCTTTGCGTCCGAACGGCCATAAAGGCATTTTGGATAAAGATAGAGCGGGATTATTAGTGCTTTCGGGTCCGTCTACAAAAGATGTGTCTGCATTGATGGCCGCCCAAAAATTAGCAGCAGCACCAGCATTAGCAGCAGCAGCAGCAGCAGCAGCAGCATCAGCAGCAGCACGTAAGTCCACAGCCCATAAACATGGCAAAATGAAGGCAGAGGCGCTCTTGCGATCCTTGACGCCCGTGCCGCGTAAAAACGGCGCAGCGCGTAGCGCGGCACGGGCGGCAAAAACCAATATCACATCGCGTGGCTGTGTGGTAAGCCAGTCCTTAATATCGCCGCGTGTTTTCAGTTCAGGCATGGAGTCTCCATCACCTTAGAATAGAGGAATTCCGCGGCGGCGCAATGGGCGTGTACGCCCCTTTGTTGCCATTATTTTCCACACTACCCAATCGTCACTCCGCTTGACGTACTGCTGTCCGGTGTAGAATGTAGAACATTGAAACCAAGATAATTGAGGTGTTAGGGATTTATGGACGTAATTTGCACCGGGTTTAACTTCTCCTTGGGGAGAAGTCCGCGCGCCCTAAGGCGCTGCGGGATGAGGGGAAATCTAGGCTAAATTGGCTGTATGGGCATGAGTTTGAAGTCCCAATTCCCCTCACCCGGCTATTCCGCGGCTACGCCGCGGGCCGACCTCTCCCCAAGGAGAGGCTTTCATTCTCAACGGGTCAAGCCGGGCTGTGGCAGCTGGAGGGTCGTTAGATTATCGTCTACCCTTCAATCGAGTGCGCCAGAACCCGGCTAATATAGCTTAAATTTTCGCCGCTCTCGCTGGCCCATTCATTAAACGCGTCTTGGACAGCTTTTTTCGCGGTTTTGGAGGTTGGGGCTTTGTCTATCACGCCTGCATGGATAAGTGCGGCGATGACGTCTTTGGAGAGGATGTAGCTGGGTACGCCGGAGAAGCGCAGGGCGTAACAGGCTGTGTTGGGGCCGAGGCGGGCGCCGTGTTTGTTCAAATACGTTAGAAGCCCCGTGAAATCCTCGCTCGGCCAGCCGCGAATGAACGCATCCGCTGAGCCTTTTTGTGCGGCCATGCCGATGATCATCTCGGCGTTTTGCGCAACCGATTTGATCTTGCCGGGATTGCGGACAATGGCCTTATTGGCGGTCAGGGCTTCCATATCATCAAGGTCAATGCGGGCGCAGCGCTGCACGTCAAAGCCCCAAAACGCGTCTTCGAACCCGTCCCATTTATTCTCGACCACGCTCCAATTAAATCCGGCTTGGAATACGCGTTTGGTAAATTCGGAGAGCCAGCGGTCATCGGGTTTGGGGGCCGCGAGTTTGCTCATGTCCGTGCCGTAATAATGGCCCGCGAGTTTTTCGCGAAACGCCTCTTCGCCGCCGTGGCGATTGGCGGCCCGATCAAATATGGTTTGAAAGCTTTGCATAATGGCTCCGGTTAGATCCCCTTAATCCAGCCGCCGTCAACGGGGACCGCGCATCCGGTTATATAGCTGGCGCGTTTTGAGGCTAGGAACGCGGCGAGGGCGGCAAATTCTTCGGGCCGCCCCATACGGCCCATCGGGACATCTTTGGCTGCGCCGGCCAAGGCTTGCTCATACTCAATATTTTGCGCCTTCGCGGCGCTTTGCACAACGCTTTCCATGCGGGCGGTTTCGGTAAATCCGGGCATCAGGCAGTTAAATGTAATCCCGTCTATGCCGTATTCATTAGCCAGCGATTTCATCAGTCCGGTAATCCCCGCGCGCATAGTGTTGGACAGGATAAGATTATCAACCGGCTGGGCCGCGGAAATACTGGTCACGGCCAGAACGCGGCCAAATCCGCTGGTTTGCATGCCGGGAAGAACGCCTTTGATCAGGCGCACAAGGCTCTCGATTAGGTCATTGGCGCTGGCGGTGAAATCCTCGGAAGCAAGGTCTTTGAACAGGCCCGCTTTCGGCCCGCCCGTGCTCATACAGAGAATATCGACGGGGCCGAGCGCCGCGTCCGCCATGGTTAAAACGTGGTCAATCCCGTCCGGCGTGTTAATGTCGGCGGTGACCGCGATGATTTTCGTTCCGCGTGCATCTAAGCGGGCTTTGGCAGCGGCCAGTGTTTCCGGTGTTCGCCCGCATATCAGAACATTTGCGCCTTCAATGGCGAGTTCTTCGGCGACGGCAAATCCAAGCCCTTGGCTGGAGCCTGTGACGATAGCATTTTTGCCGGTAAGACCGAGATCCATAATTTTACTCCGCGAGGTGATCCACTAAAGCGCGGGCCTCCGGACTTGTCCAGTCTACTTCTCCGGCAACGCGGGCAAGCTCGCGGCCAGACGGGCTATAAAATATCGAGACAGGCAGGCCCGGCGCGCTGACTTTGGCCGCGAGTGAATAGGAGCCGTCATGCCATGCATCCAAATATGTGATGCCGTTCGCGCCGAAAAATTGCTCGGCGTCTACGGCTTGGCGATCAATGCTGACGGTCACGACCTGAAAATCATCGCCGCCGCGCTCGGCTTGAAGGGCGTTCAGCATGGGCATTTCAATAATGCACGGCGCGCACCATGTCGCCCAGACATTAAGCAAAACCAGCTTGCCGCGATAATCGGACAGGCTCATTTCCGTGCCGTCCGGGCCTGAAAATGTCATGCGGGGCTGCGGCGGCGGGTCGCCGCGAACTTCGAGGCGCTTAAGGCTCCCTTTAGAAAATGCGTCCAAACCCGTTTTCGGGGATTGGCAAGACTGCACAATCACGACAAGAATAAACACCAGCGCGCCGACAAGCATCAAGCGGATGGCCGTGCTGACTGAGAAGAATTTTGAGACAGGCAATTTAGAGGCAGACATGGGAACATCTTCTAGCAACAATTCCGGCAAAAGCCAGACAATGTGGGGCGGGCGTTTTAGCGCATCCCCGGGAGAGCTGATGCAAGCCATCAATGTTTCCATCGATTTCGACCAGCGCCTCGCGGCGCAGGATATTCGCGGCTCCAAAGCCCACGCGGCCATGCTGGCGCGGCAGGGCATTATTACGGATGCAGACCATGCGGCCATTGACATGGGTCTTACCGAGATTTTAGCCGAGCTTGAGGGCGGTACGTTCCCGTTCTCGCGGGAGCTGGAAGATATTCATTTGAATATTGAGGGCCGCCTGAAAGAGAAAATCGGCGAAGCTGCCGGACGCCTTCATACAGGGCGCTCGCGTAATGATCAGGTCGCCACGGATTTCCGGCTTTGGGTGCGTGATTATCTCGACGGGTTTGACGGACAGATTGAGCGCTTGATGAAGGCGCTGCTGGCGCAGGCTGCGGCCAATACGGACACTATCATGCCCGGCTTTACGCACCTGCAATCCGCGCAGCCCGTGACGTTCGGGCATCATATGCTCGCCTATCTTGAGATGTTTGCCCGCGACCGTGGCCGGTTCAACGATTGCCGCAAGCGCATGAATGAAAGCCCGCTTGGCGCAGCGGCGCTGGCGGGGACGCCCTACCCGATTGACCGGGATATGACGGCGAATGCGCTGGGCTTTGACCGGCCTATGGCTAATTCGCTGGACGCTGTATCCGCGCGTGATTTCGCCTTGGAGGCTCTATCGGCGGCGAGTATCTGCGCGGCAAACCTCTCGCGCCTGTCTGAGGAAATCGTGATTTGGACGAGCGCGCAATTTCGCTTTATCTCCCTGACGGACGCTTTCACAACAGGCAGCTCCATCATGCCGCAAAAGCGTAACCCGGACGCCGCCGAGCTGATCCGGGCCAAGGTTGGCCGCATTCTGGGCGCGCTGACGAGTCTCACCGTGGTGATGAAAGGCCTCCCGCTCGCCTATTCCAAAGACATGCAAGAGGATAAAGAGCCGGTGTTTGATGCGTTTGACGCGCTCGCACTGGGGCTTGGCGCGATGGAGGGCATGGTCGCTGATATGACGCCGAACAAAGATGTTCTCGCCGAGGCGGCGGGCGCGGCCTATTCAACGGCAACGGATTTGGCGGACTGGCTGGTGCGCGAGCTGGGCATGCCGTTTCGCCAGGCCCATCATGTCACCGGAACGATTGTGGCAATGGCCGAGGGGCAGGGCAAAACACTGGACGCGATGGACATCAAAGACCTGCAATCGGTAGAGCCCGCGATTACTGACGGCGTATTTAGCGTCCTGTCACCGCTGGCGTCCGCCTCAAGCCGGGTCTCTTATGGGGGTACAGCGCCCACCCAAGTCGCGGCTCAAGTCAAGCGCTGGCAGGCGCTTTTGTCCTAATCCTGAATGCCATCACTGAGAGTTTCGGTAGCGAAACTTGTCGGGCCTGTCTCTGTCTTTGCGATACGCTCAAGTGCTTGCCGTGAGGTTTCTATGTGCGCGGTAGAGTCTTGCACATCCCCGAACGGGGTTTGTTTCGCCATAATGATGGTCTCTTTATGAAGCGCTACGGCCCGGTTTAAATCTTTGGGCACGCCTATGCCGCGCTCAAAAAGCGTGGCCATATGCGCAGCCGCGCACAGACTGCCGCGCGCTTTGGCTTTTTCAAGCCATGTCATCGCTGCGGCGTGATCGACGTGTGCGCCGAGGCCCATGCTGAAATCAATACCTACCCGGCACTGTGCAGTCAGGAGACCTGCCTCGGCGAGGATCAGGCGGTCGGCATGGCGCTCGGATTGTTCTTTTGTGCTCAGATCAGAGAGCGCTAACCGCGCATATAAAGAGCCGTTTGCGGCAAGCTGCTCGAGGGCAGAGAGCGCGCCGGAGTTTTTGTTACGCGTGTAATCCTGCCGGTATAGATACGCGGCCTCATTGAGGGATTGCGGGCCGCCTTGGCCGCTGCGGTACATGTCCGCGAGCAAACCCAGCCCGCCAGCATTGCCGCCTGCGAAAGCGCGCTGAAAATATATCCGGGCTTGCTCAAAGTTGCGGGGCGCGCCGCGTCCATAATAAAACGCTTGTCCCATATAGGATTGTGCTTGGGGGTTATTCTGCGCGGCGGCGCGTCCCGCGAGATCAAAAAACTCCGGGTAAGACTGTTCTACGCCGTCTCCGGTGTAATAGAGATAAGACAGCGAAACTTGCGCGGGAGCATAGTTTTGCGCGGCCGCCTTGGCCCACCACCGTGCGGCAATTTCATTGGACTTTAGTACGCCGTTCCCCGTGCTAAACGCGTTCCCGATCAAGTTTTGCGCGGCCGGATGGTTTTGGTGCTGGTGGCTCATGAGAATATCAAGGCCTTTGGCATAGTGCCCGGATTGATAGGCGTTTATGCCGTCATTTAGGCTTGCCGCATGCGCGAGGCCCGCGCACCATAGCCCGGTTATCAATACGATATATCTGAAAGCCTGTCTCACATTGCGCCTAAGAGATAGTTCCGCTGAAGGCGGTATGCTACGCGCATAAAAAGGGATTCGGCAAGACGCCTTAAATCTTTGCGAGGCATAAAGTTGGAATGCCAAGCGTGCCGTCGTGGACGGTAAATACCCGTGTTCCCGGTTTGCGCCCCTCCCGTATAGCAGAGATTTCCAGACCATTGGCTGCAAGGCGGTGATGCGTCTTTTCCAAATCATCGACGCGCCATGTGATGCCCCAGAGTGTGTCGGGAGTGTTGGGGTCGGCCTTTTGCTCTGTTCTGTGAATAATTTCCAGTGTGAGCCCGCCAATGCGGAAGAACAAAAACCGTGTATGAAAGGCTTTAATCGTGCGGTCGAGCGCAAACCTAAGACCGAGACGCGCACCGTAATGGGCGGTCGCGCGTTCAGGATTGGGTGTATTTATCACCAGATGATCCATTGCCGTCACGCAGCCTAGGGGCGGATTTGGCGGGGCTAAAGGAGGCTCCGGCGGCGAGAGGATAAAGGTTTTTATCTCGGCGCAGGCCGCGTCAGCACAGCGAAAGCGCCGCCAGTCACGCTTTGCGCCGCTTTGGGTATTCTGGCTGCTGCCATGCGCTATCGGGGAGGGCGCAAGGCCGCGCCTGGTAAAAACATGATGAGCGGAATCAATATTATCTGCGGTAAAGGCAAGACTGGTCAGGCGGCTCTCTTGGCCTTTGAGTAGCGCGTGAAACCGGGCCTCTGCCGGGCGGTCTTTTATCGGCGCAAGCAATTCAATCGCCGTATTGGCGACAGAAAATAAAGCAGAGGCGGTTCCGGATTTAGTGTCCACCGCCCGCCACGCTGGGGCCATTCCAAGCAGGGCCGAATAGGCCGCAACACCATCATCAATATTGCGGCAGATAAGAACGGTGTGGTCGAGCGCTGTTAACATGGCGGCATGCTACGCAAACATATGAGGGCTGTCTATCAGCGCGGTGATTGCGCATTATTTTTCGGTCTTGGCTTTCGCTTGCGGCCTCTTGAATTTTTATTTTGCGCACCATCAGCGCGTTTGGTTTGCCCGCCGGAGTGTGGTTTAGCCCAGCGTGTTGGAGTGCCATCTTTTTTCGGGCCGTCATTGCCTTGCCGGTCTTTTTTCTGGCCGTCGGCTTTAGACTTCTCTGTGTTTGGCCGATTTCTTTTTCCGCCGTCTTTAGCAGGAGCCTCATCCGCTTTTAAAAGCTCTTCGGCGGTTGGGGGGCGTTTTTTACGTTTGGGCCGTTTCGGCGCTCTGTTTTGATTGGGCGCGTTGTCCGGTTTCGGCAAAGCCGGGCGCTGGGAGAGTTCATTGGCTTTTTTGAGAAAATTCTCAGGGATCGGATCAACCGGCAGTGTGACTTTAAGGAGCTTTTGAATGTCTTTCAAATAGGCGCGCTCGTCGTTGGCGACAAAGGATATGGCGCGCCCGGCAGCGGCAGCGCGGGCGGTGCGCCCAATACGGTGAACATATTGTTCGGGCACATTGGGGATTTCGAAATTGATGACATGGGTAATGCCTTCAATATCAATGCCGCGCGCAGCCACATCTGTGGCGATGAGGACACGAATTGTTCCTTCGCGGAATGCGGCGAGAGCTCTCTGGCGCTGGGACTGGCTCTTATTGCCGTGAATGGCGAGCGCCTCAATGCCGGATGCGGCAAGGCGTTTGACCACGCGGTCTGCACCATGTTTAGTGCGGGTAAAGACAAGTGCGCGTTCGACTTCCGGATCCAGCAATGTGACGCCAAGCAAGCTTTGCTTTTCTTTCGTATCGACAAAAATGACCGATTGGGTGACCCGTTCTGCGGTTGTGTTGGCCGGGGCCACGGCAATGCGAACAGGGTCGGTTAAGAACTGCTGTGAGAGCTTTTTAATCTGCGGGGACATAGTGGCCGAGAAGAACAATGTTTGGCGGTCTTTTGGTAGGAGCGGTACGATTTTGCGCAGGGCGTGAATAAAGCCCATATCCATCATCTGGTCGGCCTCGTCCAAAATGAGAACCTCGACATCCGATAATCGTAGGTCTTTGCGGTCAATCAGGTCAATGAGCCGTCCGGGCGTAGCCACCAAAATGTCATTGCCGCCGACGACTTTCTTGATTTGCCGTTCAATTTTAACGCCGCCAAAAATGCAGGTCACGGTCAAATACGGCATTGAAATCCCGTAATCCCGAAACGACACGGCGATTTGTGACGCCAGTTCCCGCGTTGGAGCCAGAACTAAAACCCGCGCGCCGCGTTTGGGAGGGTCGCGCTCTTCGCGGATAATATAGTCTAGTGTTGGGAGAGCGAAGGCGGCTGTTTTGCCTGTGCCGGTTTGCGCAATCCCCATAAGATCGCGCCCTTTGAGGACTTCAGGTATGGCTTGCTGTTGAATCGGTGTGGGCTGCGTGTAACCGAGGCGCTCAAGCGCACTCATAATTGGCGCGCTAAGGCCCAAAGAACTAAAATCAGTCATAATGTGGCTTTTCGGGTAATGGCTCATCTAAAGCCAGTGTGATTACGCCCGCCCTTATAGGGGTTGCCGGGAGGTGTCAAACGGCCAGCGCCTGATTTGCGAGACTGGCCATAGATCCTAAGCTAAGTTCTTTCGCGAAATTATGGTTTCTTGACCGCGGTCAATTTTTCAGACGGCTTCAAACCTATGGTCGAGACTGACATCAGTTTTTCATGGATTATGCACGTCATGGCATCACACACACGCTCCGCACACATCAAGGATGATGACTCGCTGATTGGAATTTCCATTATTCTTGTCTTGGGTATGGTTTGGTCTTTTGCGGCGGCAATGCCGACGGGCGTTCCGGCCATTATTTATCCTACCATTGGTATGCATGCCTATATGATGCTGGCGGCCTTTGTTGTGGGTTTGTTGGCGATCATTTATAAGTCGGCCAACGGTTTGCCCAAGGTTAATCATGCTGAGTATGAAGACGGCGTGATTAAAGCGGGCGTGATTGCCACCGTATTTTGGGGCATTGCCGGGATGCTTGTGGGCGTGATTATCGCCTGCCAACTGACGTGGCCGAACATTTTCTACTTTGATAACCTGCCATGGACGAATTTTGGTCGTCTACGGCCTTTGCATACATCAGCAGTTATTTTTGCTTTTGGCGGTAACGCCCTGATTGCAACATCATTTTATGTAGTTCAGCGCACATGCCGCACGCGTCTCGCAGGTGGTATGTGGCCTTGGTTTGTGTTTTGGGGTTACCAGCTCTTTATCGTCTTGGCGGCAACCGGTTATCTGTCCGGCGTTACGCAATCCAGAGAATATGCCGAGCCGGAATGGTATGTCGATATTTGGCTGACCATTGTCTGGGTCGCCTATTTGCTAGTGTTCCTGTGTACGCTGGCTAAGCGTAAAGAGCCGCATATTTACGTGGCAAACTGGTTCTATTTGGCCTTCATTGTAACTGTTGCGATCTTGCATTTGATCAACAATCTCGCATTGCCAATTGGCATGACCAGCGCGAAAAGCTATTCATTGTTCTCGGGAGTCCAAGATGCCATGACGCAGTGGTGGTATGGTCATAATGCTGTGGGCTTCTTCTTAACGGCCGGCTTCCTTGCCATTATGTATTATTTCATACCCAAGCGAGCGAACCGCCCTGTATGGTCTTATAAGCTCTCGATCGTGCATTTCTGGGCTGTGATTTTCATCTATATTTGGGCTGGCCCACATCACCTGCATTTCACCGCCTTGCCGCAATGGACTCAGACACTCGGTATGGTGTTCTCGATTATGCTATGGATGCCAAGTTGGGGCGGGATGATCAACGGTCTTATGACGCTCTCGGGCGCGTGGGATAAACTGCGGACTGACCCTGTGCTGCGGATGCTGGTTGTCTCTGTCGCCTTTTACGGCATGGCCACGTTTGAAGGCCCGCTCATGTCAATCCGCTACATTAATGCGCTTTCGCACTACACAGACTGGACCATTGGGCATGTGCACTCCGGCGCTCTGGGCTGGAATGGTTTTGTCACCTTTGGCGCGCTCTATTGTCTTGTGCCTTGGCTTTGGAAAAAGAAAGAAGTCTATTCCCTTAAGCTTGTGGAGTGGCACTTCTGGCTCGCCTCCATCGGCATCCTTTTCTACATCACATCGATGTGGGTGTCCGGAATTATGGAAGGCTTGATGTGGCGCGCTTACACAGATTTGGGCTTCCTTGAATATGCCTTTATTGAGACTGTATCAGCCAAGCATATATCCTATATCATTCGGTCTCTCGGCGGCACTCTGTTCCTGCTCGGAACATTGGTGATGGCTTTTAACCTGCGGATGACTGTCAAAGGGCGCGGCTTGGCTGAGCCTCTGGACGGGGATGTGCCGCTTGCGAAAAAACCTGTTCTGCCAGAGGCAGAGCCCGTACCGGTGGGAGAATAATCATGTTTCTTAAGATTCATAATTACCTCGAGAAAAAGTCTTTTGCGCTGCTCCTCGGTATTGTCGGTGTTGTCTCTATCGGCGGCCTAATTGAAATAGCCCCGTTGTTTTATATCGACAGTACGATCGAGGAAGTCGAAGGCATGCGGCCTTATTCTCCGCTGGAATTGGCTGGGCGGGATATTTATGTCCGCGAAGGCTGCTATACCTGCCATTCGCAAATGGTGCGGCCGTTACGCGACGAAGTCGAGCGTTACGGGCATTATTCATTGGCGGCTGAGTCCATGTATGACCGTCCGTTTCAATGGGGTTCAAAACGGACCGGGCCTGATGTGGCGCGGGTTGGCGGCAAATATTCCGATGAGTGGCATAAATTGCATCTCGAAGACCCGCGCGCGGTTGTCCCCGAATCGATCATGCCGCCCTATAAATTCCTATCAAAGCGCGAACTCGATTATTCACAAATCCAGGCCAGCCTTCGCGCTAATCAAATTCTTGGTGTGCCTTACACTGACGAAATGGTCGAATTAGCTGTCTCTGATTTAAAGACCCAGCTAGACGATTTCGCCGATGATTATGATGGGTTTATCGCGCGTTACCCCAAAGCTGTTGTGCGTGAGTTTGACGGCGATGCCAGCAAAATCACAGAAATGGACGCGTTGATTGCGTACCTACAGATGCTGGGTACACTTGTAGATTTCGATGAATATGAAGCAGCTAAAGACGAGAATTTACGATGAGTTATGACAGCATTGCCCATATCGTAAAACTAAGCGGAACCGTTTTCTTTACCGGTTTTTTTACCCTGACGATAATTTACGCGCTGTGGCCGAAAAACAAAGCGCGGTTCGACCGTGCTGCGCAACTGCCCCTGCAAAAAAGCGATCATCCTGAACTCTGAGACGATTATGCAAAACGATCCAAAAATTGACGAAATTTCCGGTACTGAAACAACAGGCCATGAATGGGACGGTATTGAAGAGCTCAATACGCCTATGCCGCGCTGGTGGTTGTGGGTGTTTTACGCGACCATTATCTGGGCGGTGGTCTATGCGGTTTTGATGCCGTCAATCCCGCTGCTCAATTCCCATTTCAAGGGTGTTTTGGGGCATTCTGACCGGGCTAGCGTGGCTGTTGCCATGGATGAATTGCGTGCCGAGCGTTCCGTTATGTCGGCCAAACTCAGCGGGGCGACTAATCTTGAAATGATCCAGGCGGATGAAGAATTATTCCGCTTTGCCATGGCTGCCGGAAAATCCGCCTTTGGCGATAATTGTGCGACGTGTCACGGCTCTGGCGCGCAAGGCTTTAAGGGTTATCCTAACCTGAATGATGATATTTGGTTGTGGGGCGGAACATTTGAGGATATTAAAACAACACTTAATTACGGCATCCGCGCCGATCATGATGAAACGCGCATTGGGCTCATGCAAGCCTATGGCCGCGATGAATTGCTAACGCGCGAACAAATTAGTGACCTGACGCAATATGTATTAAACCTGTCCGGCCAAGAGGCGGATGATCAGGCGGTGCTAGCTGCGGCGCAAACCTATCAAGAGGTTTGCGCAACATGCCACGGCGTTGCAGGAATGGGCGACCGCACACAAGGCGCGCCGAACCTCACCGATTCTGACTGGCTTTACGGCGGCGACGCCGCTGATATTCGCGAGACACTGAATAATGGCCGCCAAGGTGTCATGCCGCACTGGAGTGAGCGCCTTGCCCCTGAAATGGTGACAGCGCTTGCTGTTTATGTCCACGCGCTCGGCGGCGGTGAAGATACGCCGTTAGCCGCTCCGAATATTGATGGAATGCAATAGCAGTTATTATGACCACAATCATTGACAATACGGAGCCGCGCAAAAAAGCGGCACCGGGCGTTGAGCAATCTCTGGCCGTTGCCACATCCCCGTCCACACCGCAAAGTCTTTATGCGAAGCGGGTCAAGCTATACCCAAAATTGGCCCATGGCTTTTACCGCAATATTAAGTGGTTTGCGCTCTTTGTCCTGCTGGGTATTTACTATATTACGCCGTGGATACGGTGGGACCGCGGCCCGGATCAACCGTCTCAAGCGGTTCTTGTTGATTTTGAAAATGCTCGGTTTTATTTTTTCTTTATCGAGATTTGGCCCCAAGAGGTTTATTACATAACGGGGCTACTCATCCTTGCGGCTCTGGGGTTATTTTTGGCGACCTCTTTGTTTGGCCGTGTGTGGTGCGGCTATGCGTGTCCGCAAACCATTTGGACGGATCTTTTTATTCAAGTCGAAAAGTTTTTCGAGGGCGATCGCAATGCGCGCATGAAGCTCGATAAAGCCCCTTGGACTGCTAAGAAAATTTTCAAAAAGGGCGGAAAGCATTTAACATGGCTGTTTGTCGCCGCGATAACCGGCGGCGCGTGGATACTCTATTTTCATGACGCGCCGACAATCGCCCGAGATTTCCTGACGGGTCATGCGCCTTTGACGTCCTATGTGTTTGCAGCGATTTTGACATTTACGACCTATTGGCTGGCGGGTCATATGCGCGAGCAGGTCTGTACTTACATGTGCCCTTGGCCGCGTATTCAAGCCGCGATGATCGACGAAGAGGCGCTGAATGTCACCTACCGCTATGATCGCGGTGAGCCGCGCGGGCCGCATAAAAAAGGTGCAACATGGGAGGGCCGCGGGGATTGTATTGATTGCCGCCAATGCGTAGCCGTTTGTCCTGTCGGTATTGATATTCGCGATGGGCTGCAATTGGAATGTATTGGGTGTTCTCTCTGTATTGATGCCTGCGATGAAATTATGGTCAAAATCGATAGGCCCAAAGGTTTAATCGCTTTTGATACCGACGCGAATGTTCAGCGCCGCATGGCAGGCGAAAAAAGCCGCTTTAATCTCGTGCGTCCGCGCACCGTGATTTATGCCGTTTTGTTTTCCGCCGTTGGCGGGCTTATGCTGTTTTCGCTGCTTAACCGTTCCACACTTGACATGAATGTGCTGCGTGACCGGCAACCCAATTATGTGACACTGTCTGATGGCAGTGTGAGAAATGGGTATACGATTAAGGTACTTAATAAGGCTGCGCACGCCCGGCAGCTTTCCTTGCAGGCCGATCAACTCCCATCGCCGATGATCACGGTTGCCGGGCAGCGGCAGGATGTTGATATGATTACACTCACCGTCCCCGCTGATCAGACCGTAGATTTTAAAGTTTATGTGTCTGAGGCGCAGCTTGCAGATTTGGAGCAAAAAAGTAATTTTACATTCACGATAACCGATAAAGACACAGGCGTGACAACATCGTCGCGGGCAATCTTCATAAGCGGAGGGCCAAAATAATGAGTAAGACCAAACGCGCTGGGCGGGAGCTTACGGGTAAGCATGTCCTGTTTATGATTTTGGCTTTTTTCGGTGTCATATTCGCCGTCAATGGATATTTTCTCTATTCGGCTGTGACATCCTTCAGCGGCGAAGATGTGAAAGGCTCTTACCGGCAGGGCCTTGAATATAATCAGACCATTGCCGCGCGTAAAGCTCAGACAGAGCTTGGGTGGAACGTGTCGGCCAACACGATAGAAGACACCAGCGGCGAGGGCCAAATCATTGTCAAATTTACGGATGATATGGGACGCGCCATTGAAGGCCTTCGTGTTGACGGGGCTTTGCGGCACCCGACAGATTTAGATGCGGACAAGCCGCTAACCTTTAAACCCCACACCGCAGCCGGTTTGTATATCGCTTCGATTGGACAGGATGTGCGCGGGCAATGGCAATTGCGCGCGGCCGCGTCGCGCGGTGATGAGACATTTAAATTTACGCACAGCATTCAGCGTCCTTAATGGGAACGCTCAAGCCCATATCAGGCATGCCTTTGGGCTGTCCGTCAGGGCTACAAGATGTCCCCATTGCGGCGACGGATCCCTTGGGCATGCAGCTTGACCTATCGCCATATGTCGAGACAGGCAAAGACGGCCTGCGGTCTTTGGAATTGATAGTCCAAGGCGCGCACTGCGCGGGCTGCCTGAATAAAATTGAACGCGGCGTATCCGTTTTGCCGGGCGTCAAGCACGTCCGCATGAACCTATCCACCCTGCGCTTGCGTGTTGCTTGGGCCGGAACGCAGCTTATGCCGCAACAGATTATTGCCAAGCTCTCTGATTTAGGATTTGGCGCTGCTCCTTATGACATTTCCGTATCACAGACGCAGTCCGAGGAAGTGCTCAAAGGTTTGCTTCGGGCTATGGCCGTGTCTGGGTTTGCAGCGATGAATGTGATGCTTTTGTCGATTGCAGTCTGGTCTGGCAATGGGGAAATGCAGGTATCGACCCATTCGCTCTTTCATTGGATTTCAGCCGCCATAGCCTTGCCCACTGTTATGTATGCGGGCCGCACGTTCTTTCAATCAGCGTGGGGCGCTCTGAAATCCAAGCAAACCAATATGGATGTGCCCATATCGCTGGCCTTGATATTGGCCTGTAGTCTGAGCGTTTATGAAACTGTAAAAGGCAATCCCGAAACTTATTTTGATGCAGCGGTTATGCTGCTGTTCCTGTTGCTCATCGGGCGCTATTTGGACGCAAGACTGCGGCTAAAAACCGGAGAGGCTGCGCGTCAATTAGCGGCGCTCCAAGTCACATCAGCGACCCGAATTTTGAGCACAGGCGCGATCGAAACGGTTCCGGCAAAAACCATCGCTGTCGGGGATCACTTGCTCATTCCCGCCGGGCAGCGCATTCCTGTGGATTGCCGCATTGAAAAAGGCGAATCGCACATTGATATGCAAATTGCCACCGGCGAGACCGCGCCGCAATCTTATGGCCCCGGTGATGTTCTATATTCCGGGACGACCAATATTTCGGTGCCGCTAACTGTGCAGGCGATTGCTGTCCATTCCGATAGTTTTCTATCCGAAATTACGCAGATGGTTGAACTGGGCGAGCAAAAAAAGGGCCGCTATGTCCGCATTGCTGACCGCGCCGCGCGCGCCTATGTGCCGATTGTTCACTCGGTGGCGCTGTTGACATTTCTGGGATGGCTGTTGGCTGGCGGTGATTTACGCACGGCGGCGCTTAACGCTATTGCCGTATTGATCATTACCTGTCCATGCGCCTTAGGGTTAGCAGTTCCTGCCGTGCAAATTGTGACGACGGGCCGCCTGTTCAAATACGGTATATTGATCCGTTCCGG
>CAYGRF010000019.1:0-27034 GCA_964352275.1 uncultured Caulobacterales bacterium
AAAACAAAAGGGAATCCCATAAATGAATCTATTCAACCGCAAAACGCTCTAATCCTCATATTAACGCGCTGCCCGGCGCGGCCGGGACTCATGTGGTTTATGCCGCGCTTGCCGCCGGTATGAACCACTTGGCGGCCTCGCTGCACCGGCGCGGCGCAGGCAAGTTATTGCGCGCATTGAAAAAACAATTGCGCGGCCTTTATAAAACCGAGCGGCAAAACTTTGAGCTCTGGCTGCGCGCCCGCTTGCAGCGTGATGCAGGCTGGCGGCAAAGCGTTCTGGAGGAGCTTGGCGGAGAGCGTGCTTTGCGGCGGTGGGAGCGCCGTGCGGCCAAGATAAATACGGATAGCAATTTTGAAACAGATGAGCCCGCCCGCGCAGGCCATGGAGCGCGCTCGCGCTCGCGCCGCAATACGGGTTTAACTCCGGCGCGCTCCGGCATTAAAACCGCCGCGCAAGGCGTGTTTCGGCTTGCGGTCATAAAGCGGGGCAGCCTCTCAAAACATGCGCGCTTTAAAGACCGTAATGACAGGCAAGGCTGCGGCTCAAGCTGCGGGGTCTTTCCCGTGCCCGGCCCTATCGGGCTCACGCCGGATGAATTACGCGGGCAAGGCTCTTCGTTAATTGATGGAGAGCCCCTTAGCCATATCGCGCCATTTGATCTCTGGGCCGCTTTGCTTGGCCCGATGATGAAGGCGTTTCATTGTATTCAGGACCTTGAACTGTCAATCGCGCTGGGCATGCCGCATGGCGTCTTTGCGCCGTCCACCGCCCCGCGCCTTGAGACCGGGCCAGATGATTCTCGCCCCCTATATTCCGTCACCCATCCGGTGTGATGTTGGCGGGCATCTTTAGTTTAAAAAACAGAATTTTTAATATATGTGTTATAGCGCGCCGCCAAGGCGAGATGCGAGCAAAGACCCATGCTTACGGCGCGGTTATGCGCCTGTGTGATGGCGCGAGTCGTCCAAGTGCCGTGTTTTGCGTAAAGCCGGAAACAGCCGTGCGCACAAAGCAGATACACCAATGGCGGCAATCCCGCCGCCAACAACGGTGAAAATCGCGCCCCATTTCGCGGCCATAAAACCGGCGCGCGCCTCACCAAGCTCGTTCGATGCGCCGAGGAAAATGGAATTCACCGCATTGACGCGGCCCCTTACGTCATCAGGCGTCCAAAGCTGCAATAGGATTTCGCGGATATAGACGCTGATCATATCAAATGCGCCGATGAATATCAGGGCGATAATGGACACCCACGCAAGGGTCGATACGCCGAACACCGCTGTGGCAATGCCAAACAAGGCAACGGTCGCAAACAGGATAATCCCGGCATGATCTTTGATGGGAAACCGCGTGAGAAAGATAATCATAATAACCGCGCCGATACCGGGGGCCGCGCGCAAAAGACCCAGACCGGTCGGCCCCAGCTCTAAAATATCGCGGGCATATATGGGGAGCAGCGCAACCGCTCCGCCTAAAAGCACCGCAAACAAATCCAGTGAAATGGCGCCTAAGACAATTTTTTGTTTCCACACATAACGAAATCCGCCGAGCAGCGTATTCAGGCTTGTCGGCTCTTTATCCATGACTTGCTCAGGTTTCGGGATCGAGAAAATCAGAACTGCCGACGCGGCAAAAATAATCGCCGCGCATGTATAAGCCGTAACCGCAGACACGCCGTAGAGAAGCCCGCCAGCGGCGGGCCCTAATATTGAGGCCAATTGCCAAGACGATGTGATCCACCCTATGGCATTGGTAAAATCTTCGCGCGGGACGATATTGACAACCAGAGACGCGGATGCGGGTGATAAAAAGGCCCGGGCAATGCCAAAAACGGTCAGGACGCCCAAGACCCATATGGGGCGAAAATGACCCGTTAAAGCCATGAGCAAAATAACCCCGGCGCATGCGCCGAGAAGCAAAATGGAAACGCCCATGACCAAGCGCCGCCCAAGCTTATCGGCGGCCATCCCGGTCACAATCACAAGCAAAAGCGCCGGGAGAAACTGAACCAGACCAATCCAGCCCAGCAGCGCGGCATTTTGAGTTTGATCATAAATCTGCCACGCAACGGCGACCGAGACGATTTGCACAGCGAAAGCGGTGAGAAAGCGCGATCCAAAATACCGCTGTTAAGACATGTGCTGAAACGCAGCAAACTGATCGGACATGACCGGGTTCCAATGATGAGAACCCTGACTGGCGCGCCCGCCCTGTTAAGTCTAGCTTAAAATTCGCCCCATGTTGATTTTACAATGTTGCGGAAAAGCGCATTGGCATCATCGAGCTTATCTTTGCGGCCTGGTTTAAAGTCTTTGGCATGGTCAAAACCCCAAGCGAGCTGGCTTTGAATAAAGGCGTCAATGTCCGGCCACCGCGCCGACAGGCCTGTTTCTTTTGCTGCGCGTTTCCGGGCAAGCAGGCTATCAATCTGGGTGGTTATCTCTGGCGGTAAATCTGTTCCCGCCATTAAGGCCGGAAAGTTCATGGGCGGAATAATGTCCGGGTGCAAGCGTATCCAGCGCAATACCAAGGCTGGACGCAAGATATAAAAATATTTCTTAAGATTGATGGCGTCCTTGCCTTCAACATGGCGGTCCCATTGTTTGGCCGCGACGCTCCGGTAATGATAAATACAAGCGGCAGCGTGAGAGACTTGACGCGAAAATGCGGTGAGACGGCTACATATATCCGCGTCCCACATATAGTGTATGGGGCTGGACAGCCATTCCAGCATGACCGGGTTGGATTTCATCAACAGGTTCAGGGCCTTGTGAATATCCCAGCCATTAATATCTAAAAGATCATCTATCGGGAGTTCAATAACGTCGCGCCCCGGTGTCAAAGATAAATACCAATCGGGTTTGCGTACATAGACAAAGCGGGCGTCATAATCACTGTCCGGGGAGGGAAAGCCCCAAGCCCGGCTGCCGCTCTCAATTGCAAACAGGATTTTCACCTCTTCGCGGGCTTCTATACCCCGAAGTTCATCCATAATGGCGGTTCGGTATTCAGGGTCGATATGGAAAACAGATTGAGTCATATGTTGATAATTATCGCCTCTGAAACCCTATGGCTAAAATCCCATCGCTAAAACCTTATGGCTTCAGCTCGTCCAAAAAGAACTCCAGGATTTGTCGGTCGCGGTGAATCCGGTTCGGCGTTTGCCGGAAACCGTGCTTTTCGCCGGGATAGGTCATGACGTGCATATTTTGCGCGCCGCGCTTTTGCATCGCGTCCATAAGCTTGATCGAGTGGCGAAAGACCACATTATCATCGGCCATGCCGTGAATCAGCAAGAACGGTTCTGTCAGCCCGTCGATATGCGCAAACACCGCGCCGTTTTCATAGGCCCCTTGCGTATAATTGGGCGTGCCGGGATTCGGGTCGCCAAGATAGCGCTCTGTGTAAGCCGTATCATACAGCGCCCAGTCTGTGACCGGCGCGCCGGAAACGCCGGCTTTATACAGGTCTGTCTGCGCGAGCATATGCAGGCTCATATAGCCGCCATAAGACCACCCATAAACGCCCATTTGCGCTGGGTCGATAAAGTCTTGCGCTGCGAGCCACTGCGCGCCCACAATCTGGTCAACAACTTCGGCCTTGCCCATCGCGCGGTAAAGATGATCCTCAAAGGCTTTGCCGCGGTTTGTTGCGCCCCGATTATCAAGCTGGAAGACAACAAAGCCGTGATGGGCCAGCATGCGGGAGAAGTGTTTGCGGCTCCAGCCCTTGTCAACGCGCTGTACGCCCGGGCCGCCGTAAACAATGGTGATCGATGGGCGTTTTTCGCCGGGCTTCATATCAACGGGCTTGTACAAAACATAATCAAGCGGCGTTCCGTCCTCGGCGGGAATTTGCCCGTATTCCGGCGTTATATGCGCGTCAAGATAAGGCGCGTAGGGATGGTCACTGCCGAGTGTGTTTTCATTCAGCCACGCCAAAGGCTGCCCCGTATTATCAAAAGCGCGGGTTTGCGGCGGGGTGTCGGGATTTGAAAATGTCCCGATAAAGCGTGAACAATTCCCGGCAAAGCTGGCGCTGTGCCGCCCTTCGCCGCTGGTTAATTGCGCTAAATTCTCTCCGCTTAAATCAACCCGGAAAATATGCGTCTCGAGCGGGTTGTCTTTCCAGCCGCTAAAATAGACCTGCCCGGCTGATCCGTCTTCGGGCGCATCATTGATACAGGCAATGCGGTCAACCCGCATCGTGTCGGGCGTCACCGCTGATAAAACCCCGTCATCGCCGAGTTTGAAAATTTGCCGTAGATCGCTTTGCTCGCTTGAGAATAAAAATCCGCCGGATGAGAGCGCGGAGAAGTTTGATCGGATGTTAATCCAAGTCGGGCTGGTTTCTTCAAACAAGAGCGTTGACGCGCCTGTTGCCGCATCAATCGACAGGATTTTATGAGATTTATGATCCCGCGCTAATATGCCGGCATAGAGCTTCGTGCTGTCACTGCTCCAAGCCGCGCGGGTTAAATAGACATCCGGGTCACTGCCAATATCAGCCCAGAGTGTCTCCCCGCCTGCGCGGGAGACAATGCCGAGTTTGATGGTCGCATTTGGCGTCCCGGCAAAGGGGTAGCGCTGGGAAATATTTTTGACGCCGTCCGCGCCAAATTCAAGGCGGTTCTCGATGACAACCGGGCTTTCATCGATTTGTGTATAGGCAAGCCGCGTCTCATCCGGCGACCACCAATAGCCCGTTGACCGGGCAAGCTCTTCCTGGACAACAAAGCTGGCCGTAGCGTTACGGATTGTCTCCGTAGCCCCGTCCGTGAGCTGCCGCTCAAGACCGGTGGATAGGTCTTTTACAAAGAGGTTATTGCTCCGCACATAGGCGGCATATTGCCCTGACGATGTCACTTTGGCATCGGTTTCAAACCCTTTGGTCGCGGTCACTTGTTGCGATGTTTGCGTGCCAAGATCATAAATATAAATATCGCCGCCGAGCGGAAACAAAAGCCGCTGCGGGCCTGCCCAGGCATAAGATACAATACCAGTGCCATATTCTCGCGCGCGCTCACGGCGGTTTCTCTCTTCCTCGGATAAGGTTTCCGGCGCGCCGAGTAAATCTGTTGAGCTGACCAGTAAGCGTCCCTCGCCGGTCTCCAGATCATAGGCCCAGAGGTCTTGTTGATTGGCGTCAGTCTCGCGCCCCTGCAAAACTGTGACCATAGAGCCGTCCGGCGAAATCGCAGGGCTGCGCAGCACGGGTCCGTTTAGCGATGGGTCGCTATGGAGAATTTCCGGCGTCAATTTTCCGGGCCCGGGATTTGCGGTTAGGAAAGATGGCTGACTGTTTAGTGCGCCGTCTGAGCTCGAACTCGGTTGGCATGCCGCCAGAGCAAGTGCTGAAATAGATAATGTGAGAAAAATTGCGCGGGACATGGTTGGGCCTTTTATGAACGGAGCCTTCTCATATCGATTTAAGTCGGCGCGCGCAATCTTAACCGTATCGGCCTTGCGCTTTGCGGGGTGAACTCATGGGAGGGGATTAAAATCTCATCATAAGAGGTCTTGCAGTTTCTGCTGATAATAGCCATTTATAAAGCAACTCAAGGAGACACATATGTTTATCCAAACCGAAGATACGCCCAATCCGGCGACGCTAAAGTTCCTCCCCGGCAGAGACGTTGCTGGCTCCGGTCGCCCTGCGCTTGATTTTGAACGCGGGAGCAATGTGTCCGGTGCGCCGCTGGCGGAAATGCTGTTTATGATCCCGGATGTGACGCGGGTATTTATGGGCGCGGACTTTGTTTCCGTGACGAAGTCAGACGATTCCGAATGGAAGCACCTCAAGCCCGCTGTTCTCGGCGCGATCATGGACTTTTTTGTGGCGGGGGGAGAACCGCTTACGGATCAAATCAACCACGAAGCCGAAGACGAGCGGACATATGAAGGCGAGACCGCCGAAATCGTAGAACAGATCAAAGAATTAATTGAGCTTCGCGTACGGCCTGCGGTGGCCCAAGATGGCGGCGATATTGTATTTAAATATTTTGACGACAAAGAAGGCACAGTGTTTTTACAAATGCGCGGCGCTTGCGCCGGGTGCCCGTCATCGGCCATGACCTTGAAATCCGGGATTGAAAACCTTCTCAGGCACTATGTGCCCGAAGTCACCAGCGTGGAACAGGCGGCCTAATTAAAGCTTAGGTCCGACATGATCATACTCGGTCTTGATACGGCAAATAGGCATTGCACGGCAGCGCTGGTCAAAGACGGCCGGGTATTGGCGTCTAATTCCGAAGATATTGGCCGCGGCCATGCTGAACGCCTTGCGCCGATGGTTTCTGAGATTATGAGCGCCGCTACTCTTGATCCCGCTGATATTGAGCAAGTCGCTGTTTGCACGGGGCCGGGCAGTTTTACGGGCCTACGTGTCGCATTGGCCTTTGCTAAGGGGTTTGCCCTGCCGCGCAGCACGCCTGTTATTGGAGTGTCCGCGCTGGAGTGTTTAGCCGTGCAAGCAGATGCGAGTAAAAAATACCGCGTTGCCAGCATCATGGATGTTCGGCGCGGACAGGCCACTTGGGCTGTTTATGACAGGGGCCATGAAACCTCCCCGCCGATTACCCAAGATATCAAGGATGCCCGCGCCGCGATTGCGCAGTTTGGGTGTGATATGTGTGTTGGCGACGGGGTGCCGCTTTTAGGCATGGAAAGTCCATTCTCTACAGTGGTAGACGGGCCCGCCCTGTGCCGCCTCTCCGTAGGCCGCTCGCCCAGCCTCTATCCGGCCACGCCGCTATATTCGCGCGGACCCGATGCGAAACTCCCCGGCGGGATATCACCTTAAACCCTGTCTAAATTGTCATGAAATGCCAATTGACTACACCTGTAGTCACATATAAGACTACAAACGTAATCATATGGGTGTTGCCGTGCGTAAAAATATTTCTCAAGCCGAGCTTAGCGTCATGGAAGTGTTGTGGGATAAAAGCCCCTTGGCGGCCAGTGATATATCCGCGCGGCTTGAAGCCAAAACGGATTGGAATATTCGCACAATCAAGACATTACTATCCCGGCTTGTTGACAAGAAGGCTTTATCGACCGCCCAAGACGGACGCCGTTATCTCTATGCCCCGCTGATCTCGCGCAGTGATTATGCTGCAAAGGCTGCGCGGCGGTTATCAGATCGCCTTTTTGGCGGCAAAGCCGCGCCGCTTGTCGCACACCTCGCTGAAAGCCAAAGCCTGACTCAAGACGATATAGCCGAGCTTGAAGCCCTGATTGCGGAGCTTAAAAATGAACGCTGAGGGGGTTTTGACATGGGCCGTGCAAACTGGGATCGCGATCACGCTGCTGACGGGCTTTGTCCTGCTTATCAGGCGTCCCTTTGCCAAGCGGTTCGGAGCGGGAGCTGCCTATGCCCTCTGGGCGCTCCCGCTTATCCGGGTCTTTATGCCAACCCTAATGGTTCCGGCGATATGGCTGCCGCCCCAAACGGCCACGCCTTTTAGCTCCGCCTCGGTCCCGCCGCCCGCGCAGAGTGTGTATAGTGACGGCCTACCAAACGCGGCCATCTATAGCGCAGAGCCGATAAATTATGCGGCAATCCTCATATGTGTATGGCTGGGCGGCGCGGTTCTTTGGTTTGTCTTTCAGCTCATACAGCAAAAGCGCTTTATGAACCGCAGTCTTAAAGAGAGCGAGCCTCTTTCTGGCCGCGCGGTTTGGGCCGCCAAACGCGCTTCAGATCAGCTCGGTTTCCCGCGTATGCCGCATATTCGCCGCTCTCGCGGAGAAGAGGGCCCGTTAGTTGCCGGGCTCATTCGGCCTGTGATTATCGTGCCGAAAGATTTCGAAGATAATTTCACACCGGATCAACAACATTTCGCTCTGCTCCACGAAATGGGACACATTCAGCGCCGTGATCTTTGGGCCGCGATGGCTTGCCTATTATTTCGCACGGTCAATTGGCCCAACCCGCTTATTCATTACGCGGCGCGAAAGTTTCGCGCTGACCAAGAAGCTGCCTGTGATGCCTTTGTTCTTCGCGTTACCGGCAAAAGCGGCCAAGACCGCCAACTCTACGCCGAAACACTTGTGCAATCGGCGCGGCGTGCCAGCCGCCTTTACACCCCGGCCCCCATCGGCCTGACAATCTATCATCCCTTAAAGGAGAGACTTATGATGATGAAACACACACCGACACAAACACCGCTCAGCGCGCGCCTTGGCGCGGGGATGCTATTGCTCGGCGCAGCTTTGCTGACCGCGCCGATTACCTTTGCAGCGCCCACTCCCGGCGCGCCGCCAACCCCGCAAACACCGGAGCCGATGGCAGACGGAACAACGGGTAAAAAGACAATCAAACAGGTGATAAAGTGGAATGACGGCGGCAAAACCGAAAAGCATTATGAAATCATCAGCGATGGCGGTAAACCCAAAGCCTATTCTATTGGTACAGACGGCTCACGCACAGAAATCGACCCCGGCGATATTGAAGGTCAACATGGGCATACCCGCATAGACGTTCTTGGCCAGCATGACGGCGATAGAAATATCGAAGTCATAGTCATGGGCGACGATAGTGAAGAGACTATGGAGAAACGCATTCGCGTATTAACCGAAGACATTAAAGGCGGTCAGTACCCCCATCAAAAACACGTTATCGTTCGCACGGATAAAGACGGTAAAAGTAATAAAGATGTTCAGGTCTTTACCTATTCCTCATCTGATTCGATGGCGTTTACTTTTGATCAGGACGGCGAGCCGATGACAGAAACCTTACGCGCAAAAACAATGGTATCCGCAGCCTCTGGATTGCTTGACGAAGCCGAGGGCATGTCCGGCGAAGGTATTAGCGCGAATACCCGGCGTAAAATAGAAAAAGCCCGCAAGGCTTTAAAGGACGCCGAAGAGGCACTCGCTGCTGAAAAGTAAGGCGGCTTGACCTTCACACTTAAAGGCGAGCTGAGCTCGTCTTTTTTGGACACCCGCTCAATATCTTTTAAATCAGCGGTGTTTAGGCTAGCCGCCGTGGATAGAGGCCGCTAAAAGACCTCTATGTCGCATAATACATTCGGACATTTATTTCGGTTTACAACGTGGGGAGAGAGCCACGGGCCTGCGATTGGCTGCGTTGTCGATGGCTGCCCTCCGGGACTTGCGCTGTCGCCGGAAGACATTCAAACCTATTTGGATCAACGCCGTCCGGGAACGTCGCGGTTTGTGACACAGCGCAATGAGCCTGATGCGGTTAAAATTCTGTCCGGCGTGTTTGACGGTAAAACCACCGGCACGCCGATCAGCCTGATGATTGAAAACACAGATCAGCGCTCACGGGATTATTCAGAGATAAAAGATCAGTACCGCCCAGGTCACGCCGATATGACCTATGATGCCAAATACGGCATTCGGGATTACCGAGGGGGCGGACGCTCCAGCGCGCGCGAGACGGCGAGCCGGGTGGCCGCCGGGTCTGTGGCGCGGAAAGTTATAGGGCCGGATGTGGTGCTGCGCGGCGCGGTCATCCAAATTGGCGAGCATAAATTATCCGCCGATCAGCGCGATTGGACGGAGACCTCAAATAATCCGTTTTGGTGCCCGGACGCGTCTATGGCCAAGGTCTGGGCTGACTATCTCGACGGCATGCGCAAATCCGGCAATTCGGTCGGCGCAACCGTTGAAGTGCGCGCCAGCGGCGTTCCCGCCGGGTGGGGCGCGCCCGTATACGCAAAGCTTGATAGCGACCTTGCTAGCGCCATGATGTCAATTAACGCTGCCAAGGGTGTGGAAATTGGCGATGGCTTCGCAGCCGCCGCATATTCAGGCACGCAAAATGCGGACGAAATGCGCATGAAAGACGGAAAACCTGTCTTTCTCTCCAATCATTCCGGCGGCATCTTAGGCGGCATATCCAATGGCGACGAGATTGTTGTCCGTATTGCGATTAAACCGACATCTTCGATTTTAACGCCTGTACAATCTGTCAATGCGCGCGGCGAAGAGATCGATCTGCGCACCAAAGGCCGTCACGACCCATGTGTGGGTATTCGCGCTGTGCCCGTGGCCGAAGCGATGCTGGCCTGCGTCCTAGCAGATCATAAACTCCGCCACAGAGGGCAGGTGGGATAAGTTTTACCCGGCCGCCTTGGCTTGCAACGCGCAAAGCTCGCCAATGCCTTTTCCGGCAAGCCGCATCAGCTCTGCCATTTCATCGGCCGTAAAAGGCGTCTCTTCTGCGCTGGCTTGCACTTCGATGACGCCGCCGGTTTCGGTCAGGACAAAATTTGCGTCGGCTTGCGCGGCGCTGTCTTCGGTATATTCTAAATCGAGGCGGCACTCACCGTCGACAATTCCGCAGGATACAGCGGCCATTTTATCGGTTATAGGGTTTGTCTCTAAAAGTCCTTGAGCGACAAGACCTTCGCAGGCCTCATAAAGCGCAACCCATGCTCCGGTGATGGAGGCTGTCCGCGTGCCCCCGTCCGCTTGCATAACGTCGCAATCAATCACAATCTGGCGCTCGCCCAGCGCCTCAAGGTCAATAGCGGCCCGCAAAGAGCGGCCAATCAGGCGCTGAATCTCAACCGTGCGCCCGCCCTGTTTGCCGCGCGCGGCTTCGCGGCCATTGCGCGTATGGGTGGCGCGGGGCAGCATGCCATATTCTGCGGTGACCCAGCCTTTGCCCTTACCCTTCATCCAGCGCGGTACGTTCTCGTCAACACTGGCCGTGCACAAAACATGGGTATCGCCGAATTTGGCAAGGCATGACCCTTCGGCGTATTTTGACACTCCGGGGATAAGTTCAATTGTCCGTAGGGCATCGCGTGAGCGGTTATTGGGGCGCATAAGTCTCTCTTTTGGTGATTCATCGTCCCCTTATCGCAGACCACCGCAATGAGCCAGTTAAAAACCGAGGATTAGCCCTTGAATACAGTGTGCGTTTGCCCACATGACAGGACATGAGTGTCATCACACCGCAATTTAATCTCTCTGATTTGGACGCGCGCGCGCGCGGCGTTTTTCGGGATATTGTCGACGCGTATCTTGAATCCGGTCAGCCTGTAGGCTCGCGCACACTGGCCCTGAAACAAGACCTACAATTATCGCCAGCGACGATCCGCAACACAATGGCAGATTTGGCGCGGTTTGGCTTGCTCAGCTCTGCTCATGTCAGCGCGGGACGCGTGCCAACCCAGCAAGGCCTACGGTTATTTGTAGACGGTCTTTTGGAAACTGGCGATATTTCGGCGGCAGAGCGCAAGCAGCTTGAAGCCCGGCTTGCCGCTGATAGCGACACTCCTGACATGATGCTCAAGCAAGCGTCTAGCATGCTGGCGGGACTGGCAGGCGGGGCAGGGCTTGTCCTAACGCCCACGCGGCCCCCGAAAACCGCCGGAGCGGTTAAACATGTTGAATTTGTCAATTTGGACGGAGACCAGGCATTGGCTGTGATTGTCTATGCCGATGGCCACGTCGAAAACCGCCTTATGGGCCGCCCGCCCGGCTTGCCGCCCGCGTCCCTTGAGCGTGCGGGGAATTTTTTATCCGCGCGTTTGCGGGGGCGGCGTCTTGATGAAGCGCGCGCAGATATTTTAGCCGAGATTAAAAGCGGCCAAGCCGAGATTGACCGCGCCGCTGGGGGGCTGATTGAACAGGGCCTGGCCACATGGTCCGCCGGACCGGAGGAAACGACGGCCCGCTCACTGATCGTTCGCGGCCGCGCGCAGCTCTTGGATAATCTTGAAGCGCAAACGGATTTGGACCGGATTCAAATGCTATTTGAGGATTTGGAGCGCAAAGAGGATTTAATCGCGCTGCTTGACCAAGCCGAAGACGCTGACGGCGTGAAGATTTTCATTGGAACGGAAAATCCTTTATTTTCTTTATCCGGGTCTAGCGTTGTCGTTGCGCCTTACCGTAACTCGGATAAACACATCATAGGGGCCGTTGGCGTTATTGGACCGACCCGGCTTAATTATGCTCGCATTATTCCTATGGTCGATTATACAGCTCAGCTTGTTGGCCGTTTGCTTGGCGGGCGTTATAATGTTTAAATGTAAAATCATCAGGAGCTGACAATGTCAGGAAAATCCAAAGATACAAATATTGAGACTCCTAAAGGAGATGCGCCGTTGCCCACGGATGCCGAGCTCGATGCATTGCAGGCCGAGATCAATAAGGCGTTGGACGGTGTTGAAAACCGCGCCGACGATAATGCGGGCGATGAACCCGAGCCAACGCCGCAGCAAGCCATAGAGGCGCTGCAAACCGAACTGGCCAACACAAAGGACCAAGCTTTGCGCGCCATGGCAGAGACTGAAAATGTTAAACGCCGGGCTGAGCGGGAAGTCGCCGCCGCCAAGCTGTACGGCATAGAGCGGCTCGCCGGTGATATATTATCTCTGCACGACAATCTGGCGCGCGCGCTGTTAACGCTCGACGGAAAAGCTAAAGAGGATATGGGTGGTAATGCGAAAAACCTATTAGACGGTATTGAGCTGACAGAAAAAGATCTAATGGCGGTTCTCGCGCGTCACGGAATCAAGGCCGTTCCCGGCAAGGGGTCTAAATTTGACCCCAATGTCCATCAAGCGGTTGCGCAAATCCCGTCGGATGAAGATAAAGGCTATGTGGCAGAGGTCATGCAGACGGGGTTTACTATTGGCGAGCGCACATTACGGGCGGCTATCGTCGCTGTCTCGACAGGTCCTGCGAAAGCGTAAGGGCCGCCGTTAGTTCCGCAGAAGCTCATTCACCCCGGTTTTCGACCGGGTTTTGGCGTCGACAGTTTTTACAATAACTGCGCAGGCTAGGCTGTGAGAGCCGTCACTTGACGGCAAGCTTCCCGGGACCACCACAGAATAAGCGGGAACTTCGCCGTAGGAGAATTCTCCTGTGGCGCGGTTATAGATTTTTGTCGATTGCGAGAGAAATACACCCATGGCGAGGACAGCGCCTTCGCGCACGATAACGCCTTCGGCAACTTCGCTACGCGCGCCGATAAAGCAATTATCTTCAATAATAACCGGAGACGCTTGTAGCGGCTCCAAGACGCCGCCAATGCCGACGCCGCCGGATAAATGACAATTTTTGCCAATTTGCGCGCAGGAGCCGACCGTTGTCCACGTATCGACCATTGTGCCTTCGTCGACATAGGCGCCAATATTGACATAGGACGGCATCAAGACGGCATCAGGCGCTACATAGGCCCCGCGCCGCACGGCGGCATTGGGCACGGCGCGAAAGCCTGCGCTTGAAAACTCAGCCGCGCCCCAGCCCTCAAATTTACTCGGAACTTTGTCCCACCAATTACCCGCGTCCGGGCCGCCGGACATGATCCGGTTAGCGTTTAGGCGGAAACCAAGCAGGACGGCCTTTTTCAGCCATTCATGGACAATCCAGTCACCATTACCGGATTTCGAGGCCACGCGAAGCTCTCCGCTATCAAGGCCAAGAATAGCCGCCTCTACGGCGTCGCGGGTTTCTCCTTTGGTATTGGGTGACAGCTCTGCGCGTGTATCCCACGCGCTACTGATGGCTGATTCTAATGCGGTCGTATTCATGATGGATCCATCCTAATATGGTAGCACTGCCTAAAGGTTTATCCTGCCGTTTCTTGCGCTTCGCTCCAATTGCCGGTTGAGGCAAGGCCGTTCATATGGGCGCGGTGATAAAACGCTTTTTGCGCGGCGTCATAATTTTCGTCTTTGCCGCTCCATGCGAATAAGGCTGATTGTTGCAGCGCGCGTCCATAAGAATAGGTCAGGCTCCAAGTAAAGTTACCGATCTTATTCATAATATCGAGATGTTTCGTCGCGTCCTCATTGTCTTGTCCGCCGGAGAGAAACGCAATGCCGGGTACAGATGACGGGACTGTATCTTTCAGGACTTTGACTGTGCGCTCCGCGACCTCTTCGGCGCTGGGCTGAACCGGGCATTTTCTACCGGCAACAACCATATTGGGCTTCAAAACGATGCCTTCCAGCTTGACGCCTTGCTCATATAGTTCCGTGAATAGGGAATTGAGAACTTGCTCTGTGACCTCGTGGCAGCGTTCAACCGTATGATAACCGCCCATCAGCACTTCAGGTTCGACAATCGGCACAATATTCGCTTCTTGGCACAGCGCAGCATAACGCGCCAAAGCATGATTATTGGCTTTGACAGCGCCGCGGGACGGGGTGACGCCAACACTTGTATCCGGGTGCGAGATCTCGATAACAGCGCGCCATTTCGCGAAACGCGCGCCAAGATCATAATATTCTGCGAGGCGCTCACGCAGACCGTCAAGGCCCTGCGTAATAGTCTCGCCGGGGCGGCCCGCCAGCGGCGTCGTGCCCATATCGACCTTAATGCCGGGTATGGAATCGTGTGAGCGGATCAAATCCACCATGGTAGTGCCGTCTTTGGCGGTTTGGCGAATGGTCTCATCGTAAAGAATAACACCGGAGATGTGGTCGCGCATGGCTTTGTCTGTCCGGAACAGCATTTCCCGCCAATCGCGGCGTTTTTCAAATGTCGATTCTGTACCGATTGAATCAAAGCGTTTTTTGATTGTACCCGTGGACTCGTCTGCGGCCAAAAGGCCTTGCCCATTTTCCACCATCTTAACGGCGACCGCGTTGAGTTGTTGCATGTCCATAATTTATCCCTCCAATGCGCTCATTGGCATTATCGTTTTAAGATTTCAATACCCGGTAGCGCTTTGCCTTCCATCCATTCGAGAAAAGCCCCGCCAGCGGTTGAAATGAATGTAAAATCATCGGCTGCGCCTGCATGATTGAGGGCGGAAACCGTATCGCCGCCGCCTGCGACAGCGACCAGATCACCGTCTTTGCATCGCCGGCCCGCATATTTCGCCGCCTCGACTGTGGATGTATCAAAAGGCTCAAGCTCAAATGCGCCGAGCGGGCCATTCCAAATCAAGGTTTGGGCGCTATCAATCGCGTCGCATAGCGCGTTGACTGTGTCAGGACCCGCATCGAGGATCATCTCATCCGGCGCCGTGTCTTCGGGCGCGCAAACGCGGTGCTGAGCATGGGCGGCGAATGTTTTGGCGGCGATCACATCAATCGGCAGTAAAATTTGGCACCCGGCTTTATCAGCCGCCGCCATGATTGCTAAGGCTGTGTCTTTAAGGCCGGCCTCGCATAGAGACTTGCCGACATTATAGCCTTGGGCGTAGAGAAATGTATTGGCCATGCCGCCGCCAATCGCGAGACTATCCAAGCGGCTCACAAGATTTTGCAGAAGGTCAATTTTTGTTGACACCTTGGCTCCGCCGACAATGGCCATGACGGGCTTGCGGGGATGTTCAAGCGCTTGTGATATGTGATCAATTTCGCGCTCTAACGCCAGCCCCGCATAAGCGGGAAGATAGCTGGCGATACCGGTGCTTGAGGCATGCGCCCTATGAGCAACAGAGAAAGCATCGGCGACGAATATATCGCCAAGCGCAGCATAGGCTTTGGATAAATCGGCATCATTGCTGGTTTCGCCGGGATAAAACCGCGTATTTTCAAGAAGCATAACGCCGCCGCCGGCGAGGGTCTTGACCGCGCTCTCATCGATGTCCGGGCAAAACGTAACAGGGCTACCCAGAGCGCTTGATAAGGCCGGAATAATAAAGCTGAGCGATAAAGCCGGATCAGGCGCGCCGTTTGGGCGTCCAAAATGGCTGAGAAGAATGACTTTAGCGCCGTTGCTGCGTAAATACTCAATTGTCGGAATAGCAGCCTGAAGACGGGTATCATCTGTGATCTGGCCTGTTGGGCCGCGCGGAACATTGAAATCAACACGAACAAGCGCCGTTTTGCCGGAAAGCTCTGCGCTGGAGAGGCGTCTAAAATCCATGCTTAAGCGGCCTTGTAATTAGCGTTCATTGTCCGCGCCACATCGATCATGCGGTTGGCAAATCCCCATTCATTATCATACCACGCAACAACCCGCACAAGGTCGCCGCCAAGAACTTTCGTCAGCGGCGCTGCAAAAATAGCCGAGTTGGGATCGTGATTTAAATCCGACGAAACCAAAGCCTGCTCGGTATATCGCAAGACGCCCTTAAGCGGGCCGTCTGCCGCACGCTTTACCGCTGCGTTTAAGTCTTCGGCTGTTGTCGAAACCACGGGCTGGAAAGCAAGGTCGACCATCGACACGTTGGCTGTGGGCACGCGCACGGCAGACCCCGCTAGCCTGCCCTCAAGTTCAGGGAGTACAAGGCCTACGGCTTTGGCGGCGCCCGTTGATGTCGGGATCATGTTCAGGCCTGCAGCGCGCGCCCGGTATAAATCCTTGTGGGAATTATCAAGAATGCGTTGATCTTGGGTATAGGAATGAACCGTTGTCATAAAGCCGCGGCGAATGCCAACCGTCTCAAGCAAGACTTTAGCTAGAGGGGCAAGACAATTAGTTGTACATGAGGCGCAGGATACAATTGTATCAGAGGGCGTAAGGTCTTTATGATTAACGCCGTAAACAATCGTTTTATCAACGCCGCTGGCGGGCGCGGAAATCAGAACAGACTTTGCTCCGGCACCCAAATGCGGCTGCACCGCTTCGCCGGTTCGAAACACACCGGAACATTCCATGAGCACGTCAATATCCATGTCGCCCCATGCCGCATTGGCGGGGTCGCGTTCATGGGTCATGCGAATTTTGCCCCGCCCCATATCTATAAAGCCTTCGCCTTCAACAACGTCGCCGTCAAAACGGCCATGCACACTATCATAGCGCAAGAGATGGGCTGATGTTTCAAGCGCGCCGGGGCTGTTGATGGCCACAAGCTCTATATCGGCAATATCATACTCACTGATTGCGCGGGCGACGAGGCGTCCTATGCGTCCAAATCCGTTGATACCAATACGAACTGTCATGCGGGCTCCGATAATTTCTATATCGCGCAACTCTGCGGAAACGCGGGAATGCCGCGCTCGCAATGGCCAACGCAGGCTTATCTGTCAACATATTATGGGTTGTTGAAATCGAATAATTGGGCCATTCTAATGGAAATATAGATATATGTGAGAAAACTCATGAATGACAGCGCTGACATAAAAATGGCGGTCGACCGGTTACAAGATGCTTTGATGAAATTGGAAGGCTCTTTGGAGCCTCTCTTAAGCCGCGCGCAAAAAATGGAAAAAATCGTCAGCGAGGCAGAAGACTTTGCCCGTGATCGTGCAGAGCTTGCGCGGCAGCTGGACGCCTCCAAAGCGCGCGAAAAGGATTTTGAAAGCCGCGAAAGTGAATTTTCCAGTCTTGCCAACGAAACAACAGGGGAGCTGGACCGGGTTATACATCAAGTCAAAGTCGCATTGGGCAGAGCCCAAGGCACGAGAGAGCAGGGCGAATAAATGGCTGAAGTAAGCGTAACAGTAAACGGCCGCAAATTTGCCCTCGGGTGTGATGACGGCGAACAGGCGCATTTGTTAAAGCTTGGCGCGAAACTCGACAAGCGTGTTCAAATGCTTGCCAATCAATTCGGGCAAATCGGCGATACACGGTTGTTGCTTCTAGCGGGCATTACCTTGCTGGACGAACTTGAAGACGTCGACAGTGCCGCTTCCGATCAAGCAGAGACCCTCGCTGCCGACATTCGCCGCGCCAGTGAAGAAGCGCTGAGCACGGCGCGGAGCAAAGAAGTACGCGCCGCCGATAGTTTGCTCGACGCCGCGCAGCGTATTGAACGTCTGGTCAGCCGGTTAGGTCAGTCTTGATAGGTGTAAATATTAAGAGCTCCTGAGACTTTGCTCTTGCGAAACCTGTGAAAAGCGCCCACATGCCAGTGTGACGGTTACTGCGGGTTGCGTGAGCAGCGTTTATCCTGGGGACCTTAAACTATCCTTAGGGAACTGGCTCTGTTCGGATCGTGGTCCGTTTAATTCCGGTGCCCACCTGTAAAACAGGTTCACGGGGGTATGTCCGCCGCCACGGACTTAGTGGTGCCGTCAGTCTTATTTTTACAGGGCCCTATAAAGCCAGTATCTGGGTCATGGGCACATGATCGGACGGTTTTATCTTTGTCCGCCAGTCCGCCAAAATAGCGTGACCTGCTGGCCCTGCTTTCTTGACCGCGCCGCGTAATTTGGGGCTCACCCAAATATGATCAAGGCGGCGGCCTTTGTTGGAAGCCATGACGTCTTTGGCACGGTATGACCACCATGAATAAAGCTTTTCATCATCATCTGCGAAAAACCGTGAGCAGTCGGTAAAATCATGCGCCGCGATCAGATCTGTTAATATCTTAACTTCCTGAGGGGTGTGGCTGACGACTTTTAAAAGCTGTTTATGCGACCAAACATCGTTTTCATGCGGCGCAATATTCATGTCGCCCACAGCCACCTGCCCGGCGTCGCCTTCGGCAAACCGTTGCTTAAAATAAACATGCATGGCGGCCAAAAAATCCAGCTTGTGCTGAAATTTGGGGTTAGCCACAGGGTCTGCAATATCGCCGCCCGCCGGAACGTAGAAATTATGCAACTCGAACGGATCCGGCGTCATAAGTCTCGTGCTAACATGCCGCGCGTGGCCTAGCGGGCAGAACGCCGTATCTATGCGCTCCATAGGGATTTTTGAAATTGTCGCCGCGCCGTGATAGGCTTTTTGTCCCGAGATTTCGATATGGGGGTAGCCTGCGTCAATAAAAACCTGAGTTGGGAATTGTTCCGGGAGGCACTTTATCTCTTGCAAACATAAAACGTCCGGCCTGTCTTCGGCCAAATAATCTGCCACAAGCTGAGCTCTGAGGCGTACCGAATTGATATTCCATGTCGTAATTTTAATCGTCATGTCACCTGATGAGACGATGAAAGCGTTTTCGCAAGCCTATTTTTAGTTTGCGCCTGTGGATATGTGTATTTAATGTTAACCATAACATTGACACGTAGAGAGCCTTATGAGCGACACAAACCAATCTTATCAGCTTTATTTTTGGCCCACGCCTAACGGCAAGAAAATTACGATATTCCTCGAGGAAGCCCATCTCGATTATGTCATCAAGCCTGTCAATATTGGTGACGGAGAGCAGTTTGAACCCGAATTTTTAAAAATATCGCCGAATAATAAAATGCCGGCACTGATTGACCCCAATGGCCCGGGCGGGGAGCCGATCAGCTTGTTTGAAAGCGGGGCTATTTTGCAATATCTTGGCCGTAAAACCGGGGCTTTCTATCCGATTACGGAAAAAGCCAAAGCCGAGGTCGATCAGTGGCTGTTTTTTCAAATGGCCAGCGTCGGCCCGATGAGCGGACAGTGCTACCATTTTCGCGGTCTGCCTCAGGATAAAGGCAATCCTTACGGCGTCACCCGTTACACCAAAGAGGTCACGCGGCTATACGGCGTCATGAACAATCAATTGAAAGACCATGAGTTTATAGCGGGGGCCTACTCAATTGCGGATATGGCGCTTTATCCATGGATCCTCCCGAAACCCTTAGGCCAGAATATGGATAATTTCCCGTACCTTCAGGCGTGGCGTGAGCGGATGGCAGGCCGTCCGGCTGTTGAAAAGGGTATGATGATCGGTGCTGACCTCAGACAATAGATGAAGTTTCAAGCATTTATTTGATGGGCGCGATTTTTTTCAAAGTTTTTTATAGTCGCTCTGTCGGCGATAAGGTGTGATTTTATGCTTGAATATAGAGCTGTTATACTTTGGGATAATGTATTTTTAATCAATATATATACTCGGATATGCAAATTTTTACTAAGTTTAACAACAATAAATCAGAATTAACCTTTATATCAATTAACCTTATATTTAACCTCACACTCCAAATTTGCTATTAAGTGACAAGGTTTCCAAAGAGGAACTTTGCGCGAGCCGCCAGGAAAGCCCTGATGGTGTTGGTGAAAACAGGAGGGAAGGCTATGGCCTTTACAGATGGAGAAGTAAAACAAGCAGAAGCCGCGATTGCAGCGGGCGCGACAAGCGAAGATTTATTCCGCTTGGGTCTTATTTACTCAACAGAGATTGAAAACCGCGGACCTGATTTTGTACAGGCCCATAAATGGTTTAATCTTGCTGCAATGATGGGATCAAAACCAGCAAAGGCTTACCGTGAGGAAATCCGCATGGAAATGCAGCCCCACGATGTGTCTTTAGCCTTAAAAGCCGCCCGTGGATGGCTTGCTGAAAACCGCAATACCATGACGCGCAAAACAAAACTGGCTTAAACGCAAACCTTATTTGATGAGCACTAAGGCGTAATCACAGTTGTTCCGTTACCGCCATTACTGCCGAACTGGTACGACAAGTTGAAGTCAATTGGTAGAGCGGCTCTGAAGGCTTGAACCCAAACGCCGATTTCTGCCAGATGAGTTTTGGGTACAAAGACAATATCACCGCGGCGTAGCTGCATGACGTCATTATATTGCGCCATATTCCGCATGCCGCCGGAAATATTGACTGTACGCATCATCATGCCGCCATTGGGCGCACGCCGCAGAACGGCAATTTGAGACGGGCGCGCCGAAGCGTTTAAGCCGCCAGCCATTAAAATGGCCTCCATCGCGCCCACAGGTCCGGGCAGCGTATAGGTGCCTTGCGCACCGACTTCACCACCGACAAAAATTTGCGCGGGTGCATAGGCACGCGGCGATACAGCGATCCGTGGATCGCGAAGTTGTTTGCTAAGCTGAGCACTTAAAGCCTGCTCAAGCTGGGTAAATGTATGTCCGGCAGCCATGACAGGCTGCGTCATAGGCATGACAATTCGACCGTCAGGCCCCACAGTCAGTGTCCGGGACAATTCAGGCGCACTTGAAACAACAATATCAACCTGATCACCTGGATAGAGGCGGTATTGCGGCTCGTAGTCCACCCATTGCTGAAATTGTGGCATCATGGGTGTGCGTGCATTTGCAGGTTTTGACCACGGGAAGGTTTGGCGATTTGAGTGATTCGCACGGTTATGCCGCGGCACCGGACCTCTGTAATACCCCTGCCCATTAACAGAATGACCTGCAAAGTGATTCGTTTTTGAGTAAGAATTATGGCCGTACGGGGCCGAACAGGCCGCAAGCGACATGGCGGAAACCCCCAAAATGCAGGCGATAACGCGGCTTTTGCGCATTTGGGTCATGAAAACAGCCTTTTAACATGTAATTTCTTCATTTTTTAGAGTGTTAACAAGAATGGATAACGAAAAATTAAAATTTAGAGCGTCCAACAGCATTAACAGTTTTATTTTTAAGGATCACTCATGACCCAATCCGGTCAACATTATAACGGTTCACAAGACAGACGCTCCGGGCGACCAGAGTTTCACGACATGACGGTTGGTGATTATGCCAACGGTATGCCCAACATCCGTATTGGAGAGATGTTCAAGGCATTGTTTCGACAAATGTTCTGGCTTGTTCCGCTCGTTATCATTGGCGCGCTCGGCGCACTGTTCCTGACCAAAGACATAAAACGCACCTATACGGGTGAGGGGCGGATTTTGGTTCAGCTCGGTGAAGAGTACACGTTTTCATCGGTGTCCGGTACAACCGGGCAAAGCCTGATGTTAACCCCTGACATAATCACACTTAACGAGACGGCTATTATTCAAAGCCAAGAGGTGATCCAAGCGGTTAAGACCGAAATTGAAAAGGCAAACCTTCAACAACATTTTGCGCCGAAGGTTTATAACAAAATTGCGGCAGCCGGTAACGACCCGGTCGCGCTAACCAAAGCGCAGCTCGAGCTTAACAAATTTATCGAAAAATCCTTTGCCGTAACCCCGCACCCCAAATCATCCATTGTTGATGTATCATTCAAACACGAAAACGGCCCCATGGCGGTTGAGGTGACAAAGATGTTCATCAATGCCTACCTCAAACAACGCCAGACAATTTTTGTTGATGGGTCTGCGGACGTTATATCAGAGCGGCGCATCGCAACCGAAGAGCAATTGAGTAAAAATGAAGAAGAAGTCCAAGCCTTCCTTCGCCGTAATAATATTTCAGATTTTGCAGCCGAACGCACCGGAGCCATCCAGCGCCTCGAAGGCTTACGGGCTGAGCTCAATACGTTAAGCGCGCGAACCTCTGAAACAGAAGCGGCTCTTGCCAGCGTCGAAAGCCAACTGCGCCAGACCCCGCAAGAGATAAACCTTTACCAAGATGATCGGGCGGGGCAAAGGCTGGCACAAGCGGAATTAGAACTGAATAATCTGTTAGCGCGGTATCAGCCCGGCAGCGACCCGGTTCGGGCCAAGCAAGCTGAGATCAACCAGTATAGAAGTTTTCAGTCCTCGCGCTCAGGCGAGGCCATTGGCGGTCGCCGCGTTGGTGCAAACCCTGTCTATCAGGCACTGATGACGCGTAGGAATCTACTTCAGTCCACAGCCGACTCGCTGCGTGAAAAAGAAATTACCGTACAGCGCCAGATGAATAGTGCAGAGAGTAAAGTCACGCGGTTCCGGCGGCTTAGCCCAGCATATCAGACGCTCATGCGTGAGCAAACAAGCCTTGATCAGCGCCATACCGGTTATACCGTTAAAGAACAGGAAGCGATCATCAATCAGCGCCAAGCGGATGCCAGTAGTGAAAATGTAAAAATCGTCTCTTGGCCCGACTTGCCGCGCAAAGGATCGAACACGCGTTTGATCATGGCGCTTTTGATCACGATTGGATGGGGCCTGACACTCGGGACAATCGCTCTTTTGAGGGTTTTCTTGGATCCCAAACTATATGCAACGCCGGCGCAATTTGGCCGCCGTTCCCGCGATCAGAATAATTATAATGCATCGCCGCCGCAATATAGTCCGCAAACCAATAATTATGTACCGGAGCCCGTGCCGCCCATGCCTACAGAATACAGCCCTGCACGGAACCCAGCTCCGCAGCGCGAGAGCTATTCGCCGCCGCAGACGGGATTCGCCCCGGTGCCTTACGATGCTGGCGGCAATGCAGCTTTCGACATGTATAGTGCACCCCAAAATGCTGTACCGGTTTTGGGAACCGTTCCAACGTCTGAACAGGGCTAGAGCTAAGCAAATCATTTTTTGCGAACGAGGTAAGGCAAGAGTTTATGAGCGAGGAATATAACCCGCTAAAGGCTATTTTTGATTTAATCATGGCAAATCCGCGGCCGGACGGTCGAGGCAAAATTTTCGCTATGACGTCTGCATTTAAGCAAACGGGCACAAGTTTTGTATCCCGGAGCCTTGCTTTGTTGGCGGCTGATCATTTTTCGCCGCTCGGCGCGCGCGCCGCGTTAATTGATTATGACATTAACCAACAAACTCAGGCTGCTGCGTTTGATACGCCAAAAATGATTGCGTCCTATGGTATTCTAGAGGGGCCGTATGATGCATCTTTTGGTCAGAGCCCGTTCTGGCAGATCAGTCCCGAAATGATGTCAGATGATGGCGAACGGCGCAAGACATCGGATAGCTGCGGCATGTACCTGTTAAATCAAGCCGCGCTTGGGGTTACCAAATTTGACTGGCAAACCGTAAAGGCAGGTCAGTCTGTCCACGTTGTGCGCTCTACAGAATATTGGGAGGCGGTCAGAAGCGCTTTTGCCATTACATTTGTGGATTGCCCGTCATTTGAAACGTCTGATTTTGCAAAAAGTATTATTCCCGATGCGGATGCGACTATAATTATTAGCCCTCAACATAGGTCGGGTGATCCCGCACACGCCGTATTAGTGGAAATCATCAAGGAACTTGGGGGCTCGTGCCTGGGAATGGTTTTAAATGCCGGTCTACCCGTTCGCGACTATACTGGAAATGTGTCGTGAGCCTGTCTGGCACCATAACCCCTGACGCTATCAACAATCGTAATTATGCGGCCACACAAATCATGCGTTGGGCCGAGCAGGCCATTTTCCTGATTCTGATGTTTCAGTTTTCTACCGCGCTTGTGTCTCTGCTTTTGACTGACCCCAATAATGCAGATTACGAATCCCCTCTTGCGCGGCTTTTATGGTATCCCGGTTACGCACTGATTATTTTGCTGTTATTACGGCGATTACCTCTGGTGGCCCGCCTCGCTGTGTTTAATCCGATTCTTGTCTTGTGTGTTTTATGGTGCGGGATGAGTATGTTGTGGTCTGTGGACCCGGCCATTACATTTCGCCGGTCTATCGCTCTATTGGTCACCACGGTTTTTGGCTTATTGATTGCCGCGCGGTTTGACTGGAATGCCATGGTGCAAAGGCTGGCGGCTATTTTTGGCTTGCTTGCTATTATCTCTTTAATATTGGCTTTGTTTTTTCCGGCGTATGGCGTGATGAGCGAAATTCATGTGGGGTCATGGCGCGGCGCTTGGATCGAAAAAAACTATATGGGCGGCGCCATGACCAAAGGACTGGTCTTGATGATGTGCGCCTTTGCTATGCGTCCAGACCGCGGCTGGCTTTGGGTACCGCTTGGGTTTTTATGTTTTTTCCTTGTTTTAATGTCGACGTCAAAAACGGCGCTTTTGATTAGTCTCTCTATGATTGGCATGTTTATCGCCATACGTATTTTTCGCCGCTTTCCTATTCTGCGCATTCCGCTCATGTATATGATTGTTCTGTCTATCGGGGTGTTTGCGACGTTGATGATGACCATCCCGGACGCCATGTTTGAGCTGATTGGTAAAGACAGAACCTTTACAGGCCGCACCGATATTTGGAACGGCATTATCGCTAGTATTAAACAAGAGCCGTGGTTGGGTTATGGTTACGGCGTTTACTGGCTCGATCCTCTGGGGCCGTCCTATTATGTCCGGCTTGAACTGCAATGGGGCATCCCGTCGGCGCATAATGGATGGTTTGAAACTATATTATCAGCGGGCATTGTTGCCGGTGCTCTCTTTGGCGCTTTGTTTGTATCGACATTATTGCTGGCGATTGACCGCATTAAAAACGGCGGAACAGAAACCTATTGGGTCATTCTATCCTGCATGATGTTTTTAATGTTCTCCATGTCAGAGAGCACGATCTTGCAGCAAAATGATCTGAGCTGGGTTATGTTTGTGGCCACAAGCGCGAAACTGTTTGCCTTTGAGCGGCCTTATTGGCGCGACCGAATCAGATTGCCTTATGTTCTGGCGCGTCAGCGCCGTACAGTTTAGGGCTGAAATTATTCCACCAGAGAATTTTCCCAATGCCTTGCGCCGTTTTAGCCAGATATATCACATAAGACGGATGATGAATAAGCTGTAAAAACTTATAGACAGGCGCGAAAATAGCGGCTTGCAGGATGCCGATGATCATCCATTTTATCACGCCAAGACTGCCGGATACGCCCTTGTCGGCTTCTGATTGCGATGGGCCTTGCCCAAAGGCAAAGTTGCGCGTCCACATATAGGCTGCGGTGGCCCGGTGTTCGGGAACATGTTCAATAGCTTGGGCATCAGGGGACCACGCTATAATAGCTCCGCGCGCAATTAAATGATCGAATAAGAAATCATCCTCTCCGCCTGTTTCATTCAGATCCGTATTAAACACAGGGCTGGGAAGCTCGCACAGGGATAAATCCAGCAAACATCCACCTGTTCCGAAGGCCGCCTGAATAATCCCTTCCGGCGCGTCCATAGAGCGCGAGAAAAACGGTTTCATATAAGCATAAGCGGGTTTGTCGCCGCCGGGCATGTATGCGTGAACCGGGCCAAAGACAATCGCGGCGTTATAGGTTTTCGATGTGCTCACAAGCCCTGTCAGCCAACCGGGTTTTGCCTCCATATCATCATCCAGAAACGCAATATACCGCCCGGCAGCGGCCTTCATTGCGGCGTTTCGCGCATGAGAGACACCGGGCGTCGGCGCGTGGACATAGGTCACTTGGTCTTTTAAATTTTTTGAGAATTGAGCGGCAGCGTCTTTTGCACTCGCGGCAGGGTCATTATCAACAACGATTAATTCACAGGCCGGATTAGCTTGCAGGTCATTGCGCACACTTGCCAGCGCGATTAAAAGCTGCTGCGGGCGGCGAAATGTTGGGACAATAATCGATATATCAACATGTGATTTATTCATCGGCTACCCCTATCTTTTTAAGCGCCGAAGCCACGGGAACCACCTCTGCGTCAATGTCTTTGAGAGCTTTGATGACGGCTTTTAAATCAGCGGGCGTACAGCCAAATTCAGTGGGAGTGTCGGAAACATCATGACTAAACAGCGTCACCCACCCCGGATTTTCGCCGAGGCTTTTGAGCTGCCTTAGCGTCGCTTTTACGCCCGCGCCGTGATATAATTTGCCGGAGCCAATTTGGTTCAGATCGACCACCTTGTGATATATTGCGCGCCGTATCCCCCGCAAGCCTTGAAACCGGTTTCCGAGACTGTGTTTCAAAAAGGGATTTATTTGCCCAAAGGGGTAAGCAAATGTACGGCTCGGCGGAACGCCGAGGCCTGCCAATGTGTCTTGGTTTCTATCAATATCGGCATTGAAATCGCCTATGGACGTTCGGTTCGCGTCAACATGCGAGAACGTATGGTCGCCGATCTCGTGGCCGCTATCAAAAACGGGTTTGATGTCCGAGAGTGCCATATGCCGTCCAAAATGGTTATCTGTACCGCATAGGCCGCAGGACATATAAAATGTCGCCAGCATACCCTCTTTCTCAAGCAGCGGCAGGGCGTGGGTTAACACAGATTTCGGGCAATCATCGAATGTGATGCTGACAAGCGGACGGTCAACACTCACGCGCGCCGTACGTTTTGCGACCATAGGGGAGACTTTACGGGCGATTTTTTCAAGGATCATTTGCGGGGCTTGCGGCATATTGTTCATGTTACCGTCTCCGCATACCAGCTCGCTCTCCATAATTTCAGGGCGATAAGCCTGAGCTTTATGGGGGCAAAACGCAGCCTGACGAGACAGCTTAAAAGCGGCCGAACACACTTTTGCCCCGGAACCTGCCGGAGTCTTTTTGCGGCCGAATAGAGCGCGAGTGTTTTCGCAAGCTCAGGATGTTTTTGTGTAAACCGCTGATAATTAGGCCCGCTATCTTTAAACCGCCTCAGAAGCGTATCCGTGCTTTCAAGGCCAAGATGAAGCGCGGGAATATCCGCGTGTACCAAGCTGAACCGGGTCGCTGTACGGGAGGCCCATTCACTGTCTTCACAGCCCCAGCCGGAAAACTCCGGGTCAAAA
>CAYGRF010000020.1:0-14889 GCA_964352275.1 uncultured Caulobacterales bacterium
CAAACCAAAAGGGAATCCAAAAAAACGATTCTACGTTCAATCATTACGCTCTAAAGGGTGCATAAAGAGGTGGGGATTCATCATCCATTTACGGGCTTTTCGCGCCGTACCGCTCGATACGGCCCTCTACGGTTTCGCCGCTGCGCGTGATAATATACAGCCTGTCATATTCCGTGGCTTCAACGATGGGCTCTCCGGGCTCTCCGCCCAAAAGCTCAGCCAGTTGCGGCGTGGTGTTGGAGTGGCCCACAACCAAAATGGAGCCGGATTGGTTTTTTAAAACCTCGGCAATTCCAGGCAAATCACGCGGGTCATAGGAGATAACGGACAGGTTTTGCGCGGCCGCTATTGGTGCCGCCGTGTCTTGGGTTCGCTTATAATCAGACGAATATATGGCCGATAATGACGTGCCGGAAAGCCGCTGCCGTAGCGCCTCTGCCCGAAGCGTGCCTTCGGGCGTAAGGGCAGGGTCATCACCTGTGAGCTTTTCTGCATGGCGGACGAGATAATAGGTAGCGTCATAATCGGCAGTTTGAGGAACTGTTTCTTGAGGCTGCGAGCAGCCGGCAATCAACAGGGCCGCGCCTGCGGCAACAAATAAGCGGGAAAACATACGGGTCATAAAGGCTCTCATGGCAGCACCGGTACGCCAAATAGCGACCCGTGGAAGACTAGGAGCGCAGCGTAAGCGCCAAGCCCGGCAAAAACAGCGGCTATGTCCCACATCGGGTTGGCGACCGCGCCGCCTGCGCCGATGTCGCCGCGTCGTTTCGCGCGAATACGGCTTATAACAGCGTAGGCGAGAAAACTGCCAAAGAGCAGAACCGAGTTAAGCTCGCCATTTGCCAATAAATGCCCCGCCGCCCAGATTTTAACGGAGAGCAACATGGGATGTTTTAAGCGCTTCTTGATCTGTCCCGCAGGAAGCTGCGACGCCGTAAGCGCAATTAGCGCGAAGACCATCAGCAGCATATTGACATGTTGGCCCCATGCAGGGGCGGCATAAAGGATTTGCGCGGGGCGCATATCCACATATCCTTTAATTAGCAGCGCCAAGCCAGCCAGTGAAATTAAGGCATAGACGCCTTTATACAAGCCTTCACCAAGCCGTTCTTTGATGTCGCGGCTGGGTTCGCGGGAGCGAAAACTTGAGTAAAGATGCGGGCCGAAAAATAGGATGAGCCCTGCAATAAATAATGTCATTGTCTGTAAGCCTTTGTTATTGTGACGGGCTGGGTCAGATATTGCCCGGCAAGACCGGGTATAGCTGTTGCGCCGTCAGTTTCGCGGGCCTGAATGGCGCGCACAACGTCCATGCCGTTTGTGACCTGTCCGAACACCGCATAGCCCTGTCCGTCCGGGTTGCGCGTTCCGCCGTGATCGAGAAATGTGTTGTCGCCTGCGTTGATAAAGAAAAATGCTGCGCTGCCAGTACCCGGAGCGTCCCGGGCAACAGATACCATATTGGCGGTATTGGACAGGCCTGTTTCTGATGTCGGTTCATGGGGCAGGAGCATGGTTACAGATTCGAGATCGAGTCGTCCGCCTTGTATCAACGACATATCCATTTTCAGAGGGTCATTATCAGGGCGAACCGCGCGGTAGAAGCCTTCACCGTCATAAAGACCTTCATCCACATAATATAAAAAATTAGCTCCTGTTTTGGGCGCTTTATCCAGCAAAACTTCGATCTCAATTACTCCGAGATCAGTTTCGAGAATGACCGCCGGACTGGTGTCAGCGCAAGCCGCCAGCCCAGAGTAGAGCAAAAACGTGAGGCAAAGTCGTCTCATTTTTCATCTTTGCCTTTGTTTCTCCGGTAGCCCATATCGAGTAAAATAACAGATGTGACAGCGGCAAAAATAGCAAATGCAGGATGGCGCAGGGAGGCAAAAACAGCGATGCCAATGCCGATGCCGATAATGAGTGCGTAGGGATGAATTTTCACAGGAACCTCTTATGTTGAGGCGTTAAGTTCTACGTCCCAGTATAAATAGTCAAGCCAGCTTTCATGTAAATAATTGGGCGGAAACCGGCGGCCTTGGGCCTGTAATTGATGCATAGTCGGCTTGAACGGCTTTTTTTGTGGAATCATACCTGCCTCTTTGGGCATGCGTCCACCTTTTTTGAAATTACATTTCGCGCAGGCGGCGGCAATATTCGTCCAGCTTGTTTTACCGCCAAGACGGCGCGGAATGACATGGTCGAAGGTTAGCTCGTCCGGGCTCGCGCAATAGACGCATTCAAACCCGTCCCGCAGGAACAGATTGAACCGGGTAAAGGCCGGTGACCGGTTTTGCGCAACATAGTCTTTGAGGGCTACAACGCTGGGAAGCTGCATTTGCGCCGTGGCTGAACGAACAGCGCGGTCATAATGATCGACAACATTAACGCGGTCGAGGAATACGGCCTTGACTGCATCCTGCCATGACCAAACTGAGAGAGGGAAATAGGATAGGGGCTGATAATCCGCGTTCAAGATAAGACAGGGGAAGCCGCCAGATTTTAAGGACGGCAAGCTTTCAAACTCTAGCGGCGTCATGAAGCTCATGACGCACCTCCAAGTGGTAAGCGCGGCAATTTAGTTCGAAAATTAGTGTAAGGTTTTTGGAAAACCCGTCTCCTATAGCATCTTGATTCGGATATAATCAGAACAGAATGACAGCCTCATGACAAGCCAAAGATTTTGTGGCTGCAAACAAGGCTCGTCAAAGCTCTGTGAAAGCCTCTATACATATTACATGCGATTCGTTTTTACCGTTATATGTGGGTGTGCAGGTCTTGTATTGGCCGTGTTCACTGCGCCTATGGGCGGTGCTCAAGTGAGCGCCGCTCAACAGGACATTGGTTCGCGGCAAGCGGCAAATATAGCTCCGCAAAACCGCTTTCAGAAGGTTCTACAGAGGGTTCGCGGCGGAACAGAGAAACCCATCGCGCTCAATTCATTGAGCGCGGAGAGGTTTGCTTCGCAGCTTGGCGATATATCTGCGGCCACATTGGGAGACAGAGGCGTTATATATACGGCGGATGAAGCACGCGGGCGTATTTACCGTATTACGGACCGGGACCTAGACGGGAATATTGATAGTTCGCGATTGCTGGTGACTGATATGGATAGGCCGTCAGGCCTTGCAGTGATTGACGGGGTTTTGTTCATCGCCGATGCCCGTGCGGTTTGGCGTATGCCTACGGGCGGCGGAGAGCCGGTAATATTGGCCAGTCTTGCCAATGCTTCCGCAGCGATGTCGCCTCGGCCCTTGCAAGCCCAAAGAGATGGCCGCGCGCTCATACTCGGCCTGACAGATGAGGACAAGCAAGGGGGTAGGATTATATCCGTTGACCCACAGACAGGCGCGGCAAATCTTATGTCGCAGGGCAATGCGCCTGTAACTGCTTTGGCACTTTCGGGTGACAAAGACATATGGATCGGTATAGGCGATAAATTGATCGCGGTCCGGAGCGGCATTTATCACTATGAAGATGGGTACCCGCTGAGCTCCGGAGCTGAGGTCACAGGGCTTATCTTACCGGGTCAGTTTGCAGATGCCCCGGCCTCAATGACGCCCTGGCAGCACCACGTCCTCGCCGCGCAAGGCGGAATAAACCGGCCATCCGACTCCGTGCTTAAGGGTTTTAATGTTCTCGCGACGCCGACAAATTTAGGGAGTCCCATAGAGGGCACGCAAGTATTTTTAAACGGTTTTGCGTCTGAAAATATGCGCACAGCTTGGGGGCAGCCTGGCGTGATGATGATGGATAGCCGGGGCCTTTTTGTAGCTGACCGGTGGAGCGGAAGCCTGTGGCTTGTTAAAGACGCGCCTCAAGACAGCGAACAGATTGAGACGCCAGAAACGCCGACTGCCCACGTGTCCACAGATAACGTAGTAGAAAAATCTGAACTTGCACCTAAAGGCAGCGGCATTGCAGCGGGCTCAACACTATCCGAAGCCTCGCAATTGCGAGTTGGCTCGACAATTATCAAAGCTGCGGAAGACGCGGCTGCAGAGAAAAAAGCCAAAGAAGAGGCCGAGGCTCAAGCAAAAAACCCGGACGATAAACGCCCGAATTGATAAGTTTTAAAATGTTGGCTGCGCGTCTATTCGGTTGACGGCGGCGGAATATCCACATCAATGGTTTCCACATCTTCAATGGTTACGCGGCCTGTGCTGATGAGTTTGCGTTGGCGCAGAACCTGGGTTTTCGTATCGAGTTCACGGAGCAATTGGATAACTTCTTCGGGGAGAGCCGGTCCATTTGTGCCGCTCGCGTTTTGAACATTACCTGTTGCAATGCGCGGGTTCGACCCCCCCACAAGATCGGCGACAACACCGTCATAGCGGTCAATGCGCCACGGCCGGTCTTGGCGAATATCCTCGGCAACATCATTCCGGGCATATTTCAAAAGGTGACGCGGCAAATCCGTGTCCCAATTAGTGAAATGGTAAGGCTTTAGCTCTTCATAGAGTTTGGACACGTTACGGTTCTTACTGGTGAGATTAAATCCGCGCAGGGCGTTGACGAACTCTCCGGCTTGATAGACCAGCAAATCTTGCACATTTGAGCCTGTATAAGCGTAATTTTGAAGCGCTGGAGATCCGATATCGCCGCGGAAAAAGCCGTACAAAACCTCTGGAGTATCCCAATTAGGATAGACGATTTTCTCTCGAATATCCCGTAAGCTAAGCGCGATTCCCTTGATTGTGATGACTTTAGCATCGTCAAGCGGTACTCCGTTTATTTTTAGACGGTCTGGATATTTTGACGGGTATTGTTCGGAAATTTTCTCAATCATGACAACATTATGAAGGTTTAGCCAAAAGGCGAGTTGTTCATCCTTCGCCATATGCGTGAGATCAATTTGCGTTCCGATACGTTCAAGGTCCTGACGGTAAGCCGTCAATTCTTCGAGGAATTCATTGTTAAAGAAAGAAAAACTGACCCGGCTACCTTCGAGACGGTAAGGGGTTGTGTGTCCGCTGGTAAAGCGGCTGCCAACACGCGGAGCCGGGCGGCTCATATGGCGGCGGATGGATGGGCCCAGACGAATAACAGTGCCCTCAAGGGCTTCGCTCAGCACCGTATAATCCAGACGGATAGTGTTGGTTTGTGGCCTTGGTGACAAGGCTTCGATAACATCCAGCCTAGGAGCGGGCAGAGACGTGCCTGCGTTCGCTGCCAAAAGCTGGGCTTTTGCTGCGGGCTGCGCCTGAGCGGACATGGCAGGAAGCGCAATGAGTATGCAACTGGTGAGAAGAAGGGCTGATTTTAAGGCTTTCATGGCTAAACTTTCCTGAGTATTTTCCATTTGTCAGTGTACATATAGCACATTGATTATTGTTTTTCAATAAGGATTTTTCGTGTTTCGATGTCTCTCCCGAGCAATTGCCCTAACTTGTTTAACCGGTGCGTTACGCGCTCTGTTAACAAATTTGCATTTACAGTGCTTACGCTAAGCGTAAGTGTTTGGTTTTTACAAGACAAGGTAAATTCGCTGAGCAACTTTGCCGAGCGTCCCGACGCGACAACGCCAAGACGAATAGCGGTGCCGTATATACGGGCGGCAACACGTTCATTGTGGGACAGAAGCAGATTGATGGCCTCAAAGTTTGGCGTGCGCTGGCCGGAAGTATAAGAGTGAAATAATATCAAAGCCAAGTAGGCCCGCTCTTTATGAGTTAGACCAGAAAGCGGGGCGTAAAGGACATCTTCAAATACTAAGTCAGCACGGTAGTCCGGGTGAAGACCTTTGCCAATGCCAACTAATTCACAGGCTGCGCGGCGAAGACGGGTTTCGTTTTCACTTGAAAATGTCCGCGGCATAGCCGAATCAATGGGGTCGAGAAAATCAAATAAAGGCGCGGCAAAGTGCAAGCCTTGTAGATTACCACGCGCGAGATCTCTGCAACCGTCGAGCAATGAATCCCGGGCGCGAAGATCGTCGGGCATAGCGTCGTAAACAAGACCTTCGCGCAGACCTGTTGTGGATATGATAATTCTCGGAGGCTTCAAGAGATCAAGTAAAACATCCAGTAAAAGTCCGCTATAGGGCAATGTCTCGGCGCGGCGTTGGTTGAGCTTCGGCCAGTTTAAAATGTCGAGTCGTCCCGGCCCGTAAGCCCACCGGGCCAAATCTTGAGCCGCGCCGGGCATTAAGGTATAAGCTTGGAGCGTTCGCATTGGATATAGGTGCCGCGCTTGATGAATACCTGCCAAATTACGCCATGCGCCGCCGATGAGATAGAGCGGTTGCCCTTTTCGGATGTCGAGTTCAGGTGCGCGCAGCGTTGAGATGATTTTCGCGCGCATGACATCAACGTCAAAAGAGTTCTCAGAGCTTAAGTCGTGCCCAATGACTTGGAAGGGCCCGATAGGAAAGCTTGCGCCTGATAAAACTTCGCCGTCATCAATCTCAATAAGCTCAAGGCTGGCCCCGCCTAAATCGGCGGCTACGCCTTTGGCTCTGGGCTGTGCTGCGATAAGCCCAAGAGCGGTCAGGCGCGCTTCTTCTGGGCCTGAAACCGGGGATATATCAAGGCCGGTTTCGCGGGCTATAAGAGCGATGAATCCCGGAGCATCCTTTGCCTCGCGCAAAGCCGCCGTTGCGCCAACTAAAACGCGGTCTAGGTTTTTCGCTTCCGCGATGATTTTAAATCTTTTTATGGCGGCAAGAGCCTGAACGCACCCATCGGGGCTAAGCCGGCCGGTATCGCGCAAATCCCGTCCCAATCCGGCGAGGACTTTTTCATTGTACACGGCGCAGAATGCCGCCCCGAAAAGCTCATATATCACGAACCGAACCGAGTTCGAACCGATGTCAAGAACGCCAAGGCGCGCATATCGCGCCTTTGGATTATCTAGCACTGGAAGGCCTATCGGGATGGAGATCGACATTAAGTTCTTCGGGCGCGTTATATTTTAATGATTTCCCCCGGCCGGATAGTGACGGGTTTTTCATGAAATATGCATGGGCTGAAAAAGGAGGTTTCCCGTCTTCCGGTGTTAAGCGGGTATATTTACCCGAAGCCTGAAGCTCCCACGAGTTTGCCGTGTCATTCAGATTAGCTACCATGATTTGATTCATCACCTGTCGTCTTACGGTCATGTCCTCAATCGGGATGAGTGTTTCGATGCGGCGGTCCAGGTTACGGGGCATCCAGTCGGCTGATGAAAAATACACCTTGGCGTCTTTATTGGGCAAAGCGCCGCCATTGCCAAAACACACAATGCGGGAATGTTCTAAAAACCGTCCGACAATGCTCTTAACGCGAATGTTATCTGAAAGGCCTTTAACGCCGGGACGCAGACAACATATGCCTCGAACAACAAGATCAATTTGAACGCCCGCTTGCGAGGCTTCATATAATTTATCAATGATCTGCGTATCCACGAGGGCGTTCATTTTACCCCATATATGCGCGGGACGGCCTGAATGGGCATGTGCAATTTCATCGTCAATCATACTGACAATTTTAGGTCGCAGACCCATTGGAGCAATCACAAGCTTTTCCAGCCCCCGAGGCTCGGAATAGCTTGTGACATAATTAAAGAGTTTGCCGACATCTTTTCCCATGGCTGCGTTTGCTGTGAACAATGCCAAGTCTGTATAAACTTTAGCATTTTGCTCATGATAATTACCGGTGCCCAAATGGGTATAGGTTTGAAGCTTCTCGCCCTCCCGGCGGACAACAAGCGAAACCTTGGCGTGGGTTTTATATCCAACAAAACCATAGACCACATGGGCCCCGGCCCGTTCTAAATCCCGCGCCCACCGAAGATTTGATTCTTCATCAAAACGGGCTTTAAGCTCGACAAGGGCGGTCACAGTCTTGCCGCGCTCAGCAGCTTCGACCAGCGCGCTGACAATCGGGCTGTCCTCTGATGTGCGGTAGAGCGTTTGTTTGATGGCCACAACATCAGGGTCGAGCGCAGCTTGCTCTAAGAACTGGACGACCACGTCGAATTCTTCATAGGGGTGATGGACCAAAATATCCTTGGCCGCGATTGCCGCGAAACAGTCACCATCATAATCGCGAATGCGTTCCGGAAAGCGGGCCTGGAAGGGCGGAAATAGCAGATGAGGCCGCTTGCCCGTAATCAAATTCGAAATAGAGGACAGGCCTAGTATGCCGCTTGTTAGTTGAATGTCTTCGTTCCAGCATTCAAACCCTTCGATTAAAAAGCTGCGCAAATCGTCTGGAATGGCTTCATTCATTTCAAGCCGTATTACGCGTCCGCGGCGGCGCTTTTTCAGCAAAAATTCGAAATGTTGCACAAGGTCTTCGGCTTCCTCATCAACGGCAATATCGCTATCACGGGTGATACGAAAGAGACCGGATTCTTTAATCGTGAAGTCAGGAAAGAGCGTAGGCGCAAAATGCGCTAAAACGTCTTCAACCATTATATAGACATCTTTTTTCGATTTTTTCCCGGCTGTCAGGTGGATGAAACGCGGAACATGGGTCGGGATTGGAATAATGGCATGAAGGGGGTCGGTTGCACCTTTTTGATGAAGTGTTAGAGCCATGCCAAATCCGAGATTGGCCATAAACGGGAAGGGGTGAGCCGGGTCAACGGCGAGCGGAGATAATAGCGGCAGTATGGTTTCCTCATAGGCGATCGCCAGAGTGTCTATTTCAACGTCCGTTAATTGCTCCACAGTTTTGACGTATATGCCTTCGCGTTTCAGCTCGTTTTTTAGGCGCGACCAGCATGTTTCTTGTTTTTTATTGATTTTATCCACGCGCTTGGCGATTTTATCGAGCTGACGCTGCGGCGTAAACCCGTCAAAACTTTCGCTCGGCAGGCCAGCCAGAACCTGGGTTCTAAGGCCCGCAACGCGTACCATATAAAACTCATCCAAATTGCTGGCAGATATTGATAGAAACCTGACACGTTCCAGCAAGGGCACATTTGGGTTTTGGGCTTCCATCAAAACGCGGGTATTGAAGAAAAGCCAAGACAATTCCCGGTTAAAATACTTAACTTGCCGCGCTTCTATAGCTTGCGGGGATATGTCTTGCTGCTGCTGTTCAGGGGTCTCAGCGATTGTCTTAGCCGTTGTTTCCTGCTCGGACGCATGACCTGATGCGTCACCTTGAGGCGCGTGATTTATCGGTGTTTCTGCCGCGTTTGACATGATCGTCTTCCTATTTGCATGAGCCGGATTCTGTGACTACCAGACGCTTATGACACACAGGTCACAGACTCGTAAATATAAGCCGTTTGCCGATGTTAGCTGGCTTATGCGGCGAAAGCTTTCGAATCGCTCACAAGTGACACATAGAGGCTTTCGGCTGTCGGCGCGGCGCGGAGCCGTGCGCGCACATCTTCGCGGCGTAGCCGCCGTGAAACCTGCGCGAGAGCCCTAAGATGTTCGCCGCCAGCATCACTGGGCGCGATCAATAATACAACCAGATCAACAGGGCGCTCATCTATGGCATCATAATCCAGAGGCGTTTCAAGACGCGCAAACGCTGCATAAACGCGGTCAATTTCGTCAATACGGGCATGCGGCAGAGCAACGCCGGAACCAACACCTGTGGTTCCAAGTCGTTCCCGTTCCATAGCCGCAGCCACAATATCACGAACCGGTACGGTTTTTCCACCTATCGCTCCGCTGTCGAGGATGAGGCGCGCCATATCCTGAAATAACTGCTTCTTGCTCGTGGCATGCAGGTCACAGCTCACGCTTTTGCGGTGAATGAGATGGTCGAGCGTCATAACAGTCGCGCCTAAAAAGTTCTAATTTTTCAGCGCGCTATAGACGGCCTAGCTCTTCGGGTCAATCCACCCAATATTGCCATCGGAGCGCTTGAAAACCACATTGAGGCCGCCGTGCTTGGCGTTGTTAAATATAACGACGCCGTTATCAGCTAGGCCAAGCTCAAGCGCAGCCATACTGGGCGTCATGGTCTTGATGCGCCCCGGTTGTTCCGCGATAACCATCGGGTCGCTGTTACCCGCTGCCGCATCACTCTCTTCATCATCAGATACAGGGTTTTCAAGAATAAACATCGAGAACGCAGCGGCCTTGGCTTCTGCATTGTGATCTTTGAGCCGCCGTGAATAGCGCCGTAGCCGCTTTTCCATATGTTCTAAGGCTTCGTCGGCCGAGGAGTAACCGTCATGGGCCTCGCCTTTGCCTTCTAAGCTCGCGCCGGAGGGAAGGTGGACGGAACATAGAGTTCTGAAACCCGAGCCTTCCCGGCTGATTGAGACCTGAGCATCTCCGTCTTGGTGAATATATTTATCCATCATGTCTTCAAGTCGGTTGGTTATTCTGTCGCGCAGGGCGGGGGATACGTCGATACCTTTTGAAGCGAATTGGATCTGCATGATCGGGTCCTTTCATGGGTTGATATCCCATGATAGCACAAAAAATGGTCATGAATAGCGCGAATAGTGATATGACGCTACGGCCTAGCCAAATTGGTTGCGGAAAATCCTACGTCTCTCAACCGATGAGGGGATGCCCATAGCTTCGCGGTATTTGGCGACTGTGCGCCGGGCCACGTCAATCCCTTCGCCGCGCAGCATATCGACAAGCTTGTCGTCTGAGCGCACGGAGTCGGCGGTTTCTTGGTCAACGAGTATTTTGATTCGGTGCCGAACAGCCTCGGCGCTAAAGGATTCGCCGCCGTTCAAAGCCGGAATAGAGGCCGTAAAGAAATATTTGAATTCAAACAGACCGCGCGGTGTGGCCATAAATTTATTCGACGTGACCCGGCTGACTGTGCTTTCATGCATCTCAATAGCATCAGCCACAGTCCGTAAGTTCAATGGGCGCATATGATCCACACCATAAGCAAAAAAGCCGTCTTGTTGTTTGACGATCTCTGTAGCGACTTTCAGGATTGTGCGCGCGCGTTGGTCAAGCGCTTTGACCAGCCAACTGGCGGTTTGGTGACATTCTGTCATGAAGGTTTTAGTGACGTCATCGGCGTTAGGGCCGCAAATCTCAGAAAAATACCGATTATTGACCAACACTCTGGGCAGGGTATCGGCGTTGAGCTCAACGGCCCAGCCGCCCTGTGATGTTTCCTTAACGCTCACGTCGGGCTCTACCGCTGCCGCAACTTCCCGGCCATAAGCTAGACCGGGTTTCGGTGAGAGCGAGCGCAGAAGCAATATCAATGCCTCTAGCTCGTCTTTGCTGACCCCGCATGTTTTGCGCAGGGCAGACAGATCATGCTTGGCGAGCAATGGTAAATTGTCCAAAAGCGCGCTCATAGGATCGGTCAGGAGTTCTTTCTCGCGGAGTTGCAGGCTTAGGCATTCGCGTAAGTCACGGGCAAAAACGCCTGTGGGCTCGAAGGTTTGCAGCACGGTCAAAAGAGACTGTATGCGCAGTACGGATACCCCAAGGCGCTCGGCAAGGTCATCGAAAGAGGCGCGCATATATCCGTTTTCGTCAACATGGTCGATCAGGTACGTGCCGATGAGGCGTTCTTTCGGGTCATGAACGGCCATGGCGAGCTGTTCATTTAAGTGTTCTGAGAGGGTCTTTTCAGCGGCAGTGTTGGCTGCGGCGTCATAATCGGATGAGCCGTTAAACGAGCCGCCTTTTCCGGCTTTAGACCAATCAACATTGCCGCCGACGTCAACAGCGTTAGCGCTGGAACTGGCCTCACTATCAATAGCATGATCCGGGGCATCCAAAGCGGCGTCGGCGATAGCCGCTGGCGCGTCTAAACTCAACTCTGCAAAGCTATCGGAGTCGGCCCCGCCAGAAGATTCGTCTTCTCCGCGCCGGTTTTCGTCGCCCGTCCCGCGCTCTAAGAGTGGGTTTGATTCGAGTTGGTCATCGACAAAAGCAGAGAGTTCAATGTTTGAGAGTTGCAGCAGCTTAATCGCTTGTTGCAACTGAGGAGTCATGACTAATGACTGGCTCTGCTTGAGCTGTAATTTAGGCGCAATGGCCATAGTACCCACCATAGGTTATGTTTTTTAGTTATTGATGATGGATGTAACAGGAAAGTTTTAAGGAGACGTTTCTTGGCACGAATATTGCCTAGGAAATTTAAAGCCATCCTTTACGGTGATAGCTAAGCCTTTGTTAAACATATGATTTAGCGGATTTTTATCCATAAATTCTTTTGTCATTACATAAACAACAAAGGCCGCTCGACAATGTCAAGCGGCCTCGTTTTGAAGTTTGGGTCCGACCGGGCGCAGTGCCGGCTTCTCTATAAGATAATATGTGCATCTTAAAAATGCACCAGATACCCAATTTCGCGTTTACGAAAGTGCTAACCTAATAGCTTCGGGCGGTCCCCTCAAAATAGATAAACAAAATGCACCTCCTTTCGATATCGCGGCCCGGGGATCGGACGGCTAGTTGATAGGAAAAGACTAGCAAAAAAAACGGGCGAGGCAATAATGAAATTTTGTGAAATTATTAGCGTGATTTACCGCTCGTTAACCGACTCGAAAAACGTTACTATGGCTTGGCGTTTCGCCCCAAACCGCATTCTGCGCCGAAATCAGCAAAAGCAGCGTTAGGGCGAGGAATATCGAGCAAGGCTTGCTTGCGTTTCGCAAATACTGTCACAGTCTGTTCGCGTACCACAGCATTATAAAGTTTAGCCGCAGGAACGCGCTTTCGGGACTGTGCAGTTTCGCGATCCTTGTAATATAGCCATCGTCCGAGACCGATTTTTGGCCCGTCATCAAGTGTCATGTCTATGTAGGACAACATTTTCTCATCAGGAACGAAATTGCCCTCTCCGCTAACGCCATATGTCTTGGTTCCGGATAGGGCAGTATAAAGATCTTGAGGTTTGAAGCCTACGCCCACTCTTAGTTTTCCAGCGAGACACGTAAAAAATAGACCCGGAGCGGTCTCTGATGTGGTATAGAGAATTTCGCCAATATCGTTCTGGTTTTTGCGGCGGTCTGAATATGCATTCCCTCTATAAACCATACGGTAGAATTCTGTTGCCCAGACATTGGCATGATTTGAGCCTTCGGCGCGGGCATCTAGCGGCAGTAAAGGGCTCGCCAACACATAGAACACCAAGCCAAGTATGAAAGCCGATTTTTTCATATCAGTCCTTCTTGGCGTTGCGTCCTAAGCCGCAGTCTGCGCCGAAATCTGCGAACGCTGCGTTCGGTTTTGGCAGCACCAGCGTGATAGGGTCGCTTCCGTCGAGTTTGATCTGGACGGTATCGCCGCGAATAGCGGCGTTATAAAGCTTTTTAACCGTCACGGTTTTGCGCGGGTATAAAAACTGCAGAGTTGGAGAATATGTCCATGCTGCTGGTTTCGCACTTTCACCGTTAATCAACAGTGTAGGCTGTCGAACTCGTGCCCGCGAAGACGTTTGCCAATTATCGACAATAACCCGAAAATCCGCAGGCTCTAACGCTACATTCGCCATGAATGTTTTTCGCAGGCAAATAAAGGACACATTGCCTGGCAGGTCTTTTTGCGTGCTATAGATGGTTTCGCCTTTATTATATATGCCGCGTACGTCTCGGCGAACGCCTGAGCCGACAAAGGCAATGCTCAAATCGCGGCTTTCCCACCGCTGACGATTATCGGTGTCTTGAGAGCTCGATTGTGCAAGGCACGGAACTGCCGTTACGAGTGCTAAAAAGGTTGCGGATATTAGTTTGATCATAAGAGTCTCCCGTCGCTATGTTAGGCTGGAAGACTGATGAATGCACGTTATTTATGCATCCGGGATAAAATCAAGCGCGATACCGTTATTGCAATAGCGTAGGCCTGTAGGTTTTGGCCCGTCTTTAAAAACGTGACCTTGGTGGCCGCCGCAGCGCGCGCAATGATATTCCGTGCGCGGGACAATCAGCTTGAAGTCGCGTTTGGTTTCAACCGCGCCGTCAATCATGGTGAAAAAGCTGGGCCATCCTGTTCCGGATTCGAATTTCATGGCGGTGGTAAAGAGAGGCAGGGCGCAGCCCTTACAGGTGAATGTGCCGGGACGTTTTTCATCGTTAAATTCGCTTGTCCACGGGCGTTCTGTACCTTCTTTGCGAAGGACATAAAACTCCTGCTCTGTTAAGCGGCCTTTCCACTCAGACGCCGAAAGGTTTGCCCAATCTGTATCGCTCATATTCATCTCCTGTGAGGCTATTGTCGTATCAGCCTTCGCTGAATCGGCATGGCTTTGCGCGCACGCCGAAACTGCGATGGCCGCTGTGCCCAATGTAAAATGTCGCCGTGTAATCATAGTCATACGCCTTTCTCGTTCAGCTTTATATAAGAATGATACGAACCAGAGACAAATTACGTTTCATCACAGTGATGTGAAATTTAGTGCAAGTGGGCAAGCCCCAAAAAGGACAATCCACCAATCAATAGAAAAGCTGCGAAAAGGTTGGATTTAAATAGCTGTAGACATTTGGAACTATCTTCCGGGTCTAATTTCTGCACTTGGCATATAAGGTGGATGAACATAGGGGCAGCGAATACCCCAATTGCAGGGCTCATAAATATGGGTAAATCGGCAGAGATCGTATTTGGAATGAAGCCGTCCAAGCTCCATGCCGCATTGTTCAGCGGAATAAGAGCAAGTGCCGAAATAACAAGGATCGAGAAAACTACGTAGCACATCCCGACAGCTACTTTTATTCGGCTTTCAAACTTCCTTGCTGTCGATTTTATGCCTATTTTCATATCGTCTTCGATGTCTTGGCAGGCATAGATCGTGTCGTAGCCAATTGTCCAAAAAATGAGACCCGCATATAAAACCATAACTGGCATCGCAATTATTTCTGTCTTGGCGGCGTAGGCGACAAGCACGGCCCAATTAAACGTCATGCCGAGCCAGACCTGCGGCCACCATGTGATGCGTTTCATAAACGGGTAAGCCGCAACGAGCGGGATCGCGCATAATGATATGATTTGCGCAAGGCGCGGCAAACATA
>CAYGRF010000020.1:14989-26721 GCA_964352275.1 uncultured Caulobacterales bacterium
GCAACGAGCGGGATCGCGCATAATGATATGATTTGCGCAAGGCGCGGCAAACATAAAAGCACCACAAGGCCGACGGCGCACTGTAAGAACAGCCATATCCATGTCTGCTTTAGAGTGACAGTCCCAGCGGGCAGCGGACGGAGCGCCGTGCGGTCAACTTGCGCGTCAAGATCGCGGTCAACAATATCATTATAGGTACAGCCCGCCCCGCGCATGGCAACCGCGCCAATCAGGATCAAAGCAGCCCATTTCAGATCCGAGCTGGCAAACCCGTGGGATAAAGACGCAAACGCCAGCCCTATCCAACCGGGCAGGGCGAGGAGCCAATAGCCAACCGGGCGGTCATACCGGGCAAGCTGTAAATAGGGCCGCAGTCCTTTGGGCGCGCGGTACGTCCAGTGGCCTTTGTCGGCATCTTTAATCGTATCGGTCATATCTTGGCGCCTCTCCTTGGGGAGAGGCCGGCCCGCCGATAGCCGGAATAGCCGGGTGAGGGGATATGATTGTGCGATGGTTTCATTGCCTTGCTTTCTGGCTTATTTTCCCCTCACCCGCAAGTTCGCTTCGCGAATGCGGCCTCTCCTCGAGGAGAGGTGATTTTCCTGATGATTAAACGCACGTTGTCACTTATAAAACCTATATGCGTGAAAATTACACACTGACCCGTCTTTATGTTGAGGCTTCCCTGAATGCGAATGCGCAGGTCACTCTGCCGAAAGAGCAAGCCCATTATCTCGGCACTGTCCTGCGCAAAGCGGCGAGAGATGATGTAAGGGTCTTTAATGGACGCAGCGGCGAATGGCGCGCGCAAATTTCGGGCATATCCCGCAAAGGTGCTGTGCTCTCGATTATTGAGCCCTTACGAGCGCAACATACGGCACCCGATATCTGGCTCTGTTTTGCGCCGGTGCGCAAACACCGTACCGCTTTTATTATTGAAAAAGGCACGGAATTGGGCGCCGCAGTTTTTCAGCCCGTCTTGACCCAGAGAACCCAGTTTGGAAAGATCAATCCGGAGCGCATGCGCGCGCAAATCATTGAAGCCTCTGAACAAACAGAGCGTTTATGCTTGCCGGATTTGCGAACGTCTCAATCTTTGGACGCGCTTTTGCAGGAATGGGACGCGGGCCGCACGATCATCATGGCGGATGAGGCCGGAGATTGCCCGCCTGCTTTGGAAGCTCTGCAAACCATTGAGGGCCCCGCAGCCATCCTGATTGGCCCCGAAGGCGGATTTACGTCCGAAGAGCGCGAGCATCTGCGCGCACAAAGCTTTACCCGCCCCGTCTCCCTTGGCCCGCGTATCTTGCGCGCCGATACGGCAGCAGCGGCGATGCTGATATTATGGCAAGCCGTGAGAGGGGATTGGGGATGAACGCTCTCATCATTGTTGGGGTAATAATAGCGCTTTCGGTTGCCGCAGGGCTTGGCGTGTGGCTCGTCACCTCTCTGTTTGATCGTTGGGTTTTGTATCGCAATCCTGATTACCACCGCGAACTACCGATCGCAGATCTTAAGTACATAAAAAACGCCCAGTTGGAATTGGAAAGATTCGCACAACAAGGTGAGTACAAAAAATCATCAAACTGGCTTATATATATCCTTTTCGTACCCATTATGTTCCTTGTTTGGGGCGTTGGGCTCTTCGGATGGAAGTGGCTGACATCATGGCGCATTAGCCAAACAGAACGCAGCGACGATCTGGGATCAATTTTATTTCCCGACCCATCATTGATGGGAGTCTCTTTGATTATTCTTTTCTTTGCCAGCTTTTTGATTGCCGGATGGCTGGCATATGCATTGTCCTCATTTGATAAAAAATTTACGTCATGGTTAGTTTTAACGCAAAGCTCCACACAAAAAGGCGAATCCGAAGATTCCATATTAGCGCGCCGGAAAGTTCATATCGAACACGATGTACGAACTCGGCAGCTAGACATTCATCAGCCATTTTGCACCATCGATTTTCTCGGAAGCATTGCAGGGAGGCACGGGCAATATTGTCTATTATTAAGTTTGCCTTTGCTTATTCCCGCGTTATTTTTCATGTACTTTGATATGCGCAGTCAAACTAATTTTTATAAAGAAGGCCTGTCTTATACTAAATATTGGAGCGGCGAGAAAGTTGAAGTCCGTTATCAAGCTTTGGATCATGCCGAACTCAAATGCACATTTGGAAGTAAAAATACGCTTAAAGATGGTGTCTATTTTGTACTAAACGGCGAGTCTATTGCCAACTATGAAGTCACTGAAAAACATCTCTCCGAACTCGCGCAAGTCGACCAAAGGTTGCGCCAGTCGAACGTCTCCTTTAGGCCACATTATTTTCATCCCCCAAAGCAAGCACCAAAACTGGCCTATCGGCCGAACTGCCTAGAAAAACGAAAAGAGCAGTTTAGCGGCGAACAACAAGATCAAATTATCCAAGTGTTGCACATTGGGGAGATCTCCCCCTAATGGATCTTAAATCCGCCAAATCACGCGCGCGGCTGCAAGCCAAGGCGCAGCGCATGCAGGCGTACCGCGCGGGTACCGGACCTGAGCTGATTAGGCATTTTCCAGCAGCCCGGTTTCGCGGGCGAGTCTTTGCGGGATTTTGGCCGCTGACCGGGGAGATCGACATCATCCCGCTTTTGGCTGCGCTCCATGATGCCGGGCATGTCGTCTCTTTGCCGTGTACGCCGCGTAAAGGCCGCCCGCTTATGTTTCGAGCATGGAATCCTGGCGGTAAATTGCGCGCCGGGCCATACGGGACGCAGGAGCCGCAAAAATCTTTGCCGGAAGTAACGCCGAACTTTGTGTTTGTTCCGCTGCTGGCCTATACGCAGTCCGGCGAGCGTCTGGGTTATGGCGGCGGGTTTTATGACCGCACTATTGCGGCGTTGCGCGCGGGCGGCGATATTTATGCTTGCGGCGTTGCCTTCTCTGGTCAACAAGCGGCGAGCTTGCCGGTGGACAATTATGACCAACGGCTGGACGGAATTTTAACGCCGGATGGGTTGAGGGATTTTTGATGCGGTTATTGTTTTTAGGGGACGTTATGGGCCGGTCGGGCCGTAAAGCCGTGACGCGGCATTTGCCCGGACTGCGTGAGCGCTTGTCTCTGGACGCCGTGATCTGTAATGCCGAAAATGCAGCCGGCGGTTTCGGTATTACGCCCTCTACAGGGCAGGAACTAATGGATGCGGGCGTCGATGTGATCACGCTCGGCAATCACAGTTTCGATAATCCTGCGGGCATAGCCTATATTGATCAAACCTCAAATGTATTGCGCCCGGTCAACTACCCGGCCGGAACTGCGCCGGGCAAAGGTTCCGGCCTGTTCGATATTGGCGGTTATCAAGTCCTCGTCGTCAATGTGCTGGGCCGCGTCTATATGGACGCGCTGGATGATCCGTTTGTAGCAGTAGAAAAAGAGCTTACTGCGGCGCCTTTAGGCGAAGTGGCTGATGCGGTGATTATCGATGTCCACGCCGAAGCCAGTTCAGAGAAACAGGGCATGGGCCTGTTTTGCGACGGGCGCGCGTCTCTTGTGGTCGGCACACATACGCACACGCCAACAGCAGACACACGGGTTCTGCCCGACGGGACAGCGTTCCAAACGGATGCGGGAATGTGCGGAGATTATGACAGTATTATCGGCATGGATAAAGAGGAGCCCTTATACCGCTTTACCACCCGCATGCGCAAAGCCCGCTTTAACCCGGCCAGCGGGGAGGGCACGCTTTGCGGAGTGTTTGTAGAAACCGATAATAAAAGCGGACTCGCCATCCGCGCCGAACCCGTACGCATCGGGGCGACATTAAGCCAAGCCGTGCCGGAGCTTTGAATTGCGGTTTGTATTCTTGATATTTGCGTTCTTTCTGTGCGTTACAATTAGCCAAAATACGTACGCTAAAGCCCTAGACTTTGCCAATGGCGTTTGGGGTGTTGTCGCGCAAAACGAGGACGACAAACCTTTCACATGCACAGACGGCGCTATGACAGTATCGATCGATAGCCGTATCTGGATCTATACATCAAAGCGCGCGGGGCAGGATGAAGAAAAGGCCCGTATATTGGAGTATGGCGATAATTTCTTACATATACAATATATTGGTGAGGAGCGAATGATGGACAATGACGAACTCCAAACATGGTATATGTTTTTCACAAGCGCAGATGAATTTGTCTGGGTACGCGGTGACTGGATGAAAGACGGTAAAATTAAGGATGCGACGGCCCCGCGTATACGCTGTGCGGTAGAGGTTAGTTAAGTTTAATTGCGAAGGCATAGGCATGAAACTATATTTGAAAATCACTGGGATAATTACCGCTTCTGTCGTGTGCCTTTCCGCATGTGATGTCCTCTCAAAAGGCCAAGTGTCGGAAATCAGCAATGACTGGACAGGGAACGAGATCAAGATCGAGGCCTTGGTGGATGAGAAAGTTTCCGGCGTGACGTGCCACATGGCGCATTTTGACCGTTCTGTGATTGACCGCCTCCAGAAAGGCGACTGGTTCGAAAACCCGTCAAACGGTTCCATATCATGCGGCGTGACCGGGCCGATCGTGATTGGCAAGATCAATATGCGCCAACAGGGCGAAGAGGTGTTTCGCCAGCGTCAAAGCCTGATTTTCAAAAAACTCACGGTCCGCCGCGTCTATGATGCGGACAATGATACGCTCATATATCTGGTATACTCGCGAAAAATTGTTGATGGGTCAGCAAAAATGAGTCTTGCAACTGTGCCGCTTTATGGCCGGGATGTGACATGGGCCGAGCGCGAGTAAAGCCGCATAGCGACCCTTGCCCCTGCGCGCCGCTTGGCCTAAAACGCGCACCAGAATAGACAAACCGAAGGATTCACCATGGCAGGCCATTCCAAATGGGCAAATATCCAGCACCGCAAGGGGCGGCAGGATAAAGCCCGATCAAAACTTTTTTCAAAACTGTCAAAAGACATCACAATTGCGGCCAAGATGGGCGGTGAAGACCCCGAAATGAATCCGCGGCTTCGCTTGGCTGTCGCCAATGCCAAGGGCCAGTCCATGCCCAAGGACAATATCGACCGGGCCATCAGCAAAGGGACAGGCGGGGACGGCGAAGATTATGATGAAATTCGCTATGAAGGTTTTGGCCCGTCCGGCATTGGCATCATTGTCGAGTGCTCGACGGACAATAAGAACCGCGCCGCGATGGAAGTCCGGACAGCCTTTTCAAAAAATGGCGGCAACCTTGGCGAGACGGGTTCTGTGGCATTTATGTTCGACCAAATGGGCAAAATTGAATATCCGCTTGAAGCGACAGATGAAGATACAATGATGGAAGCGGCGATCGAGGCCGGTGCGGATGACGTTGAAACGGACTCGCCTAACGAAGATGAATATGACGAATATGAGCCGGTTCATACGATTTTAACGGCGCGGGATGATCTCGGCGCAGTTGCTGCCGAGCTTGAAAAAACTTTCGGCGAAGCGAAATCGGTTAATTTGATTTGGAAACCGCAAAACGAAATCGATGTGCCCGATAAGGCGGCGCAAGTGGTGCGCCTCATCGATGCGCTCGAGGATTGCGACGACGTTCAAAATGTCTTTCACAACCTCGAAATGTCAGATGCTGCCATGGCTGCGCTTGAAGACGAGTAGGCTTTATAACTCTGATGCGGTGCTTGTGACAGCATCGCCTTCAACCCAGTTATAGACATCCGAAAAACCGAGATCTTCGGCAACAAGCTGCCAGTCGCTGGAGGGTTCATTGATCACGAGCTCCGTTTGCGGCGGGGCATCATCCTGAACAGACATAAATTGCGCGCCGCCAAACCCCGCGCCAAACGCAATCAGCACCATAGCGGCAATGCCGCGCCAGCCCGGGGCCGGGAGACGGTCATTGGCGGCAATCGGTGAGGCGGAGGGCTCCCGTGCCGCAGCCTTGATGATGCGCGCCTTTAAAAGCTCGCTCGGCGGCGGCGGCGCAAGAGAATCCAGCGCTCCGTCAAGGTGTTTTGCGGCGCTGAGAACAGCCTTTGCGGCGTCCGGATGCGCGGCGGCATAGTTTTGTCCTGCGCGCCGTTTGTCTTCGGGCCAGTTGGCGGATTTGGAGCCATATGCGGCGATGAGATGTTCAAAGTCTTTATGTGTCATATTATTCTGCCGTCTCATGAATGCCTGAGAAATTATTGTGGTGAAGTATGTTTGCGAGCGATTTTCTGGCTCGAACAAGGAGCGACTCATAGGCTGAAACGCTGATATTCATGATGCTTGCTCCTTCTGTTTGGCTGACGCTTTGGTAATAGGATAATGTCAAAGCCGTTCTTTGGTGGTTGGACAGTTTCGCCATTGCGCTCAACACAGCTTGTTTTTGCTGATCCTTTGCCATGTCATCGAACGATGTTGAAGCGTGATCCACGACATCCGGTAAGCGCTCCATCAGCATTGGGCGTTTCTTTTTCAGCATATCCAGACAGTGATTTTTCGTTACGCGCCGCATCCATGTCAGAAGGTTGGCCTGTCCTGGTTGCCAGCGCGGCACCATTTGCCAGGTTTTCAAAAATGCGGTTTGCGCGGCATCTTCTGCAAGGTGCGTATCGCCCAGCATGTAAAAGGCGAAGGATTGAAGCGTTCCTAAGTGCCGATCCAGCAAAACAGTGAAGGCGGCTTCGTCCCCGCGCATCAAGGCCGGAATAATATCCCCGTCCGGGTCGCCCTCAGGCGGGGATATATGAGTTTCAGGCGGCAACTTTCAGTCTATTTCATGCCGCGTTCAGGGTGAGGGCCCTTTCCGCGCTTTCCGCGTTTGCGGCCTTCATCTTTGACTAAAACGCCGTCGCCATTGGCGTCGAGCCGCATGAACATGGCCTGTGTTGCCGCTGTGTGTTCATCATATGTGACAATCCCGTCGCCATTGGCATCCAGCTTTATGCGTTGTTGTTGGCCTTTCATCCGGGCGTTTTTTCGCTCTTTTCGCACCTCTTTGCGCTGAACGCGTTTTTCTTTCATTTTTTCTTTGCGCATTTGTCGGTCTTCAGCGGTCAGTTCGCCGTCACCGTTCATATCGCGGCGTTCTTTCATGCGTTCACGGCGCTCGTCCGCGCGCGCGTCAAATTCGGCGCGCGTAATTACGCCGTCGCCATTGGCGTCCATATTGTCGAAATGTTTGCTGCGGGCTTCATTGAGCCGGGCTTCGTGGGCCGCTTTACGCTCATCCTGTGTCAACTGCCGGTCACCATTCGTATCAGCGGCGTTAAATCGTGCATCCGCTTGTGCGAAAAACTCGGCTTGTGTGACTTGGCCGTCATTATTGGTGTCTGCTGCGGGTTTGGCAAACGATAGGCTAGTTACCAAAAGGGTGGTGCTCGCGCCGATTAAGGCAAGGGTTTTAAAACGCGTCATAGAAAGCTCCTTTATTTGCGTGTCTATGACATAAACGCGCCGCAGCCTAATATCCGTCGCACATGGCGAAAGTTTAATGTTCAGATGTAATTTGGTTCTGGCTCTACGCGGCTGCGCGTTCGCTTTCCAGATTGCGGATAGACGCAATAATATGCGCCGAAAACTCGGGCGCAGCAAAGGCCGGTCCTTCCGCATGTCCCATATAGGGCGGCGGCGCGCCGAGAAACGCGGCAATGGTTCCTGTTAAAAGCTCGGCGGCTTCGGGCGCGGAGCTTAAGTCCCCAACGGATAGAAGCATGGGATCAAACAAAGGGTTACGTCTCCGGCAGGCATCAATCATCCAGTAAGCCCGCATGAAATGATCAGACGCGCTATCATAGGTTAGCAAGCTCATATCGGCGGCTCCGGCAAGCCTGACATGGCTTGGACTACATCCGCTTGGCGCGCCGACAAAGACCCAGTCATAATCGAGCGATATGGCGGCTAAAGTGCCCAGAACCGTGCTGAGGCAGACGTCGCCCGCAGACATAAGTGTGAAATGCTCATTCGATGTCACATATTGCGCGTCTTGAATATCTGCGTTTCGAAACAAAACATCCGCGAGTGTCTTGTTATAAATGACGCCGGCCTGGTTCATGATATTGCCCTCTTGACAATCTACAAGCAGCACAGTCTCGCCTGAGGCCGCGCCGGATTTAGCCAGCGACAGTGTAAGGGGCGCGGTATCTATGTGATCGTTTGCACCAAAAACAGGCACCAAACGCCCGGCAGGGCGATATGATTGTTCTGATTTTGACATGACTCGACCAATCCCCTTTGACCTCCCGAACATCGGGGCAGAACAGCAGTCATAACAATGTAGGCTTAATTCACGGCTAAGGAACAGGGACAATATTGTGTGAACATACACGGTTAAGCGCAGTTAACAATTATTTGCGAGCCATAAAAAAAGCCGCCCCAAGGGACGGCTTAATCATTACGTTTGAAAGGAACCTAACGATATTGCTGTATCCTGGTCGTGCGCAGACCGGCAATGCCGTGCGACTCGATTGACCTTTGCCATGCGAGAAACTCCTCGCCTGAGAGACCGTAGCGCTCGCACGCAGCCTCTAAAGTGAGCAGGCCGCCGCGTACAGCCGCAACGACTTCGGCCTTGCGGCGTATGACCCATCTGACGGTACTCGGCTTTGGCAGATCGGCCAATGTCAGCGGTGTACCTTCTGGCCCAATCACCATATTCTCTCGTTTCATTTTGCGTTCCGACATGGAAACCCCTTGTTTTTATATTTTCCCTAACTCAGCCCTTATAGGAGACGGGTCTTAAAAAGATTTTAAGCGATAGAAAAATATCAATAAAAACAAGTATTTACGAAGGTTAACAGCCATTCGTCGTTAACAAAGATTGACAGAAATAATAAGCCTTTGATTCTATTGACTCTTTTCAAAAGTCTTGAACATCCCATGTCTCGACATGAAACAGGTCAATGCCTATATGGAGTTCAAGATTAACGAACTCCGTCGAAACGCGGGTTCAGCACGCGCAAATTTTTTAAGGTTTGATTCATGAATCGGGCAAATAAGGTTAACAGTCTTGGCTTTCCCAAGCCCCCGGCGGATACGCGCGTTGTTGTCGCGATGTCCGGCGGCGTGGATAGTTCTGTGTGCGCGGCTATGCTCGCGCGCGAAGGGTATGACGTTATCGGCGTCACGCTTCAGCTCTATGATCACGGCGCGGCAATACAAAAAGCCAAAGCGTGCTGCGCCGGTCAGGACATTTATGATGCGCGCCGTGTGGCCGAGATGATGGATTTCCCGCATTACGTTCTCGACTATGAAAGCAAGTTTCGCGACTCCGTCATGGAGGATTTCGCCGATACATATCTTATGGGATCAACGCCGATCCCGTGTGTGCGCTGTAACCAGACGGTCAAATTTCGCGACTTGCTCGATGTGGCCAAAGATTTGGGCGCAGACTGTATGGCGACCGGGCATTATATTAAGCGTATAGAGGGCCCTGATGGACCGGAGCTTCACCGCGCCTATGATTTTGGAAAAGACCAAAGTTATTTCCTGTTTGCAACAACCCGTGAGCAGCTGGATTTTTTACGCTTCCCCTTGGGCGGCATGGATAAGTCCGAAACGCGGAGGCTTGCTGTGGAGATGGGGCTCAATGTCGCCGCTAAGCCGGACAGCCAGGACATCTGTTTTGTGCCAACCGGGCGCTACACAGATGTGATTGAGAAACTACGCCCGGCTGCCGCTGAAGGCGGAGATATGGTTCATATGGATGGCCGGGTACTGGGTACGCACAGGGGCGTGATGTATTATACTGTCGGGCAACGTCGCGGGCTAGGCTTGCCTGACGGCTCCGGCGCGGATCCGCTTTACGTGATCGCGCTCGACGCGCCGAATAAACGCGTGATTGTCGGCCCGCGAGACGCCTTGCAGCGCTCGCATATATATCTGAAAGAGATCAACTGGATAGGCAAAGGCGGTTTCGACAGCAGTCTCTCCGGCATGCCGATTAAAGTCAAAGTCCGATCAACCCGCCCGCCGGAGCCCGCAAAGCTTGAATGGGACGGGCAGCAAATCCGCGTGACACTGGAAAAACCCGATGAAGGCATATCACCGGGCCAAGCTTGCGTATTTTACGCGCCGGAAGGCGATGCTGCACGCGTACTCGGCGGTGGCTGGATTACCCATACGGCTTAGCTATCTTTTGATCGGGCGGTTCATTTATTATTATACGTGTCTACGATTTTGTCTTTCCAGCTAGACCAGCTATTGAAATCACCCGTAAGCAAAGCGGCCAAATGTTCAGGGTGATCGCATTGCGCGTTATGAAAGTCCTCTCCATCCGGTAAGTGCTGAGTTTGCGCCTCATTTATCACAATAAACATTGGCGACTCCGGGGTTCCGTTGGCTTGCGCATTGATGATGACAAAATTACCGACCGTAGCGATTTTGTAAATGAATGTAATAACCTCTTCATGAAAGCCCCGCATGTGCAAAGCGCAATTACCAAAACCGGACGGTGCGTCTAGGCCAGCCGCAGAAAATTCAACGGAAGCACCATTGGAAAAATGAACAATGTAGAAACCATACTCATCCGGACCGTCATAGCCGTAGGTCTTAAGTGTATCGTGTATGGAGCTGTGTTCTTGAGGCGTACAGAGAGCTGAATCGCCGTTCTCGAACTTTTGCATAAATACATCAAAGCTCATAAGCTTTACGTATCAACATCCGCTTCGAGCGCGTTATTGACGATAAATTCCCGCCTCGGCTCCACAACATCACCCATGAGCTTGGTGAACAGCTCATCCGTGGCGTCTGCGGCTTCGACGCGGACTTGCAGGAGCGAGCGGGCATTGGCGTCCAGCGTGGTTTCCCAGAGCTGGTCCGGGTTCATTTCGCCAAGGCCTTTATAGCGCTGGATTTTAAAACCCTTGCGTCCGCCTTCAAATATCGTCTCTAGGAGCTGCGCCGGGCCGTAAATATCAATGGTGTCATCTTCGCCTCGGCGGAAAATTGTTGTACCGGAATAGGTCTCCATCAGGGCCGGTGCCATGCGGTGAAGGCGGCGGGCATCAGCGCTGTCCCTGAACGCCTGACGCAGCACATGACGCTCTGTTACGCCGCGCACTTCACGTTCCAGTACAAGCGCGCCGTCATCGTCAAACCGTCCGCTCCAGCCGTCTTCGCCTTCATCGGCGATACGGTCGAGACGCGCGGCGACCTCTTCGGCCTCGATGTCGGTCGCGTCCGGGCCAAATGCACCTGCAATCGCCACTTGCGCAATGATATTATCCGGCGCGCGTGATTTAAGGCGGTTGATAATTCCCTGTGCGGTTAGGGCTTCGTTGGCCACGCGTTTTAAATCCGCAGCCGCGATGACAATGCCGTTTTCCAGCGTCAGTGTTGCATCGCTAGAGCCTGCGTCGATCAAGTATGCGTTAAGCTCATCCTGGTCTTTAATATAGCGGGCGGATTTCCCGCGCTCGACTTTATATAATGGCGGCTGCGCAATATAGAGATAGCCGCGCTCAATCAGCTCGGGCATTTGCCGATAGAAAAATGTCAAAAGCAAAGTACGGATATGCGCGCCGTCCACATCCGCATCAGTCATAATGACGACTTTATGATAGCGCAGCTTGTTGATGTTAAAATCATCCCGGCCAATACCCGTTCCGAGCGCCGTGATCATAGTGCCGATTTCCTGTGAGGACAGCATACGGTCGAAACGCGCGCGCTCGACATTGAGGATTTTACCCTTGAGCGGCAATATGGCTTGGTTTTGGCGGGAGCGGGCTTGTTTGGCCGAGCCGCCCGCAGAGTCGCCCTCCACGATGAAGATTTCAGAG
>CAYGRF010000020.1:26731-27021 GCA_964352275.1 uncultured Caulobacterales bacterium
AGAGTGCCGGATCTTTTTCCTGACAATCGGCGAGCTTGCCGGGCAGTGACGCAATGTCGAGAGCCGATTTGCGGCGAGTGAGGTCGCGGGCTTTACGCGCGGCTTCGCGGGCGGCGGCGGCTTCTATAATTTTCTGGATAATTTGTTTGGCTTCTGACGGATTTTCCTCGAACCATTCACCAAGGGCCGTGTTCATAGCGGACTCGACAACAGGCCGGACTTCGGAGGAGACAAGCTTGTCTAGCGACTGGCATGAGCATTTCGGGTCCGGCACTTACACGGATAAAACG
>CAYGRF010000021.1:0-4289 GCA_964352275.1 uncultured Caulobacterales bacterium
GCGCAGGATGTACCGGACGATACCGAGGGCGGTTTCTGGACTCCGGCAACAATCCTTGGCGATAACCTCATAGACCGGCTGCGGGCGCATGCCGGACTGACGTTTGAGATTGAGGAGGCCTAGCCCTACCCCGCCTTGACGTCCGCAACCCATTGTTTGACCCGGCGCTCAAGCACAGAGAGCGGCATAGAGCCCCCGCCCAAAACTGTGTCGTGGAACCCCCGAATATCAAACTGATCGCCCAGCTCTTTTTCGGCGTCCGCGCGCAATTCCTGTATCTTTATCATACCGATTTTATAGCTCGTCGCCTGTCCCGGCCATGTCATATAGCGGCGAACTTCTGAACGCGCCTGAGCCGTTGTGATGGCGGAATTTTCTTGGAAATAGGCCACAGCCTGTTCTTCGGTCCAGCCTTTGGCGTGGAGACCCGTGTCGACAACAAGGCGGATGGCCCTCCAGATCTCAGATCCCAAACGGCCAAAGTCCGAATAGGGGTCTTCATATGTGCCATCAAATTCCGTGGCAAGCCATTCCGTGTAAAGCGCCCAGCCTTCAACATAGGCTGTAAACCCGGCTTGCGTGCGGAATGTCGGCACGCCGGTCAGCTCCTGCGCGATTGAGATTTGCATGTGATGGCCCGGCAGGCCTTCATGGTAAGCAATGACCTCAAGCTCGCGCTTGGGCATGGCTTTCATGTCAGACAAATGCGCGTAGTAAACACCGGGGCGCGAGCCGTCAGGAGTGCCTGAATTGTAGTGCTGTGCTGCGCCGTCCTGTTCGCGGAACGCTTCGACACGCTTTACAACAAGATCGGCCTTGGGGAGAATACCAAAATAATTCGGGAGCTCTGTTTTAATCCGCTCAATCGCCGCCGTTGAATCGTCAAGATAGGCTTGGCGGCCTTCATCCGTATTGGGGTAATAATAGCGCGGGTCATCTTTATTGTCCCGAAGCTCGGTAAAGAACGTCTGCAAGTCGCCGTCAAAGCCGACCTGTTCTTTAATCTTCATCATCGCCGCACGCAGGCGCGTCACTTCGTCGAGGCCAATTTGGTGGATTTCATCTGCGGTCAACGCAGTTGTCGTATTATTGGCGAGCCTTTCATTGTAGTAGGCTATGCCGTCGGGCAATGCACTTACGCCTGTGCCAATATCCGGCGTGTTTTGAATATCTTCCTCTTGCCACGCGACCAAGTTTGCATATGCCGGTTTCCAATCTTCCAGCAAAGCTGTCTTCGCAGCGGCTTTCAGTTCATCAGCCTTAGCCGCGTCAATATCGCCGCTCTCGACAAGCGCCGCGATTTTGCTTTGGGCATCGGCCCAAATCGCGCTGTCCGCGCCGTCATCAAAAGGCGCGCCGGTGATAATTTTTTGCGCGCTTCCAATCACAGATTCAAACGCGAAACGCGGCGGCCGCACGCCAGCAGCCGCGTTGGTTTTCGACACAGTAATTAACTGCTCTATCGCGCGGCCGGTTTCTGACAGGCGGCTGATATAGGCTTCCATATCGGATACATTATCAACTTTGTGAACCGCGATTAAAATCCTTGGGAATTGCGTATGAATGGCGCCCATTTGCTCGAAAACATACCGGTTGGTACGAAATACGTTGGCGGCTACTGCGGTATCATATTGATATTCCCAAACATCCCAGGACACTTTGCCGTCAGCGGTTAATTTATCATAATCAAAATTGGATTTCATATGCTCAACGCTGGCCTTGCGCCATGCGAGCTGTTCATCGGACGCTTCTTGGGACAGATCGTCGATTTTATCGTAATTTGTTTTCCGGCCCAAAAAAGTTTGCTGAACCGGGCTGAAACCGATCTCTTCCTCAAATTTTACCTCGAACCAATCGTTCAGACGCTGTGTTTCCGCCGCGATTTCGTCGGCTGTATAAGTCACAGCAGGCGCGTCAGTTGGCGCCGTTGTGGACGGCGAGCATGCCACCAAAGCCGTAGAGGCCAAAAGCGCGACGATTAAATGCCTAGCAGTTATATTCAGATTGAGCGGTGCTTTGGTTGTCATGATAAATCCCTTATACGTTTCCGGCGCAACGTCATGGAAAGCCCAGCGTGAGTCAAGCCTCATGACGGTAGCGCTCTATGCTCTGTTCGCCTTTACGGGCTACACAAATTCTCCGTGCCTGTTTTCCGTAATGACGTCGCGCAAGGTCAGCGCTCTGGCCAGAGACAGACCCGCTAATGTTCGCGCGCGGGATAATGCCACATAGGTCTGCCCGGCTGCAAATGCGCCGCGCTCCAGGTCAATACGGACATCGTCCAGCGTCAAACCTTGGGCTTTATGGATCGTGACCGCCCATGCCAGCGTCAGCGGGATTTGCGCGTAAGATCCAACGACGGTGGAGATGGGTTTCTGCAAGGCTTCATCCCAATCATAGCGGATATTATCCCAGCTTGAGATTTTCACATCACCGATCTTGCAGCTATGATCAAAGCGCACCCGCACTTCGCGCTCTAGCAATGCTTCAACAACGCCGAGAGAGCCGTTAACCCACCCTTTGTCTGTATCGTTTTTAAGCGCCATGACCCGCGCCCCGACTTTCAGCTCAATGGTTTCCGGCACAGGTAGCTTATTCTTGGCTATATTAAATTTGCCCTCTGTGGTGCCCGTAAAAGTGCGCGGCGGCGAATCGATACGCGCAAGACCGTCAGCATTATACCGCGCCGCCGCCGCGTTGGTGCCTGTCAGCAAAAGCGGTGTAACACCCGCTCGGTGCGGGCCGTGACACAGGTGGTTAAGATCATCCAGCGCGTCTTGAGCATACTCGCTTTGCCGTATATCGGAAAGAATACGTAAAAATCTGTCTTCGGATTGGCGGTGAACTTGCGTGAGCTCAAATTTTTGAAACCGTCCGCCCCAGAGCACATGCGCTCCATAAGCAAAAGGAGATTTATACCCCATGCGTTCCAAAATTTCGCACTCGTGACGCGGCACAACCGGCGGCAATTGGTGAAAATCGCCGACAAACATCATACGCGCGCCGCCAAACGGCTCTCTTGTATTCCGGGCTTTGCGCAGCACCATATCAATGCCGTCAATAATATCGGCCCGCACCATCGAAATTTCGTCGATTATGATCAAGTCAACCTTCTTCCACATCCGGTTGGGCCTTTGCCCCTCCAGCGCATCAGGGGTAATAATACGCGGCGGCAAGCGAAAAAATGAATGAAGCGTCTGCCCCGTAATATTGATCGCGGCGATGCCCGTTGGCGCGAGCACCACAGTATTGGGGAAAAGACCGCTATCACGAATAAATCTCACAAGCGTGGATTTCCCTGTCCCGGCTTTACCGGTGACAAGGATGGGCTCTATATAACCCCGTATTGCCTTGAGTATTGGCGCGATGTCGGGATCGTTTTCATAGTCTTCAATGACCAGTTCCATATAAACTCCCGGCTCTTACGAGTTGATGTTGCGCGGCTCTCTTCTTACATACGTCTAGCACGTAAAGGACAATGCCATGCAGAAATTCTCGCTTCTTGACCTCTCGCCTGTCGCAGATGGACAAACCATCGCCGACGCCTTGGCCAACACGGCTGAGCTTGCGCAAGCGGCGGAAAAGTCCGGCTATGCGCGTTATTGGCTCGCGGAGCATCACAATATGCCCGGCATTGCCAGCGCCGCAACAGCGGTAGTGATCGGCCATGTGGCAGCAGCAACGCGTACAATCCGTGTCGGTGCGGGCGGGATTATGCTGCCAAACCACTCGCCGCTTATGGTGGCCGAACAGTTTGGAACATTGGCCACGCTTTACCCTGGCCGGATTGACCTTGGGCTGGGCCGCGCGCCAGGATCCGATATGGCGACGGCCCGCGCGCTTCGGCGTAATAAAACGGCGAATGACCGTTTCCCCGAAGACGTGCAGGAACTCATGGGATATTTAGGCAGCGCGCCGGATAATGCGCCGATCAGGGCTGTGCCCGGACAAGGTAGCAATGTTCCCATATGGATACTCGGCTCCAGTCTGTACGGCGCGCAGCTTGCTGCCCATTTTGGCCTGCCTTACGCTTTTGCCTCCCATTTTGCTCCGGCTATGTTGGAGCAGGCTATATCTATATACCGTGAAACCTTTCAGCCATCAGAAACACTGGCCCAGCCCTACCTGATGATAGCGGCTGGCGTTTGCGCGGCGGATACGGACGAAGCCGCGCACTATTTACGCTCCTCGCAAATGCTCGCCTTCGCGCAGCTTCGCACAGGTAATCCCGGGAAGCTGCCCCGGCCCGTTGATAATATTGCGGAGCATATACCCGCGCCTATACTCGC
>CAYGRF010000021.1:4389-26401 GCA_964352275.1 uncultured Caulobacterales bacterium
GGGCCTCCTTATAAGGGAACTTGCGTGCGTCCCGACTGCGTTCCTCCCTCCTCCCCTGGAGCTCGGCCGATGTAAGTTTCCGGCCCGCAGAACACGTAGCAGGGCGGTGGTCATCATGTTTCTCTCTCTCATGATGACCCCGCTTCTGTCTCACTTCACGCAATTTGCACGATTTGATTGCGGCGTATCCTGTGCTATGCTGGCCCCCAAATAAGGGGTAAATTATGAAATTCTATACACTCGCAATTTCGGCAACACTGATAACCTTATCAGCGTGCCAAGCTCAGGACACGGCAGATACTGTAGCGCCCACAGAGTTTGCCGCTAATTTTCAGGAAATGCTGCTGGACGCCAAATCCGGTGATGTAATTGAGGTACCTGCAGGCATCCATAGTTTTGATCGCTCTTTGTCGCTTACGGTTGACGGCGTGACCATTCGCGGCGGCGGCATGAATAATACGGTCCTGACGTTCAAAGACCAAGTCGCAGGCGCGGAAGGACTGCTCGTGACGGCGAGCGATTTCACGCTTGAGAACATTGCAATTGAAGATACCAAAGGTGACGCTCTCAAAATTAGTGACGGCAAGAACATCACATTACGGCAAGTCCGTGCCGAGTGGACGGGCGGACCCAAAACCTCAAACGGCGCTTACGGCATGTATCCTGTGCAATGCGAAAATGTCCTGATCGAAGACTCTGTTGCCATCGGCGCATCTGACGCCGGGATTTATGTCGGGCAATCCACAAATATTATTGTCCGGCGCAACCGTGTTGAGTTTAATGTTGCCGGTATTGAAATAGAAAACTCGGTGAGCGCAGATGTCTATGAAAACACCGCGACTAATAATACAGGCGGCATACTCGTCTTTAACATGCCCAACCTCTCTATGCCCGGCCATAGCACCCGCATCTATAATAATGATGTTGAGAGCAATAATTATAAAAACTTCGGCCATAAAGGCACGCCCGTTGCGAGCGTTCCCGCCGGGTCCGGCGTTGTTATCAATTCCAATGATAAGGTTGAGATTTTCGGCAATCGCATCAAGCACAATAAAACAGCCAATGTGATTATTTCCAGCGTCTATTCAACGGGCTATAATGACCTTGATAAGACTGAAAATTTCGACCCTTATCCGGAAAGCATTTATATCTATGACAATGATTTTGAAGGCGGCGGCGACTCTCCTGACGGTCTGGATTTGAAAGCCTTAAAAGTTGCGATGTTTGGCCTTAAAGGTTCACTCCCAGATGTTTTATGGGATGGGTATGTGAATGCAGACAGGTTAATCGATGGGAAAATGACGCCAGAGAACCGGATTTGTATTACGAATGGTGATGCAGCAATGCTCAATGCTGACGGGCCTAACGGGTTTAAAAGCCCGGCTATGATGGACGCCGCAGACTATACGTGTGAGCATCCCAAACTCACGCCAGCCGTCTTTTCTGAATAATGCGCGTCCTTGCCGGATTGTTTATTGCGGTTTTAGCCGCATGCAGCGCGCAGTCTGAACCGGTTTTTCACGCGCAAGGCAATCCGCAAGCCTTAAGCGATTGGGCGCAGTTTTCAATCGATCGTCAACACCTTACATTGGCCGATGATGTTTTGCCGTATGATTTGAACACGCCGTTATTTACCGATTACGCCTTAAAACTCCGCACAGTGTGGATGCCCAGCGGCGAAGCGGCGAGCTATAAGCCGGATGCCGTGTTTGATTTCCCTGTCGGGACGGTTATCACCAAAACCTTTTATTATCCCACGTCGGAAGACTGGAATGTCCTGAAAAACAGGGCGGCCTACCTATCGGGCCAAACACTAGCTCTGGACTCCGTACAGCTTATAGAGACCCGGGTTTTAGCGCGCCGGGATGCGGGATGGATCGCTTTGCCCTATGTCTGGAACGCAGAACAAACAGATGCCACACTGCAGCGGACGGGCGACGTGAAACGCCTGACCTTGGAACATGACGGCATGCAAACACCGTTTTCCTATGTTGTTCCGAACGTCAACCAATGTGCGGGGTGCCACGCAGTAGATAGCAAGAGCCGAGATGTTCACCCGATTGGCCCAAAAGCACGGCACTTGAACCGGGACTTTGACTATGGCGAAGGCGTGCAAAGCCAGCTCGCTTTTTGGCAGGCTTCACAGCGGCTCAGTGGCGTCCCGGATAATGCCCCTCAAAATGCGAATTGGGAAAACACGAATGCGGATTTGAACGCGCGAGCGCGGGCTTATCTCGATATGAATTGCTCACATTGCCATAGCGAATCCGGCCCCGCTGACACCTCCGGGCTACACTTAACGCCGGATACACCGCTTGGGCCGAATTTGGGTATTTGCAAAACGCCGATAGCGGCCGGACGCGGCACAGGTAACCGCAAATACGGAATTGTCCCCGGTAATGCCGAGGCTTCAATTTTTTCCTACCGGATCGAATCCACGCGGCCTGACGTCATGATGCCGGAATTGGGACGCGCGCTCCCTCATTCGGAGGGCGCGGCCTTAATTCGGGAATGGATCAACGGCCTTGATGGTGCTTGCGAGACACCCTCAAGCTTGTAAATGCCTATTTCTGATCAATGCCGAGTAATTGGACGTGGAACAAAAGCGTAGCGTTTGGCGGTATTTGGCCGCGGCCGTTTTTACCATAAGCGAGATCGCCAGGAATATATAGCGTTCGCGCCTCGCACGGTTTCATGCCGGCAAGCGCCTCGACCCAGCCTTTAATTACACCGTTCGCCGGAAATGAAATTGGCTCACCCCGCTCATAGGAACTGTCAAACATCTCGCCGTTCGGATAAAAACCGTGATAGTTGACGTCTACAGGCTGACTGCCAACCGGTGAAGGGGCCTCGGAATTACCTGTTTGCACGACCGTATATTGCAAGCCGGATGCAGCCGTGATGACCCCTTTACGCGCGCCGTTCGCCAGATGCCAAGCCTCAGATTCCTGATCTGCTGGCGGCAAGCCCTCCAATGTTTCAGCATAAGCGGAAATATCTGAGAATATTTTATCAGCAGGGCACTGCGCCAACGGGTCGCCAAAAACCTCGTAATTCAGCGCGTCTACATCGGCACGCAGCTTTTTGATCTCGGCGTCATTGCCACCCGGCTGACACGCTGCCAACATCGCGGAGGATGCTATGGCGATTAACATCATTGATTTTTTCATGGGAAACCCTCTTAGATTTTTGCAAGTCTCTTAAGCGGGAAGGCGCAAGCTGTAAAGCCGCAACAGCCGCGCTATTTTGGATCATCCCGCAGCCAGCCTGTAATTGAATAGCGCCCCGCGCCCGCGAAATTTGTTACCTGAGTGACTATATGCTGACGCGGAACCTTAAACAATGACAGCGTATTAAAGCTGGGAGAAAATCCGCGCTGTGTGTCGTCACCGTCGAGGAATAGGAGCTGCCCGCCCCAGTCCACACGCCAATCTTTGGTAAACCCCATCACGTAGGCCGCGCGGCGCTCTTGATTGTCGCCGGTATCATCGTGCCGGTTTAAAAAATGACCTGGCGCATAAAGCGTGGCTTGAGCGTCATGTTTGACGACACTGTCTTCGCCTGTGATCGATCTCGTGAAATCCAGCATTTCTGGTGAATTAAGAAACTCTGTCATTCCATGCAATGGCCAATATGGATCATCTCCAGCCAATAGAGCATCAATCATAGGGTAACAGGAATAAAGGTAAGCAAAGCCAGTGCGCGCTCGGCCTAAAACGGATTGTATAATCGCCTGACGTTCTTGGCCGGATTTCGCCTGCCAAGCCCGCGGGGCATAATATTGGTGCTTGCCGTTTTCATCAGAGTGCACGAGACGCCACGGCGTCCCCTGCGCCAGAACTGCATAGATAGCCTCTGCGACGGCGTCCGGGAACAGATTCTCAACACGGATCATACCGTCACGTGCATAGGTGTCGGCGTAGGCCTGAATGTCGTGATCAGCGCGCAAAGACAGAATAAGATCAGTCATAATAGCTTCTATGCCTTCGGTGCCATCATATCAGCAACGCCCGAAAGCGCAGCCGCGAAAACCGGAGCTGAAAAATTTTCCAAATCCTCAATCCGCTCACCAATACCAATGGCGTGGATCGGCAATTTATATTTGTCCGACAAAGCCACTAAAACACCGCCTTTTGCCGTCCCGTCCAGTTTCGTCATGATAAGCCCCGTGACCCCGGCTGTTTCTTTAAAGGCTTCAGTTTGCGAAAGGGCATTTTGCCCGACAGTCGCGTCCAGCACCAAAACACAATGATGTGGCGCGTCCGGGTCTTGTTTTTTTATCACGCGTACAATTTTTGACAGCTCATCCATCAATTCCGTACGGTTTTGAAGCCGACCTGCCGTATCGATCATGAGAATATCAAAGTTTTCGCGCTTGGCCCGGTCAATAGCATCATAAACCAGCCCCGCAGCATCGGCGCCAATTTTTGCAGACATCACAGGAGCGCCGGACCGCTCCCCCCACACCGTTAATTGCTCAACCGCAGCAGCGCGGAATGTATCCCCCGCCGCAAGGAGGACTTTTTTCCCCTGGTCGGAATAGCGCTTGGCGAGCTTTCCGAGTGTGGTTGTCTTGCCGGATCCATTGACGCCAACAAATAATAGGATTTGTGGTTTAGCATCAGAGAGCACGAGCGGTTTTTCGAGCGGCACCAGAATATCGGATATAACATCCGCCAAAGCGACTTTAATTTCCGTGTCTGTGACCTGTTTGTCAAATTTATCAGCCGACAGCAATGCCGTAACTTTTGACGACGGCCCAATCCCCAGATCAGACGCCACAAGCAAGTCTTCGAGTTCTTCTATCGCTTCATCATCTAACTTGCGCTTTGTAAATAGCGCAGACATGCTATCCGACATGCGGGCCGTGGATTTTTTAAGCCCGCCGCTGATACGGTCTAAAAATCCGTCAGCATCGCTCTGCATGGCTACGGCGCGCTGTTTTTCAGCCTCGCGCTTACCTTGAAGGGCTTTTACTTCCGCTGCGGCGCGCTCTTGTTTGATTTTCTCAATCGCGGCGCGTTCCCGCTCGGCTTTCTCCCGCGCGTAAGCCTCTATACGCGCCCGTTCACGCGCTTTTTCTTCCGCTTGCAGCCGCGCGTGCTCAGCTAGTTCTTCGGCTTCGGCCTCTGCCCGCGCTTTTGCTTGGGCCTCTTGACGAGCTTTAAGCGCGGAGGCTTCGCGTTCACCCTTTTCCTGCAAAGCTTTTTCAAGCGCAGCTTTCTCCGCCGCAACTCGCGCGGCCTCAGCTTCTAATCTGTCTTGCTCTGCCTTTTGCGCGGCGAGGCGCTCCGCCTCTCGCTGAGCGGCCTGTTCTTGTTTTTCGCGCTCAAGCCGTTTGGCCGCTTCGAGGTCGTGCTGAGCCTGCCGTTCTGCTGCCGCCCGTTCTTCGGCTTCAATACGTTTTTCGACCTCTTCATTGGCGCGCGCATCCAAAGCCGTGCCCACAGCACGCTCATCCTGCTCCCGCGCAGATTTAAGAGCGGCTGCGTTAATAGCGGCCATGCGCGCCGCCATTTGAGCATCAACCTGCTTTTGTTTCTCGGCAAGCTCAGCCGCTTCGGCCGCACGCTTATCATCTTCGGTCTTTCCGCCAAACAAGCGCCCAAAGATCCCGGCCTTTTTTTTCTTATTCTCGCTCATCTGGTTACGATTCCGGTTGCTATATCGCTATCCTGACCTGTTAGGGTCACAACCGCAAGTGTTCCGCTCTCGGGCGGATTATCAACACGCACAAGTGTAAAATCTGCAAGCCGTCCCAGACCTGTCTCTTCAAATAGAGCCAGATCCGTGTCGCCGATACGGCGCGCAATATGTTCCACCCTTACAGCATCGCCTGTCTGGCGAAGGGAGTGTGCCCGCGCCTTGATTGTTTTCCCGTTTACAGGCGGCATTTGAGCGGCAGGCGTGCCTGCTCGCGGTGAAAATGGGAACACATGCAGCCAAGCAATACCAATGTCGCTGATAATGGCTTTGGAGTTTGCAAACATGGCATCCGTTTCCGTTGGAAATCCGGCTATTATATCAGCGCCAAATGTTATATCAGGACGAGCGCGGCGCAGGCGCTCACACAGATCAATCGCCTGCTCACGGCTATGGCGGCGTTTCATCCGTTTCAAAATCATATTGTCACCGGATTGCAAGGACAGATGCAAATAGGGCGTCATGCGCGGCTCGTTCGTTAACGCGTGAAATAAAGCCGGGTCGACTTCCGCCGGGTCAATCGATGACAGCCGCAATCTCGGCAGGTCTGGCACGAGCCTTAACACCCGCCGGACTAAATCACCCAAAGGCGGCTGCCCGGGCAGATCCCCGCCCCAAGACGACATATCCACGCCGGTTAAAACAACTTCTTTATAGCCTTGCTGAACAAGGCTTTTGACATGATCGACCACTTCACCCGCCGGAACAGATCGTGCCTGGCCGCGTCCATAAGGAATGATACAGAATGTACAGCGGTGGTCACATCCATTTTGCACCTGCAAAAACGCCCGGGTCCGATTTTGCGACTTTTCAGATACTCGGTTCGCGCCGTTAATCAGTTGCGGCGCGGTTTCCCGAACGCTCATAATATCATTGACCTTGATCGGCTCAGATTTCAGAGTTTCAAGATCAAATGTCGTGGCCAGCATTTTCTCAGCGTTACCTATGACGTAATCAACTTCGTTCATACTGGCGAACGCGTCCGGATCGATTTGTACAGCGCAGCCCGTAACAATAATCGCGGCATCGGGTCTGTCGCGTTTTGCTTTGCGTACCGCGTGGCGCGAGTCGGCCACCGCCGCATTTGTGACGGCGCATGTATTGATAATCACCGTATTGGTCAGGCCGGCATCACGCGCGTGGGACTCGGCAACGCTGCTCTCATAGGCATTCAGGCGGCAACCGAGCGTGACAACATCAACGGATTTTGGGCCGCTGCTCACTTATAAATTTCCTTCAAATTCAAGCTCAACAGGTCCCGTCATCATCACATGATCGTCCTCGGGGCGCCAATGAATATGTAGGCTTCCGCCGTCCACCGTGACCGTCACGTCCCTCTGGGTTCTTTTTTGCCGAACGGCGGCCACAACCGCCGCGCAAGCTCCGGTTCCGCAGGCCAGAGTCATGCCCACGCCGCGCTCCCAGACTTTAAGACGGATTGCGTCCGGGCCGTCTACGCGGGCAAATCCGACATTGGTTTGCTCCGGAAACAGGGGATGAAATTCAATCATAGGCCCTACTTTTTCGGGCTTTGCATCATCAAAATTATTGACAAAAAACACGCAATGCGGATTACCCATATTCACAGCTCCCGGATTGGATAGAACAGGGTTATCAATTGGGCCGACTTTGACGTCGACATGATGCGTATGCATGACCTCTTCGAGCGGTATTTGCTGCCATTCCAGCTTCGGCGCGCCCATATCCACCCTAACATCAAAGTCGCCAGCGCGGCAGCACTCCAGAATAGCATCATTGGTTTGCAATCGCATAGACTTGCGGCCTGACTCGCGCATGAAAAGCCACGCAATGCAGCGCGAGGCATTTCCGCAAGCGTCCACCTCGAAGCCTTTTTGATTCCAAATTTCCATGAAAATATCAGCGCCGGGATCTTTCGGGCCACGCATAATAATAAGCTGATCTGCGCCTTTTGCGCCCATAACCTGACTACCCGGCTTTGCAATATTTTGCACTTGGGCTTCAGAGAGCGTAAAGTCCGGGTCATCACGGGCATCAAAGACCGCAAAGCGGTTGCCCGCGCCGTTCATAATATAAAACTTCATTACCGGGATATAGGCGCGTATATCACCAAGCGCAACGGGGAGAGATGCTCAGAGCGCGGCTTAGCTGGCCATGCGCTGGGCGCCGCCTGTATGAGTTTTCACCATTTCAGACAATTCTTCAGCCGATACGGGCTTGGTCATGAAATCATTCATGCCCGAATCAAAACAGGCATTACGGTCATCATCAAATGCGTTGGCCGTCAATGCGACAATCGGGAGACCTTTGGACCGGTGATCCATAGCCCGAATTTTACGCGTGGCCTCCAAACCATCCATATTCGGCATGCGCATATCCATGAAGATCATGTCGTAATGCGCGTTTTTCATGGCTTCGACGGCAAGTTGGCCGTCTTCGACGACTTCAACAACGCACCCCTCGGCCTCCAAAAGCGTCCGCGTTAGGAGTGCATTGATCGCATTGTCCTCGGCGAGTAAAATTCTAACGCCCGAACCTGAAGTCGAAGCACCACTATTTGAAGCCTTTTGCTTAGGCGCTGCTGCGGGACGTTCAGAATCCGGTTCTGTCTTTTGGTCTTCATTACCCGCGACAGCCTTAGCGATGACGGCATCCCGCCAATTATTACCCAGAACAGAATCGCCGTTCTCAATTGGTAAGGCCCGGCGTTCAAAGTCACGCTCAGGCTCCTGCGGCGGAGGCGGTGTGGCGGGCGGCGGTGTTTCCATAACTGGATCGGCATGCAATTCTTGTACCGTAGGCGGCGCTATGTGAGTCTCTACCGGTACCTCTGGCGGCACGTCTGGCGTAGAGTGTTGGGCTGGCGGCGAGGCAGGAAGGTCCGGGAGAGTATGAGTTTGCGCAGTCGGCGCTTGTTCCGCCGGGCGGTTCCAATCATGCTCTTGCGCAGGTACAGATGCGCTCATTTGCGCTTCCTGATGCGCAGTATATTCGGGTTGCGCTGGAATGGCCGGAGTCTGCACCGCGTAGGCCGTCACATCCCTTGCAATTGCCAGCGCACTACCATCCGCAAGCGCGGTTTCTATCCAATCGTATATGGCCTCTGACCCATCGGCTTGCGGCATGCGGGCTTCGAAGCGGGAACTGCTGCCGGGCGGTTGCGGAGCGGGCCAGCCAGTTACGGTATTGCCGCGCCAATCCTCTACGCGCCCCCCATACATTTGGAGAAATGCCGCATTAACCACAACAACACGTCCAGCGGCATCGCGTTTCAGCATTGGCCCCGGCCATGTCCACATTTGAGCTGCAAAAATTTCGTCAGACGACATGCACAACCTCACAAGCCCCACGAATAGGAGCGTTAGCCCCCAATATCAGTATATTATCTGAAAAATGTCTTACCAAGCGGCAATAAAACCAATTTTAGATAAAAAAATCTATGAAATAACGCCTATCATCGCCTTTTATCCGGCTTAATCGGTAAATTAGCGTGAAAATTGACTGCGCGAATCGTTTTTGCGAGCCCTTGGCTCTGAAAGCCCCTTGCGCGCGCGGCGATGCGACAAGGCTTCTGCGATATGAATACGGCTAATGCGTTCATTATCTGATAAATCTGCCAGTGTTCGTGATAAGCGCTGAACCCGGTGATAACCGCGCGCGGTCAAGCCTAAGGTCTCAGCCGCTTTTATCAGCAAATCCCGTGCCTCCCTGTCAAGCTCTGCAACGTGATCTAAAATATCCGGTGGAAGCTCTGCGTTGGTACGCCCGCCATTACGAGCAAGCTGAATGTTACGCGCTTTTTCAACCCGCGCCGCAACGTCGGCTGAGCCTTCTTTTGACGGCGGCAGAGCCAGATCTGCCGGCGTAACGGCCGGTACATCTATTTGTATATCAATACGGTCCATAAACGGGCCGGATATGCGGGCTTGATAATCAATAGCGCAGCGCTCGCCTCTTCGGCAGGCAATTCCGTCTGCGCCGCCGCTGCCGCAGCGGCAGGGATTCATCGCCGCCACGAGTTGGAACCGCGCGGGGTAACACACATGCGCATTGACGCGGGCCACGGAAATCTCGCCCGTCTCAAGGGGTTGGCGCAGACTGTCTAAAACCTGCGGCGTAAATTCGGGTAGTTCATCCAGAAATAATACGCCCCTGTGCGCCAGCGAGGCCTCGCCGGGTTTCGCGCGCACGCCGCCGCCAACCATCGCCGGCATAGAAGCGGAATGGTGCGGACTTCGAAACGGACGCCGCCGGGATAATTGCCCGCGCTCCAATAGGCCCGCAACGCTGTGTACAATCGACACATCAAGCAATTCTTTCGCGGTGAGCGGCGGTAATAATCCCGGAAGGCGGGCGGCCAGCATCGATTTACCGGACCCCGGCGGGCCCACCATCAGCAGGTTATGACCTCCCGCTGCAGCAATTTCGAGCGCGCGTTTAGCCGTTTCCTGACCGCGCACATCTTTTAAGTCCAGAACCCGCTCTACGTCAAGAAGCTTACCCGGGGTAGGCCGCGACATGACTTGTGTACCCTTAAAATGATTGACGATTTGAATGAGGTTTTCAGGAGCCAGCAACGGCAGTTCGCCCGCCCAAGCGGCCTCAGGTCCGTTATCTTTTGGGCAAATCAGTCCGAGCCCAATAGCAGATGCCTGTACGGCAGCCGGAAGAGCGCCTGGCACGCGGCTAATCGAACCGTCCAGGGCCAGTTCGCCAATGGCAACGTAGCCCTCAATTGCATCTGCGGGAATGGCGCCCATAGCCGCCATAAGGCCAAGTGCAATCGGCAGATCGTAATGGGCGCCTTCTTTAGGAATATCGGCCGGCGCAAGATTTATAACTGTTCGGCGGTAAGATAGTTCTAGCCCAATAGCTGCGAAAGCCGACCAGACACGGTCACGGGATTCGGCCACCGCTTTATCCGCGAGGCCAACGATGGAAAACCCTTTCCCTTTAGTCGAAATTTGGACCTGAACATCCACATGCCGGGCTTCAGTTCCGTCAAAGGCGACTGTGGATATTCTTGCAACCATGAGAGCATATCAAGGAACTTAGAACAAATCAAGAACTTTATTAGGCGCGTCCAACACACCGTACGGCCTCAAAACCCGATATGCCCGCTGGAAAGATCAGCGGCTGTGACGAGACATGAAGCGGGTCGCGCATATGATAGCCCTGCGCGGACCGGCGCACAACCATCGCCCAGTGCGTGCGGCCATTGGGCAAAATAAAGCGTGTCAGCGGATACTCCCCGCGCGCAAGGCAGCCGTCAATGATAGCGGCATTGACCTCATCATAAAAGGTTGCCTTCATTCTCCCTTGGCTGATACGCCCGATAGCGGCCCAAACAAGCTGTCCACGCGCATTATACCCGCCATTGGATTTCAGGGCGCGGTTAAAATCACCGGGGTTGATCGCGTACCCTAAATTCGTCAGCGCCATCGCCGCCGCTGTCACGAGACACCCTTCAGCCTTCATACTCGCGCCTGAGCCCCCCATAGGATCAGCCGCCCAGCGAGGGTCTTCCTGCGAATACACGGCCCGGTCCGGCAATCCCCCTTGGCCTATAGTTTGGCTTGGTGAGTTAACAGATGGCGACGATGCACATGCCGCCAAAACCAGAGACAGCATAAGCCAGAAACCTTGCCATAATTTCATCACTTGCCTCTCATTCTGCGGCTCAAAGGGCTTTTTTAATCGCTGAGTACCGCAGGCTTCTTGTAATAAACATGCAAGCCGTTAGCCGTCGACATGCTGTCAGACTGCGTATTGAGCATGGTTCTTAAACGGTCAAGAATCAAGGTATCGAGGGTAATGATCAGCCCCGTCACATAGGTCGCATATTCCGCTGATACGCCTTGCGACGTCAGAATATCCTGAAGCAGCACCACAGATGCTGACGGTACGCCAGCAGCGGATACGGAATAAATTAAAGATTGCAGAGCCACAACAATGCGGTCCGTAATGGTAACATCAAGCCCGTAAGCGCTCATGGCATAGAGCGATAATATGGTCAGTCCCATCAATGTGCCGACCATATTGATGGTCGCGCCAATTGTGAAGAACGGCGTACTTTCATCCCCGTTCGCGCCGAGCTGGTCACAGGCCAGCTTTGTTGCCGGCAGCGTTGCAATGGAACTCGATGTTGATAACGCCACAATAGCTTGCGGCACGATGGCCCGCAAAACAAAGGGCACGCTATGTTTGAGCACAATCGCCGTGACGATGACCATGATCACCCAGACAATGGCAAAAGTAAGCAAATACACACCGACCAGAGGCAGCAGCCCGTAAAGCGTTGCAACCCCGCCCGGAGAGTTTAGCGACAATGTAATTGAACCGAATACAGCAAGCGGAATTGTATATTGAAGGAACTTACGAAAACCGTTCATGAACAAATCACTGATTTGGTCTGCGGTCTCGCCAACGCCTAATTTGCGAAGCGCGCCGCCAAATATAATCCCGGCATATATCGAAATCATCAATGGCGATGTCAAAACGCCGTACATTTTCAGCGCAAACGGAATTTGCGTGATCTTTGCAGGGCCGCCGCTGGCCACGAGGGATGGGTCAGCCAGCATTTTGACTTCCGCAAAAATCGAATATCCGGCGACAGCAACAATCGCGCCGATGACGGAGAAAATAACAAAAAACGAAAACACACGGACAAATTTCGCGCCAAGGCCGCCGCGGCTTATAGCCAGAGACGATCCGATCGACATAATAATGAGCGCGTACATCAACGGCCTGAGCGGAACGAACAGCGAGTCTTTCGCCAGCGCCCCGATTGATTTTCCAAGGCTCACATCCCCCATAGTGATCGGCGCAGCGAGAAAACTCCCGCCGAGCATGTAAAAAATAACGGCGAGCACCGCCGCAGCTACAACGAGGAGTAAGAGCGGTATTTCATGAAATTTTTGCATTATTCTGTCCTTAGGTGCCGCCAAACATGGCTTTTTGTCCGGCCGCCATCTCGTCTGCGGATGGGGAGGCTACTGTGGTTGAAAATGTCCATGTATAATGGAACGGATCACTGACAACGGCTGTTCTGTCACCCCAAAACATCGTCTCGGGCTCAGATATACTGGTCATGCCTGACGCAACGGCCTTTTTATAGGACGCGTCCACATCGGGTACATAAATATAGAAGGCGACAGACTCAGTTGTGGTCGGGGCTTTGCGCGGAACAAAATCGGCTTCATCATTGAAGAACACAACAGAATCGCCGAGCGTCATCTCCCCGTGCATAACCCAGCCCGTGTCCGACTCCATAACTTGGATATTGGACGCACCAAGTGCATCCTTATAAAACTCAGTCGCCGCTTTGCTGTCTTTAAACGTCAGATTTGCAATCGCGTCTTGGTAGCCTTCCGGTTTATAAGGCACTTATTTTTCCATCAGTTGCGAAGCAAAATAAGAATAAATCAGCGCTTGTGAATGGGCGGTTTCCTCAAGGTTCGCAGCGCCCGCATGTCCGCCGTCAATATTCTCATAATAGACAAATGGATACCCCATATCTTCGAGCCGCTGCGCAAACTTACGGGCATGAGCCGGGTGCACCCGGTCATCTTTAGTCGATGTGTAAATATAGGGTACAGGATAATCTACATCGGCTTTGATCTGGTGATAGGGCGATAGCCGCCGAATAAATTCACCTTCCGCGCCCGTATCGTCCGGATCGCCATATTCACCAACCCAAGATGCTCCCGCGAGTAATTTATCATAGCGCCGCATATCGAGCAGAGGAACACCCACAGCGACGGCATTGAACAAATCCGGTCTTTGCGTGAACATGACGCCCATCAACAGCCCGCCATTAGAGCGGCCATGGGTGCCAAGATGCTCAGGGCTTGTGATACCGCGAGCAATTAAATCTTCGCCAACCGCGATAAAATCATCATAAATAATCTGGCGCTTGGTTTTCAGACCTGCTTGGTGCCAGCTTGGCCCAAACTCACCGCCGCCGCGAATGTTCGCGCTGACATACACGCCGCCGCGCTCCAGCCACGCCCGGCCGATGGTCGCGCTATAGCTAGGGTTAATGGAAATCTCAAAACCTCCATATCCATATAGCAAAGTTGGGTTTTTGCCGTCCATTTCCATGTCTTTTTTGTGAACGACAAAATATGGTATTTTTGTTCCGTCAGTGGATTCGGCAAAGTGCTGCTCTGCAACCATACTCTCCGCGTCAAACCATTGCGGCAGTGATTTCGCTTTGGTGATGCTCAGATCCGATGTATCAACCATCCAAAGCGTATCCGGCTCCAAGAAGCTTTCCGTATTGATAAAAGCAATGTCTTCTTTGGAGTTTGTGCTCCCGATAGATACATTGCCATTTTCCGGGAAATCCAGTTTGGTTGACATCCACTGACCGTCTACAAAGTCAAACGCATGGGCAGAGCCAACAACATTATCAAAGAGGCTCAGCAGCACTGTTGATTGCGTTGCACCGAAGCCGCCGATTGATTGCCGCTCATTCGGTTTGATAACTTCGTGAACCTCTGAAATTTCGCCGTCATCCATAAAGTCGGCAATGGAGTAAGACACCAGCGTTCCCGTTGCATGACCGCGCCAATCTTCTTGCAGCGTGACAAGTTGCTGGCCTTTAAATTGATCTGCCAGATTAACTTTAGCGGGTACGGGTACCTTGACGGGCGTGAAGGCGTCTTCACCGCTGCGCGGTATCCAATAATATTCGGTCTCATAGAACGTCGTCGCGCGGACAAGCATAATCTCATCGCCGCCAGCCGCATTCTCAAACGTACCGGACCACAGGCCAACATCTGCTTTTTCGCCGCGCATAAGCTCTTTGGCTGCCGACATCGGCGTACCGCGCGTCCATAATTTTGCCACCATCGGATAACCCGAGTCGGTCATCGTGCCTTCGCCAAAATCCACACCGATCAAAAGATTATCTTTATCAATCCACGCTGTACCGCCTTTGGATTCGGGCAGGACAAAACCGCCTTCGACAAAGGATTTGCTGGCAACATCAAATTCGCGGCGCTCTACAGCGTCTTTCCCGCCAACAGAGAGCCGCACCATGCAGCGGTTATAATCCGGTCCGAGGCAGCTATTACCTTTATACACCCAGTTTTTACCGTCTTTTGCCGCAAGCGCGTCTATATCCAGAACAGTCTCCCATTGCGGATTGTCGGAACGGTAACTTTCCATGGTCGTTGATCGCCAAATGCCCTTGACGTGCTTATCGTCTTGCCAAAAATTATGCGCGAGACCGTTACGGTAAGACACATAGGGGATTTTTTCCGGGGAATTGTAAACTTCGAGGAGTTCTTGCTTCATCGCCTTATAGGTCTCGGCCTCCATTTTGAGCGCCGATGCGGCGTTCCAAGCTTTAACCGTATCCAGTGCTTTTTCACCTTCAACCTCTTCGAGCCAGAGATGATCGGCGTCCGTTTGTCCGGCTGTTGTGTATTCCATCATTGCGGTTTGTGTTTCCATTGTCTCGGAGGCGGTATTTGTTTTACTCTCGCATCCGGCCACGGCCAAGGCTGAACCCAGACATAGCGCGGTGATCAAATTCATGCGTATCATGCATATCCCCATTTTCGGTTAGTTCTATGCCGCGCAACAAAGCGCAGAATAGGCTTTGACGCAAGAGCCTTTGACAAAATCGCAGGCGAGCGAACTATGCAAAGGCGCGCTGACACAGCCTCAAAATCGCATCCCCGGTCATTTTCGGCGACTGCCCGTTTTCAAATGCTTTTAAAACCTTGGTCATTACGGCCTGATTGATGGGCGCGGTTTGCCCGGTTTTTATAGCCAGATTTACAATTTCGCCCTGTAAATACTGGACTTCTGAGCCCCGGCCAAGCTCCAAATCATCTAGCATAGAGCTGCGCGCTTTGCGGTCGATTTTCAGCACAAGCGACATAATGATTTTAAAGGCAAAATTTGGCATCTTTAGGATTTTGAGCGTTTGCTGAATAGACGCTTTGCCGAACTGCGCAGGCACAATGTTCGCGCCTCCAAGCACAGACAGGCCTTCCTCGATCATCATAGCCAGCGCCCGCCTATAGCTACGCTGGCTCAGCCCCGCATGCAGCGTCCCGCCGGTAAGAGCGTTAAGCGCATTGTTTAAATTCACCAATAGCTTCCCCCACTGAACAGCGGTGATGTCCGGCACAGCTTTCATCTCTTGCCCAGACTGCGCAAAAGCCCCTTGCAGCGCAGCCAAACGCTCGTCGGTATCCGCCTGCACCAAGAGATCGCCCTCTGTGCCACAGTGAAAACGCCCCGGCCCTGCCGCCGTCACATTAAACGGCACAACGCCGCCCAAAACTGTATGATCCGTCAAGGCAGACGAGAGCACTTCAGGATTGCTGACCCCGTTTTGAAAACTAATAATGAGCGCGCCCGGCTTGGCATATTCCAAAATCTCCTGCGCCGCCGCTTGGCTATCTTGTGATTTGACGCATACTAAAACAATATCTGCGTCTTTGATGCCGCCTGGATCCGTCAAGAAATCGAACCAATTTTCAGGGGCAACAACGTCAGGCCGCTGAAAATGGGTGAGCGTCAGCCCGTTTTTTCTCACATCCTTCGCGAAGCGGTCACGACCAATAAAGGTCACATACGCGCCGCCCTGCGCTAATTGCCCGCCCAGATAACACCCAATGGAGCCCGCCCCGAAAATAGCTACGTTTAATCTGTCAATTTTGCTCATGAAAGACTCGTAGAGGACAAGCTCCATAATTCCAAATGAAAATCATTCGCAACACTATTGACAATCATTCTCATCTGCAATATTCAAACAGCATGATCCATTGCGTGTGCAATAATATCAATACTGCCAAAGTCGACCACGCCGCCTCCTGCGGGGCTAAAACGGCCAATTGCGTCCAGAGGCATTGCGGAACTGCTTTTAATTGCGGTCTGTGCCGGACATCCATCGAAGACAGGCTAGCGGTTATGTCGACAAATCAACCCACACTTCTCGCGGCCGAATAGAGTCTACTTTTCGCAACTCACTTTCAATCGCGCCTATTTATTCGCAAGTGATTATCATGTGCGCAAATTATTGATATTTATCACCTTTTTTCAATCGAACCGGATTGACCCTGCGTAGGTATCAGTGCCATTTTAGTCGATATTCTAAAGGAGATTACCATGAAGGGCGATTCTGACGTCATTAAGTTTTTAAACAAAGCGCTCAAAAATGAGCTAACGGCCATCAACCAATATTTTCTCCACTCCCGCATGCTCAAAGATTGGGGCGTGACTAAGTTTGCGGAGAAAGAATATAAAGAATCGATTGAGGAAATGGAGCATGCGGATTGGCTCATCGACCGTATTCTGTTTCTCGAAGGCCTTCCCAATCTGCAAACACTGGGCAAGCTTCGCATCGGCGAATCGGTTGCGGAAATCCTCGAGTGTGACTTACAGCTTGAACATGATGCGATTCCGCTGCTACGGGACGGCGTCGAATATTGTGACAAGGTTCGTGATTATGTCAGCCGGGATCTGCTCAATAAAATTCTTATGAACGAAGAAGAACATGTGGATTGGATTGAAACACAGCAAGAGCTTATCAAGCAAATCGGTATCCAGAACTACATCCATCTTCAATCGGGCAGCGCAGACGCATAACGCAAAGGCATAAACCAGCGCGCCCGCAATTGACCGGGCGGCATCTGTGTGAAAAAAACGGCTTTGGGAATCAAAGCTGGATAAGTGTCATGGATATTAGGCGTAATGATCACAGCGCTCTGCGGCCCTTCGCAGAGCTCAATATTATGTGGATCAAGGAGCTTCATGTTGTGGAGCCATCCGATCAATATATGTATGATCATCCAGAGAGCTATATGACCGGTAATAATTCCGTGTTTAGCCTTCACATAGACGGCAATGTTGCGGGTGTTTGCGCGCTCAAAGAAGATGAGCACGGCGAATTTGAGCTGACCAAAATGGCCGTCGACCCACGATTTCGCGGGCGCGGAATTGGCGAGACACTCATGGAGGTCGTTGAAGTTTACGCGCGCGATACGCTCAAACTGAAAAAAATCTACCTGATTAGCAATACCATCAACGCAGCGGCCATCCGCCTATATAAGCGCTGCGGATGGACGGTCAGTTTCGAAGGCCCGCATCCTAAATATGCACGCGCTGATATTGGAATGGAAAAAGCGCTATGATCGAGCTGAATCTGGACGGCCGAATTTTTGCCCCCTTCCACAATACAGCGCGCGGAGAGGTCAGCAGCCAAACATTATTCATTTTCCGCCAAAAAGGCCGCCAAATATCGGCGCATTATTCAGGCGGCAGCATTAAAGCCGGGCATATTCTCGGCGTCCTTGACACAGGGCAGGCAGCCCGCCTGACCTATCATTGCCTCTCACAATCCGACACGCTTAAAACCGGGCAGGCCACCGCCCGCTTTATTGACGCTGGGGACGGCCTGCTCAATATATATATGGACTGGCAATGGATTAGCGGCGATGAAGGCCGCGGCACATCCAAATATCAGGAAATACAGCAATGACAGATTTCGCCGCCCATAATCCGCACCTGCCTCGCTGTGGCTGGGTTCCCCAGGCGGACGCGCTTTACTGCCATTATCATGACACCGAATGGGGCCGCCCAATCCGTGATGATAAAGCGCTATTTTCCAAACTCATCCAAGACGGCATGCAAGCGGGCCTCGCTTGGATTACGATCCTGCGCAAACGGGGTACTATTCTTGAAGCCTTTGATGGCCTCGACCCGGATGTCATCGCCCTTTACACGGATGCTGAACGCGAACGCCTGTTAGGCAATGCGGGCATCATCCGCTCAAAACTCAAGATCAATGCCGCGATTTCTAATGCGCAGATTTTTGTAAAAATGCGCGATGAAGAGGGCATCGATTTTTCAAACTACTTGTGGGATTTCGTTGGCGGCACGCCAATCCAGAACCAATGGGACGCGTCTAAAGACGCCCCCGTAAAATCACCAGAATCCGAGGCCATGTCCAAAGACCTGAAAAAACGCGGGTTTAAATTTATCGGGCCTGTGATTCTCTATGCCTTCATGCAAGCTGTCGGGATGATAAATGACCATGAAGTAACATGCCACGCCTACAAAGATTGTCTATAAAACCCCAATGACAAAAACCATACTTACCCTTGTTTGCCTCATTGGACTGACCGGTTGCATCTCTATTGACGCTGAGCACGCAGAAGAGCAGCGACTCAAAGAACTGTGTAATAATATTGAAACACAGCATCTCTCTCATTGCCCCGGAAACCACGTTCCCCCGCCGCCTCCGAATTGACCTTAAACTAAGGCTGGCAGTTCTGGGAATGTCCGTTATAAATGCTCGGTACTTCAGATAAGGGGAAAAGCGTGACGTCAGTTATCAGCGCGACCGGGCTATGGACACCGGAACATACAATCAGCAATGAAGAACTTGTGACCGCGTTCAACGCCTATGTTGAAAAATGGAACAGCGAAAACGCCGATGACATTGCCGCAGGAACAAAAGACGCTCTGGGCCCGTCATCAGCGGAATTTATTGAGAAAGCGTCAGGGATTAAATCCCGTTTTGTGATTTCTAAAGACCCGATTTTAGACCCCAACGTCATGGCACCGCGCATTCCAGAGCGCCCCAATGAGCAAATATCAATCCTAGCCGAAATCGCCGTCAATGCGGCGCGGCAGGCCCTTGCTAATGCGGGCCGTAGGCCGGAGGATGTGGACGCCGTGATTGTCGCCTGTTCGAACTTGCAGCGCGGCTATCCAGCCGTCGCCGTGGAAGTCCAAGACGCTATCGGGGCGGGCGGATTTGCCTTTGATATGAATGTCGCCTGCTCCAGCGCCACATTCGGCCTTGAGACTGCGCGCGGGCTGATTGCAGGCGGTCAAGCCAAATCCGTTCTGGTCTGCAATCCTGAAATTTGTACGGCGCACCTTAATTTCAAAGACCGCGATAGCCATTTCATTTTTGGCGATGTCGCCACCGCCATTTTAGTCGAGGACGAGTCCCGCGCTCCCGCCGGGCACTGGAAAATCATCGGCTCGAAACTGGTGACGAAGTTTTCCAATAATATCCGGAATAATTTTGGCTTTCTCAATCACTGCGCGCCCGAAGATGACGGCATGTCCGGCGAGCGCGGACGCAAAGGTCTGACCGATAAATTATTCCAGCAAAATGGCCGCTCGGTTTTCAAGGAAGTCGTGCCCTTGGTGGCCCAAATGATCAATGAAGAATTAGAGCGTCACAATATCCCGCACGAAGACCTCAAACGCATGTGGCTGCATCAAGCCAATCTGAACATGAATATCCTGATCGCCAAAAAAGTTATGGGCAAGGACGTCGACATCACGCAGTCCCCTGTGGTGCTCGACCAATATGCCAACACCTCATCGGCGGGATCGATTATTGCCTTTCACACACATTCAGATGATTTTGAAACAGGTGATATTGGCCTGATTTGCTCCTTTGGCGCAGGCTATTCTGCGGGCGCAGTCTTTGTACAAAAGGCCGGGTAATGCGCCTTAAGCTTGTTGCCCTTACGTTTCTTGTGTCAATCATGCCTACCCTGACCAGCGCTCAATCCCTGCCGCCGCCACCGCCTTTGCCGTCATTTATGACGGCACCTCAAAGCGTTCCGTCTTACACTGCTTCTGATATTGAAGCCGCGATTCGTGATGCTGAAAAACGCATTGAAGACGTTAAAAAACGCCAAATTGATATTGAACAACAAAAAGCATTGGGGGAAACTGGCTGCGTATCAGGCAATTGTGATAATGCGACAGGTACGTTTCGTAATGCGGCTGGCAGCGTCTATAACGGCGAACACAGCTATAGCCACCCTAATGGGTTTGGCACATTTATTTGGCCGAACGGCGAAAAATATACTGGCGAGTTTAAGCTCGGTCAAAAGCATGGCCAAGGCACTTATTTTATTGAAGACGGCAGTCAATATGTTGGCGAGTTTGAGAACGGTGTTCCCTCCGGCCAAGGTACGAGCTATTATGCCACTGGGGATAAATATATAGGCAACCATAAAGGCGGCATTCCGCATGGTTACGGCACCTATTACAGTGCTGACCGCTGGGTGTATATCGGTGACCATGAACAGGCGGTCAGCCACGGCAGCGGCACTTATTACTTCCCGGATGGGCGGAAATATATTGGTGAATTTCGAGACGGCGCGTTTAACGGCCAAGGCATCGCTTATCTAGACAATGGCGAGGTTTATTACCGGGGACAATGGCGCAATAGCCGCCCCGCAAAATGAGCCGAAAACCGCCCAAACGCGCGTGGCAGCGCATGCTATCGGGCCGCCGTCTTGATTTGCTCGACCCCTCGCCCTTTGATGTAGAGATCGAAGATATTGCGCGGGGGCTGGCCCGGGTCGCCCGTTGGAACGGGCAAACATCCGGCGACCATGCCTTTTCCGTCGCTGAGCACAGCGTGATCGTTGAAGATATATTTTCAATCATAAGTCCCAACGCCAGCCGGGAAGACCAGCTCACGGCGCTTCTGCACGACGCGGCAGAATATGTCATCGGCGATATGATCAGCCCGTTCAAACAGGCGCTAGGCATTGATTATAAAGCCTTTGAAGCCAGGCTCGAAGAGGCCATTCATGTGCGCTTTGGATTACCCGCGAAAATGAAACCTGCGCTGAAGAAAAGCATCAAAAAGGCCGATATTTATTGCGCGTGGTTTGAGGCCACGCAAATTGCCGGATTTTCCCTGTCCGAGGCGAACCGTTTCTTTGTACCGCCGCCGGAAAACCTCAGCGTTACAATCGTGCCCCTATCGGTTAAAGATGCAGAAAGCCTATTCCTACAAAGGTTTGACCTTTTGATGACCAAATAAACGTCTAGTGCAATTCCTGTTAAGCAGGAAATACACTAAATCCAGCGCCGAACTTTGGATTTATAGGCCAAATAGTCTTGCCCAAATTTTTCTTCGAGCGCGGCCTCTTCCGGCTTTATTTGATAATGCGTGATAAAGGTGACGAATAATATGAGCGCCAAAGCTCCGCCCGGATGTCCCCAATATAGCGCCCAGGCCGTCAATAATAACAGCATACCCAAATACATTGGGTTGCGAGAAAACCGGTTCATACTGGAAATAATAAGCGCATTTGCGCGCTGCGGCCGCAGAGGGTTCACTGTTGTTTTGGCGCGTATAAATGAAAGCACGCTAAAGGCTTCGATGGCAATGCCGATAGCCGCCAACACAAGAGCCGAAGTCATGAGAGTCCCGGGTTTAACAACGGTTCCTGGAACATATTTGGCTAAAAGCCAAACCAGCCCTGCGCACACAAGCCCGATAATAGGCGGCGGAATGCGCGGATTTTTATTCAAAGCCTAG
>CAYGRF010000022.1:0-8474 GCA_964352275.1 uncultured Caulobacterales bacterium
AATCAGCGAGCTGATAATAAACAAAATCGGGATGAGGAAAACAGGCGAAATCGCAAAGACTATACTCATCAAAATGTCTGTAAAAGCCGTGCCGTCCTGTCCTTGCAGCGCCATTTCGCCAAGAGCCGCAGGGCGGGTTAGCATCATGGACAATTCCGTGAACAATTTCTGCGTCACCGCACCACCAAACATAATGATGACGACTGTGAAACCTGCATAAAGCATAAAGGTATTGGCTTCGGTCGACTGGGGCGTGTCGCCTTTTTCCCGCGACTGCCGTATCTTGGTTTCAGAGGCGTCAAACGACTTTTCCTGGCCATCATTATCGGCGCCCTCACTCACGGCAGCACTCCGCGCGTACCGATAAGAGAGAAATCATCAAACACTGTCATGTAAGATTCGGCCCAGAATATCAGAATGCTGCCACTCGCAATCACCAGAAGGAATAAGCCTGCTCCTGTGATCGCAGGCATGCCGACAAAGGACACCATCAATTGCGGCATAGCGCGATTGAGAAAGCCCAGCATCAGATTATAAACAAAGTTGAGAATAATAAAGGGCAAGGCTAACGTCACACCAAAGGCAAATATCTCCATGGATTTATGGGTCATCCAATAGGCCAGATTGTCAAGGTTCGGCGAGGTGCCGAGCGGGAACATCTCATAACTTTGATAGAAAATACCGACGGCCTCAACATGCAAATCCATGGTCACCAACAATGTCGCCCCGGCCATCATTAACAGCGTGCTGATTGTTGTGTTAGGCTCTGTCGCAATGCCCTCGCCCAAGACCTGAGAGATAGACAAGGCTTGCGAGACAATGTTGCCTAAAATTTGCAACACAAAAATCATTAGGCGAAACGCAAACCCGAGGACAAAGCCGTAGAGAGCCTCTTTCGCAATCAATACCGTACCATCCGCCACACCCATATTGGCAAAGTCGAGGCTGGGGGTCAGCAGCGGAAACAAAAGCCACGCCAGCATAAATGCGATCATCAAACGAATGCGCTGCGGAATAACCGTTTCGCCGATACCGGGCAGCAAGTATAAGAACACTGACAGCCGCGTGAAAATAGCTATAATTGGCAAGACGAGGCCAAAATTTTCTAAGATCACATCGGTATAAACGGTGAGAAAGTCCATTACGCCACGCCGACAATGGCTGGCCGTTCATTCGCCATGATCTCCTCATAAGAGATCACAGGGTTGCGAATGCCTTTGGCGGATAAGACGGTCTTGAGAAAGCGTCTGCGGTTTGCGCTTGTCGCGACAGCGGCGAAATAGCCTTGGGTGGCAGAACTATCGAGCTGCTCTTTGACGGAATTAGCCAAGCGGTTAAACTCGTCCGGCGGCAGAGCAATATCTTTGCGGCCAGAGGCATCGGCAATTTCGTGTTCGGTAAAGCGGGTTTCCCAATCCGGGCCAATTTGCACCAGCGGAAGCCTGCCTTGATCATCGCGTAATTTGGAAACAAATTGGTAACTCAGACGCTGGCGGACAAAATCAGCGATTTGGTCTACGGCCGTGAACGAATTGCGCGCTTCGGCAATTGTCTCCAAAATAACCGGAATGTTGCGTATCGAAATACGTTCTTCTAAAAGTAACCGCAGTACAGACTGCAAGGTCTCCATCGGGACTTTTTCCGGTATGAATTCCTCGATGATTTTCTTATTCGATTCCGCCCGCCCTGCGTCTGTGACGTCTTTGAATGTGTCAAGCGTCTCCCGTAGTGAGCGGCGCGTGAGCAGTTTAGTGAAGTTAGCCTGCACAACCTCAAGCAAATGCGTCGCTAAAACTTCGGTCACTTCGACGGTTGGAATGCCGTACATCATCAACTCGTCTTGCTGATCTTTCGCAACCCAGCGGGCGGACGCATTATACACCGGCTCACGGGTATGGATGCCCTTAATTTCAGGATGATCAGCGGCTTCCATAAGCGCCAGCACATGCCCCGGCCTGAGCATATTTGTCGCCACCTCCGCGCCTTGGACTTTGATACGGTAGCTATTGCTGCTTAGCTGCGCGTTGTCAGTCAGGCGAATAGAAGGCAGGATAAAGCCGAACTCTGTCGCGATATATTTTCGGATTTTCTCAACGCGTTGATCAAATCCAAAATCTTCGCTCATGGCGACAGGCACTAGCTCTTTGGAGAGTTCTACATGAACTTCATCAATGTCCAGAGCGTCGCCCAGCGTCGCCGATTTGGGCATTTCCGGCGGCACGGCGTTAGCTTCAGCATCTGCGCTCGCAGCGTCGGTTTGTTGTTTGTGGGACCTGTAGGCCAGCCCTCCCAAAATGACAGACCCGAGCATAAACGGGAAGAACGGTAGGCCCGGGAAAAACGCGAATACCATCATGATGCCTGACACTGCAACAAGTGCGGCCGGATATTGGGCGAACTGTTTAAATAACGTCAGATCGACCGTGCCCTCGCCCTTGCCCTTAGAGAGCAACAAACCTGCGGCAATGGAAATAATCACGGCAGGAATTTGCGATACAAGCCCATCACCAACGGTTAAAATGGAATAGTTTTGCACTGCTTCACCAAAGCCGATTTTATGGACGCCGACGCCGATCGCTATGCCTGCGATTAAATTGAGCAGCGTGATTAGAATGCCAGCAATCGCATCGCCCTTCATGAATTTTGATACGCCGTCGAGAGACCCGAGAAAGGCGGTTTCTTCTTGTTCCGTGATGCGGCGCTGACGCGCTTGCTCATGATTGATCGCTCCAGCAGCCAAATCGGCATCAATTGCCATTTGCTTGCCTGGCATCGCGTCGAGCGCAAAACGCGCGCCAACCTCGGCCATACGGCCAGCACCTTTGGTGATGACCATAAAATTTACAATCACAAGCACAGAAAACACGATCAATCCGATGAAAATATTTCCGCCCATGATGAACATGGCAAAGCCTTCGATGACGCCGCCTGCCGCGTCCGCGCCTGTGTGTCCGTTCCCGATGATCAATTTTGTCGAGGAAATATTCAGCGATAGTCTTAGCAATAAAGAGGCTAGCAAGACGGCCGGAAAGGATGAAAAATCCAGTGGTCTTTCTATAAATAAAACAATCGTGAAAATCAGAATGGCGAACGCAAATGATATGGTCAGGCCGGCGTCCAACACCCATGACGGTACAGGCAAAACCATCATGATGATAATCATCATGAGGCCCATAGACAGGAAGATTGTCGGATTATTGAAAGCTGAGAGTTTAATTTGCGGCATAAGTTTATCCCGCAATTGCTGTTAAGACATGATTGTCAAACAGGCTCACCGCAATCCGCGCCATATAACCCGCCGACAAGAAAAACACGATCAGCATGACAGCAAGTTTTGGGACAAATGTGAGTGTCATTTCCTGAATTGCCGTCAGCGCCTGTAACAGACCGATTACGAGGCCAACAATCAATGCCGCCGCCAATAGAGGAAACGACATCATGGCTGCGCCCCACAGAAATTCACGCAAAACGGATAGAATTTCTGTCTCGGTCATAGTGGTTAGACTGGCATACGCAGAAGTTCTTGGTAGGCTTCAACAACGCGGTTACGGATTGTAACAGCCGTTTCCAAAGCAACCTCAGCCGTCGCGAGCGCCTCGACAACAGAGTGCGCGTCGCCTTGCCCCGTGCTCATGGCTTGAGTGGCCGCTTCGACATTTTCAAAGACTTTTGAAAACTCTTGGATGCCTTCAGCCAGAGGCGATTCTTTCGCCTCTCGGACAGCCGCGCCCGGATTGGGCTTAATACCTTCAGGCGACAGCGCCTGTTTGGCAATTTGATATTGGCGCATGGCGCCTAAAGATGCGGGTTCCATTATAGCTCCTCCTATCGGCGCAAGAGATCCAGCAGGCTGGCATACATTTGGGTCGCCTGCTTAAATGTTGTTAAATTGGCCTCGTATGACCGGCCAGCCTCTCGCGCATCGGCCAGTTCAATCATCATATCGACATTGGACATCGCAACATAACCTTGCGCATCGGCAAGCGGGTGATTGGGATCAAAAATCGTCTCGCCTTGGCTACGATCCAGCGTTACATCGCCGACCTGGACGCCGATTTGGTTGCGAACTGCGTCAAATTCATTTTTAAATGTTAACAGTTTACGCTGATAGCCATGAGTGTCGGCGTTGGACAAGTTCTCGCTGACAACGCGCAGACGGAAAGCCTGTGCATCCATGCCGCTGCTTGCGGCAGACATCGCTTTCGCGATTGAATTGGGTCCCATATACGCCTCCTGCGTTTTCATTATGTGACAAGAATTTCAGCCCCGACATCTTGCGAGCCACTAAATTACAAGTTTTTCCCTATGGCCATTTTCATCATATCGAGCGTTTTCTTGTACACAGCCAGCGCCATATCGTGATCGACTTTATTCTGTACCGACAGCATCATTTGCTGCTCTAGCGAGACATTATTGCCGTTAGGCGATGCGATATCACCCGTTGGCATTGCCATTGTATCCGCGTCGACTTGCTTAATACTTTTGCCCTCACGCACTGATTGCGCAAACACATCGGCAAAGGGTTTTAGGTCTTGGGCCTTGTATCCCGGCGTGTCTGCGTTGGCGATATTATCGGCGATAACGGCGTGGCGTTTGGCGGCGTGGCGCGCCAAGGCTGACATTGTGTCGAGTAAATTGACCGAAGCCGGCATGACGAATCAGTCCTATTTTTATAGTTAACGAATATCTAACGAATATGGTTGATGTTTGAACAAAGTCTTAACAAACGCCCTCATTCGTTAACTTTTAGGATCATGTCAGCTATCCCAAATACATATAAAACGGCCTTCGAAACGCGCGTATCAGCAACCGAAATCAAGCCAGTCAAAACCGTCTGGGGAACGATTTCCCATATCGCAGCGCAGTCGATCCACGTCCAAGGCCTTGCCGGCATCGTCAGTATTGGCGACCTGATCGCGATTGATGTCGGTCATGAGCGCCCCCTCACCGGCGATGTGATTTCCCTGCAAGGCTCTACCAGTCTCGCCATGATGCACGGCAGCACGGTCGGGCTTACTGTGGGGCAAAAGGCCTATATCGCGCAGGAACGCCCGCCTGCGCCGTCCGATGACTGGATTGGCCGCGTCCTTAACCATAGCGGCGAGACAGTTGAGGGGCAGATACCTTTATCAGGTAATCGGTCGGTGGCCCTTCACGCAAAACCGCCCAAAGCGATCCTACGCAAACCGCTGGGACCCAGACTGGAAACCGGCATTGCAGCAATTGATACGTTTTTGCCCTTGTGCCAAGGACAGCGCGTCGGATTATTTGCGGGCTCCGGAGTCGGTAAATCGACACTGCTCGCGAGCTTGGCCAAAGGCGGCAACGCCGACATTAACATCATTGCCTTAATCGGCGAACGCGGCCGCGAAGTCAGGAGTTTTGTCGAAGAAACGCTTGGTGCAGACGGCATGAAAAAATCCATTGTCTTCGTTGCTACATCGGACGAGCCGTCAGCGCTTCGCTTGCGCACGGCATTGCTGGCTATGGCAACCGCAGAGCATTTTCGCGATGCTGGACGGCAAGTTTTATTTTTATGCGACTCGCTCACCCGCTATGCTGATGCCCACCGGGATGTGGCGTTAACGGCGGGCGAGGTCCCGTCCCTGCGGGCTTATCCGCCGTCAACTTTTGGAGCGCTGTCCGCCTATTGCGAACGCTCAGGCCCCGGGATTGATAATAGCGGCGATATTACGGCTGTATTTAGCGTGCTTGTGGCGGGATCCGATATGGAAGAACCTGTTGCCGATATGGTACGGGGTATTTTGGACGGCCATATTATTCTTGACCGCGATATTGCCGAGCGCGGGCGTTACCCGGCTATCAATTTGTCACGGAGTGTTTCCCGCTCGTTGCCCGGCGCAGCCAACGATGAGCAAAACGCGTACCTTATGGAGGCCAGAAAATATATACGGCATTATGAAGAGTCCAAAACACTGATTAAGGCTGGCCTCTATGTTTCGGGGACGGATCCGCAGCTCGATAAAGCGATAGAGGTCTATGAAGCGCTTGACGGTTTTGTCGGCCATATCGGAGAGCCCAACATCGAGGCCAGTTTCAAAACATTAGCGGGAATATTAAACCCAAAAGACGCGGAAGCGGCCGAAACGCAAACAGATTAAGCGTTTGATAGGAGCAAGTTTGCAATCCCGGCGCTGCCAAGACCGCCGCTCAGGATAGACAAAGCGGCAAATCCCGGCGTTGATGCGGAGGGGCCTTGATCAATTTGAGCCCGCAAGAGGAAATTTCGGATTGTATTTTCTATAATTTCCGGATCTTTAAAAATATCGACAGATTTTCCGCCGTAAAGACTATTAGCCTTGTCCGACAAAATTTCTTTCTGGCGGTCGACATCGAGTTGGGAGAACCCTGTTGGCAAGTTAAACGCGGATTCGAGAACCGTGCGGATCGGCACAGACCCCATAGCCTTGAACCATCCCGCATTTTCGGACAGGCCGTCATTGGCCAGTTCTGCCATTTCACGCTCAAAATTCAGCGCAAGTCGCATATTATTGTTGACTGTGCCCACCTCTTCTTCAAAGGCTTGCTGCTTATATTGGGCGGCAATCATGTCCCGAGTAGCCTCATCGATGGTGAGAGCGCCGTCTGTGACAACCAGTGTATTCGCCATGTCCAGATAATCAGGATTATTCAGGCGTACGGCAAACGCCGATCTATCCGCCGTACCTTCTTCGAGAACCTTGCGCACAAACGCGCCTTTATTGATTTCTTCGCCAAGCCCAAACGCGCCAAGAGCGACCTTTTGCAGGCGTCTGTCTGACATAAAGTCATCCAGCGTTTCCACAGACCCGATATTGTCGTTAAAATAGTCAATGTCGCGTTGAATATCAGGCGAGCGGTCAAATATTGCGGTTTGCCTGTCTTGCGTCGATTTCAAAAACGACCACCCAGCCAGTCCATCAACAGGAATGATAGGTGTAAACGGCATGACGTATTTACGCGCTCATCGCCGGCAACATAAGGTCGCTGGAATAATTAGGAACGGGCCGCGCAAGAAGGTCTTCTTCGACGGAGATCAGCGGCTTTAGCGCACACAGCACAGAATAATAACGCCCTAAAGATGCAGCAGATTTCGCCTTTTCAAGCGATTTAACAAGCGGCGTATCTGCGAAAACCTCAATCAATCCGGATAAGCCGTCTTGAACTTTCTGGTTCATTTGCTCGGAACTTGCATCGCCGGACAAGACAAGTTGGGCTGAATAATATACGCGTTTGACAGGCGTATTCACATCATCGGGATGGATCGCATCGCTCATCCGCAGTACGTGGACATTATCGTCCGTAATACATATCTGTCCCCGTTTCGGACCGTTGCTAAGGATTGCGCCATTGACGAGGAATTTCTCGTTAGGCTTTAAACTGATAACAAGTCCCGCCATGATCTATGCCGCCTCTGTTTGAATATTTTGAGATTGAACCGACGATGGTACTTGCGACATCGTTTTTGCCCGTTCGCGAAGTCCCGCAATCATGGCTTCGTTGATGTCGATTAAAACTTGATGCTCAGCTTGGCCGAGGAGTGCCCTACGCGTGTGGGTTTGAGAAAATTCAGCCAGAGAAATAAGGGATGTTTTGAGGTCGTGGGGAAGTGTATTATCGGGATTGACGAGATCGATGAACAACACATTCCACAGTTTAGCATTATCGATAAGCGCTTCGGCTAATTTAGTAGCTCCTCCGGGAGCTGTTTCGTCAACGCTCTTTAAAGCGGACGTGATTTTTTGAAATACTTTTAGCTCTATACCTTGATCAGAAGAAAATTCGCGTTGCGTAGTTTTGTAGCCTAACATTGCGTGGAAGTTGTTCGACATCCTGGAACCCCAATTTTATTTTTTTACATTCACCCCGTGTACCGGAGCGGCGGAGCCGCTCCGGAATTATTCATTATATGGTCGTTCCTATCGGAAGAGAGCCAAGAGCTGCTGCGGACCTTGGTTCGCGATTGATAGCGCTTGTACGCCGAGCTGCTGCTGAACCTGCAAGGACTGCAAACGCGCAGACGCTTCTTCAAGGTTGGCATCAGTCAGTGCGCCAATACCGGTTTTCAGGCTATCAGACAGTGATGTGATAAAGTCGTTTTGGTTATCAATACGCTTGGCTTTAGAACCAAATGCAGCCGTCGCATCAATCGCTGTCTGGAGCAGCGCATCAATGGCAGCCAATCCAGCCGTTGCGCCTGCTGCGGTAGACACATCAATATTCGCCAAAGCTTCTAGGCCGCCTGCGTCAGCAGCCTCAACAGCCGCTTGAGCTTCAATGCTTGTGCTCGCATTGTCAACAGTCACGCCAGCAGCGCTGGAGTTTGATATTGTGAATGTTGCATTATCAGCCGCTGCATCAGCCGCCGGTGTTGTCACCGCAGCTGTAACGCCTGTGATACCTTCGGCGTTGATAGCCGCAACAATACCCGCATTGACGGCATTGATGTCATCACCTTCGACGGCTGTATATGA
>CAYGRF010000022.1:8574-11077 GCA_964352275.1 uncultured Caulobacterales bacterium
GAGCCATCGGTGACAGTTGCCGCTTCAATGGCATCAGACGCTGTAACAGCAGCCGATGTTGAGAGGTCTTGACGCGAAACACTCAAAGTGCCCGTATTGACCGTACCGTCATCTTGGCGGTTTAGTGAAGACAGAACGCTGATAGCTTCAGAGCCTTTAAGAAGGTTTGTACCGTTAAACGACGCAGCACTAACGATAGAGTCGACTGTTTTAGTGTATTCAGCAATATCGGTTTGATATTTGGCACGATCAGTGTCAGAGACTGAAGGATCGTTAGCTGCAACGATGGCGGCTTTTACGTCTCTCAAAAGGTCTGTAACTTCCTCTGCGCCTTTTTGCGCAACGCCAACAGTTGCAGAACCGAGGTTCAAGCTATCAGACACTTGGCTGAAGCTTTGAACGTCAGATTCCATAACAGTTGAGATCGACCAGATCGCAGCGTTATCGGTTGAAGATGAGATTTTTTTACCCGTGGAGATTTCGCTCTGAACATTTCCGAGACTCTTATTGATCCCGCGAAGTGTATCAAGAGCCACCATGGCGCTATTGTTTGTTAAAATACTGGACATATGTCTTTTCCTTAGTTGTGCCTTCGGCACTATTCTTGTTTGTGAAGCCAAAAGGACTCCACCCGATCACCTAAGTCGTCCTGACAATGTCGCGGGGCATATTCATATTTGAATTATGCCGGTGCGATAATAACTCTCCTGAGTTGAATTATGCTGATACCGAGAAATTCATAACATGAAGTTAAATCAGACTCGTTTTTCAGAAAAAACTTGACCTTCGGCCAGGAACAGGCCCGCGCCGACTTTATTATAGGCGCCGACTTTAGCCTCATTATGCTGGAGGGCTTTCAGCCGCTCGCGAGCGGAGCGAAGACCGTTCATCACGCTTTTAAGTATTGCGCCGTTCTCGTCGGCCAAGCGTTTTAACGTCTGAATGCGCGGCGCTATAGATATAATGTCGTCTTCTGGCGGCAGAGACGACATCATAGCTTCCAAGTCGGACACGCCCTTGGCTTTGCTCTTCTGAATATCTTGAAGACCATCCAATTGACCTTTCTTTAGAAGGTTCGACTCTTCATTTAAGAGCTCAATCAACTCTGATATTTTTTGACTACAGCTTGCCAAGTTCGACATTAGCGTCCCCTAAATCTGTTGCAGGGTTTGCGCCGCTCAGCTTAACCATGCGGTCATAAAATTTTTCAGCAAGACCAAAGCCGCCATTGTCGGCAATCTGTTCCGCGAAACTTTGAATGTAGAAACTGGTGAAAGCGGAGACGTCTTCGCCGCCTCCCGCCATGAGTGCTTTATCAAGGCCGCTAAACGTGAGCATTTGCGCAATATATGACGCCTCAAAGTCTTGCGCCGCTTTCCGCATAGCCTCGGTGTCGACCAACGGCGCGTCGGTCTGCGCTAACTGCGCAATATCGAATGGCATGAGAGTATTGGTCGGCGATAACATGTAAAATCCTAGTTCTTTATTCACTATATTTTTTAACGTGTTAAGGTTTGGTATATTTGTCTACGGTATATAGTTAGCAATGAATATAGACCTTCACTCTTTGCTTACAGGCACACCGAAAGCGTCCGAGACCATAGCACCGGCTGTAGGCGGGGACGCTGACGCGCAGGCCTTTGCTCTCAACTTTGCGAAAATTGCAGAGTCCGGCGGCAATCCTCATGGGCCGCTGAGCGCTGATCTGAATGTTGACATTACGTTAAATGCGGACTCCAGCCCTTATATTTCTTTGACCGCCGTCACACCCAGTACGGATACGGAGGCAATGTTTGCAGACGCAACACTTTCGGGTGCAACCGCGCTGGACTATGCCGCTCCCGAGACGGCGATTAACGAGTCTTTGCCAGAGGCTGTTTCGGTTGCAGCACTGAGAACTCTAGCTTTCGACTTAGCGGATAAAAGGCTTGCTGCGGACCCCCGGAATGTTACGGTTACCAGAACCGTTCATGACGTAAGGGCACAAGCAGAAGCACTTATTTCATCTTTAGAGACACAGGGTGCGCCAATATCAGGCGTTCAAACTGCATCCTTACAAACACGAGACGTTAACGCCGTTTTGCCGCCTGGCGAACCTAGTTCGCAAGTTATTAAACTGAGCAGTTTAGCCGGTGTAAATAACGATATTTTGATACCGTTCAAAACTTTGAATGTGGGGGCAAATCAACACCTTGATATGCCAGAGGCCATAAGCTTCGGCGCTTTCGACGCCGAGGCCACGATTACGCAAATTCCGCTGGCAGAAGCAGAGCTCAATGCCGTTCAGATAAAGCTGACAGGTCAAGACATAACAGTCATCACCGATGACAGTATAATCACAACCGCAATAGATTTCTTGCCTAAGCCTATGGACGTAGAGACCGCCAATTTAATCCCTGCGCCGGAAATATATGTAGCGAGCGATAACATATTACCCGTAACACAGCCCGATACAGAACTGCATTCTGACATACCTCTTCCCGATAGTGTTATGACAGCAACG
>CAYGRF010000022.1:11177-26385 GCA_964352275.1 uncultured Caulobacterales bacterium
CGATACAGAACTGCATTCTGACATACCTCTTCCCGATAGTGTTATGACAGCAACGATAGAAGCAGATGACATCGCAGAACCCGAACATGTCATTCCCCTTGCGGTCTCTCTGCCCGAAAGTATGCAGACCCAGGATAGTGCCCCGGCCATAATCAAGCCCGTTACGTTAGCGTCCGATGATCTCTCAACAATTAGCCGCACCTTGGCCGCGGAAACCACAAGTCCGCAACAGGCCGGCATTCCAGCGTCTAAGTCTCAAAACATTGAGCCTGGTACGGCGCAGACCCTACCTCCTTCGTCTTCGAACACTGAGCAGCCCCGAGACATAACGGCCGCTCTGCCGACGACAGCGCCGAGCACGACCCCAAACACTCTTACAGCCGTATTAGAACCGCGTGTTCAAACGCCCGCGTCCGCGCCTATTATTACGCCAGGACGTCCCAGCCTAGATAATCCCCTGCCCGCTCAAGCGGCGCCACCCAAAACAACGCTGAGCGTCGGTCAAGATGTAGCCGTCTCTACGATTAAAGTGGCAACAGAACAGGCACTACCAAGCGCTGACATTCAGGCCATCCAAGCGGACAACACCCTCAATCCTACAGAGCCAGTTCCAACAGCATTTGAGAGAACCGCTACGATCGCTCAGGCCAATCCAGAAAGCCAAGAGCAACCGCGCCAAGCGCAACCGCTGAATGCGGCAATTCCAGATCGGGCAACTGCTCCGGCTAACCCGCCTCTTATGGCTCAACCCGACGTGACTCCACAGCCAACTGTAGAAAAACCGCAAATGATGGCGGTACCAATATTAGCGACTTCGACATCAACCGAGGCAGCCACTGCCCCGGCTTCGCGCGAGCCGTCACATACAGTTCTGCCAATAGCGGCAGAGGGTGACCGTGATCTGCCTCAGCCTAAAATCGAGGCCCCGGATACTGTACTCAAAAAACAGGACTTAGCGGCAATTCCAGATCGGGCAACTGCTCCGGCTAACCCGCCTCTTATGGCTCAACCCGACGTGACTCCACAGCCAACTGTAGAAAAACCGCAAATGATGGCGGTACCAATATTAGCGACTTCGACATCAACCGAGGCAGCCACTGCCCCGGCTTCGCGCGAGCCGTCACATACAGTTCTGCCAATAGCGGCAGAGGGTGACCGTGATCTGCCTCAGCCTAAAATCGAGGCCCCGGATACTGTACTCAAAAAACAGGACTTAGCCGCAATATTTCACGCTAGCGCCTCAGCGGCGTCTGACATGCCAAAAGTGGCCGCCGAGTCGATCTTTAATCCGGCAACAACCCTAACAATAGCCAGCACCACTGACACCTTTGCCCGAACGCCGCTGACAATCAATACTACCGCTCCCGTGCACATCATGCACTTGAGCGCCCAGCCCGCCGCACTTCAAGCGGTCGCTGACAATATTATTAAAGCGCATATGTCGCAGTCCGGCGTAACCGTCCGGCTCGACCCGCCGGAAATGGGCAATGTTACAATCAATTTCCAGTTTGATAGCATTGACCGCGGCGTAACAGCAATTGTCCGCTCGGACGTTCCTGAAACCGCAGCCCTTCTGCGTGACCGCGCAGATATTTTGCATCAGGCGTTAAAAGATAGTGGGTTCGATAATATCAATCTCAGCTTTGAACAGAACGATCAAAGCTCAAAAAATCCGTTTAATTTTGACACGATGGAGAGTGCTTCGCACCTATTTGCGACTGAACACGCTGCAAATGATGATACGCCAATGCTAGTGACAGGGCTCAAGAGAGCTCTTGGCGATGGCGTGCAAATTGACTTGAAACTGTAGGAGACAGTTATGAATATTCAAGACCTCGTTGGACTGGCCAAAGGCCCGGATCAATCCCGCCTTTTCCTCTCAAAAAATGCACCAGCAGTTGAGCTCAATAAAGAGGAAGAGAGCACAGCAATATCCACCGCAACGCAGGCGACAAGCGGAGAGGAATTTGATACATTTCTCAGATTGCTAACAGCACAAATTCGCAATCAAGACCCTCTCGCGCCGCTTGACTCCACACAATTTGTTGAACAACTCGCGACATTCTCATCCGTGGAATTACAAGCGAAAAGCAATGCTCTTCTCGCAGAGATCGCCCAGATGCTGGCGCAGAATCTATACGCCCAGCCGACAACAAAGCTTGATAGCGATATTGCCTAGGAGCTTTATGGTTCCTGCGCTTACTGTTCCTGTCGGGCCACATCCAATATAAGAATATCTTCAATACCTTCAGGCATGACAGCTTTGGCGGCCCGAAGCAGGGTGCTTCTGAGGATTTCATAACTATCAGCACTGGTTAGATTCGCGCCAAACATGTCATCATCAGACAATGTTAAAAGCTCGCGCGTGAGTGCATCCCGAAGCTTAGGCTCAAGAGAATAGGCGTTATCCGGCGCCTCACCATTAAGCTCTAGGTTCAAGTTCATAATGACAAGCGCATCGATCTTGCCGCTTTGCATAACGGGTACAACAAATTGGCGTTTGAATTTCAGATAGGCGACATTGCTGGAATCGCTTTCGCTACTGTGCCCTTTATCGTCTTTCTTGGAATGACCCTTATCCTTTTTATCTTTTTTATCCTTTTTGTCGGCTTTGCCGTGGCTATCTTTACTGTCTTTCTTAGCGCTTTTCTTCTCGCTTTTTTCCGCGCTCGCGTCAGCTTTCGCCCCGCCGCTACTGCGAATAAAATCAGCCGCGACCGCGCCGCCGACAACGGCCAATATCATCAATATGGGGAACAAAATCTTTTTCATTATAACCTCCTAGAACGGTATAATCTTATCGAGAACTTTATTGCCGCGTTTGGTTTTAACGGCGTTACTTATCTGGCCGTCACCGCCATAGTAAATACGGGCTTCAGCAATTTTATCGTATGTTATGGTGTTGAGGCGCGAAATATCTTGCGTCCGGACAAGGCCTGTAACCTGCAAATAGCGGCGCTCATTATTGACCATAATTTCCTGCCGGCCCGACAGGCCTAAATATCCATTTGGCAGAACATCCGTGACGCGCGCGGCAAGGCGCAAAGTGAGTTTTTCTTCGCGCTTAATATTACCCGTGCCCGACACAGCGCTTGAGCGCGTTATATCAACGGCTGGCGATACGGTCGCATTTTCAGGGAGTTGACGGTTGAGAATTTCCGGAAGTCCGAAAAATGCCCCAAGCGAGAAATCCTGATCACTTGACCGGTTTTGTGCTGTTGAATTTGTCATTTCGGCTTCGTCATCGATTTCGATAACGACCGTGAGAATATCCCCGAACTGACTAGCGCGGCGGTCACCGAATAACGACTTAGGGCTACTACTCCATAATGATGTGGTGCTCGAATCGCCCGGCCGCGGGGCCGGAGCCAAGCTTGCCACTTGCACCGGAGCTTCTAAAGCTGGACCTGCCGCATGCCAATTATCCGGCATGGCCTTCGGCTCCATGATCGCGTCACTGGCACATGCCGACAATGACATTAACGATACAATCGATATAAGTGCTAAACCTCTCATAACCCAACCTCCACATCGCCGCTCTCTAAAACACGACCTTGCACGCGTTTGCGGGAGTCCAGGTTCATCACGCTGATAATATCATCAACGCCGCCTTCTCCTAACGCGCGGCCCCACGCCGTAATCTCCATGCGGCCCGCTTTATAAATCATGGTCACGCGGCTATTACGCTCAACAATGACGGGTTTCCCCACATAAGACGGATTAAGTTTTGTGCCCGCATTGATGCTGCGCTTGACCTCTTTGCCAACATACTTATCCATAACCGCTATAAGGTCCGCATCGGCAACGGCCTCCACAGAAATATCGCCAGGTTGGACAATTGAACCGCGCTGCATATCGATGTTGGCTTTCACAGTTCCAGCAGACGCGGACACTGCAAAACACGATGATATGCAAGCTATGATTAGGAAGCGCATCTTAACGAATCCGCGTTGTAGCGGAGTACATTTCGTCGGCCGCACTGATAACTTTTGAGTTAAGCTCATATCCACGCTGGGCTTCAATAAGTTCTGAGATTTCCTCAACAACATCGACGCCGGAATCTTCAAGATAACCTTGGCGCATAGTGCCTATGCCCTCAGTGCCCGGCTCGCCGACAATCGGCGCGCCAGAACCTGCGGTCTCGCTGAACAAATTACCGCCCAAAGCTTCTAGGCCTTTCGCGTTTGCAAACACCGTCAATGAGACTTGACCGATCTGCTGACCTGCGGCTGCATTATCAAAAAAAGCCGTGACCTCTCCGTCAATACTAATCGTTAAGCGGCGCGTATCGTTTGGAATCGTAATATTATCAGCTAGCGGGTATCCATCAGCATTGACTACAAGGCCCTCAGCATTACGGAAAAACTTCCCATCCCGTGTATAAGCATCATCTCCGCTGGGTAGCGTTATTTGAAAATATCCCCGACCCTCAATAGCCAAGTCGAGATCTCCACCCGTTGGGCTTAGGCCGCCTTGAACAATTTCCATAGAGACCGTGGATGCGCGTACGCCCATACCGATCTGAATGCCCGCAGGCACAATGTTACCGGTTTGGGAAGAGATAGCTCCTGGCGGGAGGCGTTGCTGGTAAAGTAGATCAGCAAACTCTGCCACACGCGGCTGATAGGCCGTCGTACTCATATTGGCGATATTGTTTGCTATCACGTCGACGCGAGTTTGCTGGGCAGCCATACCTGTGGCTGCGATACGTAAGGCGTTCATCCTGAACCTCCTAGGTTATGCATCGGGCATCTTGCCCAAGGCTAATTTCAATACTGATTAGGTGCTTTGCCTAACCGTGGTTATGACCGATTTGATACGATCATCTTCAATTTCCATTAATTTTTGACCTGCATCGTAATAACGCTGCACTTCAATCATGCGGGCAATTTCTGCCACAGGCTCAACATTTGAATCCTCTAAGAAGCCTTGAATAATGCGCGGCGTCTCAACAGGCACCACCCCTGCGCGTGCTTCCCATAGATTATTGCCTTGCCGAAACATATCTTGCGGCAGCGCGGTAACAATGCCAAGGCGGCCAAGCTCGACGCCGTCGGCGCTTAATGTGCCGTCGCCGCCTATAGCCAGAATATTCACGTCTTGAGGAATCTGTATTTGACCTCCGGCATCGTCCAGAACCGCAAGACCCTCATGATTGATAAGTGTGCCTTGATTGTCTGTCATAAAATGACCCGCTCGCGTCAGTCGCTGACCTTCGGGGGTGTCCACCATAAAAAAGCCCTCACCGTCGATCGCCACATCAAGCGTGCCGCCCGTTCGGCGCAGCTCCCCGCTCTCAAAGTGGCTGACATGGGCTCCTAAGCGGCCCATAGATAGGCTTTCCCTGACATTGCCATTGCCTATAGTGCCGCGTGCCGCATTTACATATTCCGTGAAAACCGCGCCTTCGCGTTTATATCCAATCGTGCTCGCATTAGCGATATTGTTGGCAACGACGCTAAGCTCTTTCAGCAAACCCGACTGACGGGAAATATTCGCGTAAATTGCATTATCCATTATCTAAATACGCCTTCACTATTTCCAGGTCGCCATCAATTTTCTCTTTGAGAGCATCCAGTTCCTTACCCGTATTGGGCGCAGCTTTTTTGCCTTTAGGATCGTGGCCCCTTGCAACATATTCGGCAATTGCGATTTTTTCATCCACATGCGCGCTGGCCTCTTGCTTGGGCTGCGCTTTCAGCTTGGCTTTCGCCTCGTCCCACCGTGCATCTTGCCATGCGATTTTGGCTTGGTAGGGAAGGTTTTCAGGAGTGTCAGGAATAGACTTGAGTGCGGAAATGACTTTGTCCCTCTCTCCCGATTGCACAGCCGCTTCCAGTAACAGCTTTTGGAAAATAGGTTCCTCTTTATACTGTATAGCCGTGGTAATGGCTTGATCGTAAAGACCCTTTTTAAGCTTCAAGCTCGCTAAAGCGTAAGCATGTTTTTGTTGCTCGTGCTTCGCAGCATTCTTCGTTCTCGGTGAAATCAATAACGCGAGCTCAGGTAGGTTCAAATCAAGAGCGCTATCATAGGCTGAGCTTTTCAATTGATCGATGTGTTTATAGCCGGCAAAAAACTCAGTGTCATGCATATATCCATTTAATGCGTTTAAACGCATTTTGCGTTCTTTTTCATCAAGCCGTTGCTGAATGCGTTCGGCAAGCATGGTAACGGCTTGCGTAAATTCCGGATGCGTTTTCGAAAACTCTGACTTAGACAGTTCAATGGCGAAAATGTACTGATCTTCTTGAACGTGATATTTAACCACTTCTAGGGTCGCTTCCCGTCCCTGGGCCTGCCCTTTATATTGCTGGCGCACTGACATCAGGTCATCAGAGAAACCATCATAGGGACGCTTAGCACTATGACGGTTATTATCAGCCAAGACATGCAGAGCACGAGAGCGGTAGGCCCCATCAAATTTCGCCAAATGTTTAAACACTTGTTCGGACTTTTCATCCCCGCGCAATTGCCGGATTAGCGCATATAAATATAGCCGCTCATCTGTTTTAGTCATCGGAACTTCGCGGTGCTTTGTCTGGGGTTCTATTTTTGCCATTAGCTGTTCCGCTAGCGCGCTATTATTGTTCTCTGCTGCGTAGATACCAAGCCGTGCCGCGAAGACGATTTGAAGATGAACCGGCAGATCTTCCAGCGTTTGGAGCTGCCCGCCGGTTGCTTTAAAATCACCTGTTTTAAGCGGTTTGGCTTCAGAGGCTCTTGCCATGAGCGCCCAGAAATTGGCTATGCCATTGCAATCGGCAATGCTGTCAAAGGCTTCAACATCCCCCGCGTCAAGCGTGCCTTCAATAACGCGCCCAGCGATGTCCAGCGCGCGGGCGCGCGATCCACTAAACCCGCTCACCAAAGAAGAAACCTCTGCGCCCATACCGAGCGCCATATATGTTTTGGCAAGAGGCGTAATATCGCTTAATGCCTCCGCCGTTTTCAGCTTGCCTTTTTGTGTAAGTACATCATCGAATGACGCTACGGCTTGAACGGAGCGCAAATCAAAGACGTCTGAAACGCTGCAAGTAAGCTTGGAGGTATTAACAGGCATACGCGGGCTAGCCGTGTTTTGCGACGTTTGCACCTGCCCCTCAATTTGCAAAAAGCCCTGCTCTCCAGCTTGCTTCAGAATATCTTCGAATGACTTCGCGGCTTCGCTTTTTGCATTGGGCTGATCTGTTTGTGCAGTTGCTAGTCCTGAAACGCCAAAAGCGGCCATACCAAAACATGATATGACCGCAAGTTTTAGGGAATGAAGAAACCTTCGCCTCATCAAGCTGCCTTCTTGAGGGCGCGTAGGGATTCTTCAATTTCGGTGAAGCTGGGCCTCTGACCTTTCGGAGCACTGCGGCGAGCAACTTCGACGCAAATATTGGTTGGGTTCTTGTGCAAACTTGAAACGAGAACCTCCCGAATGAGCGCATAGAAAAAGTGTTCTTGCTCACGGACGGTTTTCACCTTGTTGGCAAACGGGCCGACCAAAGCGTAGGCCAAGAAAACGCCCAGGAATGTACCGACAAGCGCGCCGCCGATCATCCCGCCGAGAACTTCCGGAGGCTTATCAATTGAGGCCATGGTTTTAATCACGCCTAAAACCGCCGCAACAATACCGAGAGCCGGAAGAGCGTCCGCCATGGTTTGCAGAGCATGAGAGCCGTGCAAGCTGTCCTCTTTCATAACTTCGAGCTGTTTATCCAGAAGTTCCTCAACCTGATATACATCATCGAAATTCATGGTCATTGACCGGATCGTGTCGCAGATCAGCTCGACAAAAGCTGTGGATTTCAAAATACGCGGATAGGCTTGGAATAAGGTTGAATTCTCAGGATCTTCAATATGCGATTCAATTTCCACCGGGCTTTCACGCGCGATACGAACCAATTCGTGCATCAAGCATAGAAGGTCATTGTAATCGGATTTCTTCCATTTCGCGCCCTTAAAGACAGCACCAAAATCTTTTAATGTCATCTTGATCGTGTGCATGTCGTTACCAACCGCAAACGCGCCAATAGCCGCCCCGCCAATCATCATCATCTCATAAGGCAATGAGTGCAAAATAATACCCATTTTGCCGCCCGCGAGCAGATACCCGCCGAAGACACAGACCATTGTAATTATTATGCCGACAATAGAACTCATATGAGCTCTATAGCGTTTCCCCGTTACTTATTCTTTAATGCCGGAGAAATTATACGCTCGTGCCATTAAGCGAAATTGATCCGGTAAAAAAATCAGGATCAAGATCGCTCGTAAGCTTAACGGCCCGCCGGGACTTATAGATACCGAGCGCTGCAGTTCCGATATTGACTTGCTTATCCGGCATATCTGTTTCTAGGCCTATTGACTGCAAGGACACACCCGGCAAATCAATAACCTGCCCTATTTTTAGACGCGTACAATCAGCAACCGTCATATGAAACGATTCAATCACGGCTCTAATCGGTACGCTGGCTGTGACCATTGATCTGTACATATGATCTGCCCAAGGGCCATTATCATCATCGTTGCGCGCATTATTGTTAGCCGCTGACGTTGCCAGCAGGTTTTGCAATATCGTTTGCGGTATCAATATTTTAATGGCTAGGCTACCGATGGGCCTAGGCGGGGCCACCTCAGGGTCGGCATCTTCACCGGCTTCGATAGCGGCATAATCTGTGGAGTCAGGCTGAATTTCACCTTTTGGCGGCATCTTCTTTATTAAAAGTGTTATCTCATTCCAAATACTGATGCCCCGAGGCATCTCAAGCATTTGCGGCGACAGTCCTTGACCAATTTGTCTCAACCGGGTTTTGCGGGCACCAAAGCCGCTTGAAAATAAATTATTGAGTTCTTCTTCACACGTATCGGACATGGGCTTGAGCAAGAGAAGATCAAGAAGGCTGGGTTCATAGGTCTCATCTGCACCTGTATTGTCAGTGCCTAATGATTTTGATGTGATGCGCGCAGAAAACGCGCCGTCAAAATGAATGAGTAGGCCGCATACACCTTCGACATTACCATAACCGAAACTTAGCCCGCGCGGCGCAAGGTCTGCGCGCAGTGCCTTGAGATCACCATATGTCACATCAACATTGGAAGGCTCCCAAGCGGTTTGTGTCAAGCTTGAAAACATATCACACAAAGACAAGTGCAGATTGCGCCAGACGCCCACACCATTTTTGATGTGATCCGGAAGACGGGGCTCCAAATCTAATTTCTTACGAAGAAGGCTCATGTGATTTTGCGCAAGCTCCTGCTACACTTGTGGTCAGTATTAGAATGTTACCTTTCAAAAGCCTTAACAGCCTTGAAAATCCCGCAGCTTTATTGTGCTAATATTAACTCTGACTCTTACGGCTCTTTTAACTGCGAATTTTTGCCACCTTTTAACCGCGTCTCTTACACACGGATTCAGCTATTTCGCTTATCTTCCGAGACTGAAATCAGTTACATTGGATATGTAGACATGAGTGAAGTTGCTCGACCGATTATAATACGCCGCAAGAAAGTTGTTGCCGGCGGTGGACATCACGGCGGCGCGTGGAAAGTCGCTTATGCGGACTTCGTGACCGCGATGATGGCGTTCTTCCTCCTGATGTGGCTACTCAACGCCACAACAGAAGAACAGCGCAAAGGTATTGCCGATTATTTCAGTCCCAATATACCCCTTGCAGCGGTCTCTGGCGGGGGTTCAGGGGCTTTGTCAGGAGATTCCATCTATACACAAGACACGCTGTCGCGTTCGGGCACGGGCGTAAAAACCACCTCGGGTCACGATACGCTGAAAGTCTCAGAAGCCGCTCAAAAAAAGGCGCAAGAGCAAGTCGATGCGTTGAACAAAGCTTTAGCCGCTGCGAACACTGAACTTTTGGAGCATGTTAGCTTAAAAATGAGCGATCAGGGTTTGGTCATCGAATTGATTGACAGTAATTCCGATCCTTTATTCTCGGTGGGTCAGGCGACTCCCTCTCCGCTCTTAAAAGAACTACTGCAAGTCTTCACGCAGTCGTTTAATGGCGTACAGAACAATATCAAAATTGTTGGCCACACCGATGGACGCGCCTTTGTAACAGGCAATCGGTATTCAAACTGGGAATTATCGACAGACCGCGCCAATACCGCGCGGAGGCTGCTCATTGATTACGGTTTCCCCTACGCGCAGATCTCCGAAGTGTCAGGAAAAGCTTATACAGACCCATTGGCCACTGACCCGCTCGCGGCCAAAAACAGGCGAATTGCGATCACGCTGCTTCAGTAAAATAGAGGCCCGCCTAGCGCTACACCGTTTATTAACCCAACCCTGCTACCTTGATGGTCATAATTGTTAACCATCAAGGATTGATCATGACAATATCTTCTTCCCTCAATGCGGGGGTTATGGGCTTGAATGTGAACGCAACTCGCCTCGCCACAATTTCAGATAACATCGCCAACTCTGCTACAAGCGGCTACAAACGTAGTGACGTTGAATTTGCGAGTTTGGTTATCAACCAACGCACAAGCGCCTATTCAGCCGGCGGCGTGCGCGCCACCAGTTTCAAAGACATCGCAACTGCAGGTTCGCTTATTTCTACAGGTAACGCACTCGACATTGCTATCAATGGCAATGGCATGATCCCGGTCACGGATAGTTTTGGCGTCAATCAATCCAGCACTGAGCGTAACTTCATGCTGACGCCTACCGGTAGTTTTTCACCCGATGCTTTTGGCAATCTGCAGACTGAAAGCGGGCTTTATATGCTGGGCTGGCCTGCTGATGCTAACGGCGTCATTCAAACTGCTAGCCGCGATAGCTCGTCTGGTCTTGTGCCTGTCAATGTCGACTCCGGTCAATTATCAGCCTCTCCTACCCGGAATGTGGGTCTGGGTATCAACTTGCCTGCGGAATCCACCGTTAACGGCGGCACGGGCGAAGCCTTCACCCTTCCCATTGAATATTTTGACAATTTAGGCCGCGCCCAAACTATGACTTATACTTTCACACCTGATGTTCCGGCAACGGGCGCAAGTAATACATGGGCTGTGACCGTGACCGATTCCGCTGTCAGCCCGGCAGCCACCGTTGCGAGCTTTGGAATTTCATTCAACGACACGGCAACCAATGGCGGATCTATCGCTTCAATAACACCGGGAGCAGGAACGGCTTATGATAGCACCACAGGCGAAATGACTTTCACTGTGGCTAGCGGCCCGATGACAGCTTTTGTCGGCAAATTAGGCGGTAGCGGCGGTATCACGCAACTCGCCGCTCCGTTCTCGCCAACAAATGTCACAAAAGATGGCTCCCCTATTGGAGATCTTCAAGCCGTTGAAATCAACGAACAAGGCATTGTGGAAGCTATATTTAGCTCTGGTTTCCGCCGCACACTTTACCAAATTCCAGCAATTGATGTCCCCAATATCAATGGTCTTACCGCTGTGAGCAACCAAGCTTATACGGTATCCCAAGAAAGCGGTGACATTTATTTGTGGGACGCAGGATCCGGCCCCGTTGGCGGCTATAGCGGTTACTCTTTGATGGAGTCTAATACGGATATTGCATCTGAATTGACGAGCTTGATTGAAACCCAGCGCGCATACTCATCGAATGCAAAGATCATCCAAACTGTCGATGAAATGCTGCAAGAAACCACAAATCTGAAGCGATAATCAGGAACGCGTAAGCAAAGGTAGCGATCTATGTCACTTACGCGAGCCCTCACGTCAGCACAATCCGGCCTTGCTGCCACAAGCCTGCGTGCCGACATTGCGGCTGGCAATATCGCTAATGCCAATACGGCGGGCTATGTCCGCCGTGAGCTTATTATTTCAGAAAATGTTGCTGGCAACCGCGGCAACGGCGTGCGGATTACAGGTGTCGAGCGGCATCAGGACATCGGTATGTCGCGCCTACGGCGCGAGTCCGATGCCTCTTTTGGGCGGGCAGATATTGTCGCCGCCGCCTACACAAATATTAACTCCCAACTCGGTGAACCGGGGGATGCCTTTAGCCTATTTACTGCAATGGAGTCTCTGGAATCCAGCCTTAGAGAATTAGCAACGACGCCCGAATCCTCGGCACTGCAAAATTCTGTTGTCGGAGCGGGCCGGGATTTGGTCAATAAATTCAATACGCTTTCGCAATTTACCTCTAATATTCGCAACGCAGCCGATCATAACATCAACCTCGATGTGAAAAAAGTGAATGAAACACTCCACGACATTCATAGCTTAAATACGACGATTGCGGGACTTGATGGTCAGTCACTAGATGTCGTGGCTCTCGAAGACGAACGCCAAAGACTGATCGACTCCATTTCTGAAATTATTCCCGTCAATGACATCTCGCGCGACGATGGACGCATTGACCTCATTACCGATGGCGGGGTGTTTTTACTCGCCGGAAAAGTCAATGAATTGTCATTCCAGCCCGCAGGTAAAATTCCGCCTGGCGCTGTTTTTAATGACGGCATCAGCAACCTGTCTGGGCTGTTCGTCGATGGGCAAAATCTATCGCCGGGCACGGGCGGTAATTTCGCGATAAACTCTGGAACAATTGCTGGGTATTTCGCTGTCCGCGATAACGTAGCACCAACATTTAACAACCAACTGGATAGTTTTGCTGCTGATTTAATTACGCGGTTTTCTAATGATGCGCTCGACCCGACAAAAGCGGCCGGAGCGCCGGGAATATTTACAGACGCAGGCGGCCCCGCAGATACCTCTAATTTAGCCGGAATTGCAGGACGCCTAAGGCTCAATACTGCAATTGACCCGTATCAGGGCGGTGATATTGGCAGGATAAGAGACGGTATCGGTGCAGCCGCGCCCGGCCCGTCTGGAAACGCGGATTTGATTAACAGCTATCTGGATGCTCTGGGCACCTCCAGCCCCGTTCCCGCATCGTCCGGCCTATCCGGGAATGCAACATCAATAGAATTGATCGCAGGGTTTACCTCCATAGTTGGTGAAAGCCGCATCAGAAATGACGCTATTCTCGCCAGCGCAGCCACACGCAACAATCTCTTAACGGATGCCGAAATTCAAAAATCCGGCGTCGATATAGACTTTGAGATGCAATCCCTGTTGCTGATTGAACAGTCATATGCGGCAAACGCACGCGTTATACAAACGATCGACGAAATGATCGATCGACTATTACAACTCTAGGTGACGGTGACAGCATGATTACGGGTGGATTTCCAGACTATTTATCATTTACGCGGCGAACACGGCTGAACGCTGATTTAAAATCTAGAATCGATGTAACAACAAAAGAAGCGATTACAGGCAAGCGCGCCGACCTCACTCAAGCCACAAACGGCCGCGTCGGCGGCGCGCACCTCATGCTCAAAGCGATCAACGACATTCAGCAAGAAAACCGTGTCAATACCATGTCAAAACTCCGCCTCGACCTTATCGGACAGGGCTTAAGCGGAGCCCGCGATATTGTTCAAGGTATCGACTCGCGCGCTATCATTGCTGTCGCGGCCAATAGCGATGTCGGCATTCAAACCGTACAGTCTGAAGCAGAAGCCAGCCTTAGGAATGTCATGAACGCCCTGAGCATAAATCAAGGCCCGCGAAACCTCCTGTCTGGAGACGCAACCGATCAACCCACATTCGCAGACGCAGATGTGCTGCTTGATGATATTCGCGCCATTATGACAAGTTCAACGAATGCTACCGATGCCGAGACGGCGCTCAATACATATTTTAATGATCCGGCAGGCGGTTTTCAAACCCGTATCTACACAGGCGGGGATAATAACCCTCCTGCGGTGCGAATAGGTGCTGACGATAAAATCGATGTTGACATTAAGGGTGATGATACCGCTATCAAGGACGTGCTAAAAGGCCTCGCCGTTCTTGCCGCCTCTTCGAGTTCAAATTTTGAACAAGATAGCCAAGACTTCGCGGACATATTTACCCTCGGCGCCAACGCTGCGGGGCAAGGCAGTCAAGATCTGATACGTCTTGAAGCCAACATAGGCGTTTACGCCGATACAATATTAAAATCCAATGAGCGTAATGAGGCCGAATTGACGTCCTTGTCAGCAGCCTATCAAACGCTGACGGGACGTGACCAGTTTGAAGCGGCAACAGAACTAAAGCAACTCGAAGCACAGCTAGAAAGCTCATTCCTCCTGACAGCTCGTCTATCCAATCTCTCACTCACCAACTTCCTAAGGTAATTTATGTTCCGCACATGTCTGAAATGCCTAATAATTCTTATGCTTGCTTTCGTTAGCCTCGCGGCAACGGCCTCAGCTACCGTGAAAATTAAGGACATTGTTGATGTTGAAGGTGTTCGGGGTAATGATCTTGTCGGTTACGGCCTTGTTATAGGACTGGATGGGTCCGGCGACACGATCCGCAATTCACCCTATACCGAAGAAGCCTTATCAAACCTGCTGGAGCGTCTGGGCGTGAACATACAAGGCAGCGATTTTCGTCCCAATAATGTTGCTGCCGTTATAGTCACAGCGTCGTTGCCTGCCTTTGCCCGATCAGGGTCACGCATTGACATCAACGTCTCATCCATTGGTGATGCCAAAAGCCTTGCGGGCGGCACACTTATCATGACCCCGCTAAACGCTGCAGACGGCGAAGTGTACGCGGTTGCACAAGGCAGTGTTCTTATCAGCGGGTTTAAAGCCGAAGGTGAAGGCGCATCCATTACAGAAGGCGTCCCGACCTCCGGAACAATTCCAAACGGTGCCCGGATAGAAAAAGAGGTCAACTTTGATTTTTCTACAATGTCTCGTATTCGGCTGGCACTGCGCTCACCGGATTTCACCACTGCGGAACGTATTGAAGCCAAGATTAACGCCAATTACAGCTCTCCGATTGCCACCCTGCTCGACTCCGGAACCGTTGAACTGGATCTGCGCGCAACCGGAGAATCACCCGCACGGACGCTTAGCCAGATTGAAAATTACGATTTAACACCCGCGCAAAAAGCAAGAGTTGTGATTGATCAGCGCTCAGGCACGATTGTTTTAGGACAAAACGTCAAAGTGTCATCGGTCGCAATTGCTCAGGGCAATTTATCCATCAAGATTTCTGAAGCACCCGTAGCGTCTCAGCCTAACCCATTTGGCACAGGCGATACGATTGTCCTCCCCCGAACCAACATCAATGTCGACGAAGGTGAACCCGGTAATATTGCTGTTATCGAAGAAAATGTAACGCTGCCAGACCTTGTCGCTGGCCTGAACGCGCTAGGCGTCTCGCC
>CAYGRF010000023.1:0-9236 GCA_964352275.1 uncultured Caulobacterales bacterium
ATATGAGATGGAGGTTGTTCGCGACAAAGCGGATAATTGCATCATCATTTGCGCGATTGAAAATATCGACCCTATGGGCGTCCATACGGGCGATAGTATCACAGTAGCTCCAGCGCTTACGCTGACCGATAAAGAATATCAGATTATGCGCGACGCTTCGATTGCGGTTTTGCGCGAGATCGGCGTTGAGACCGGGGGCTCAAACGTACAATTTGGCCTCAACCCCGCAGATGGCCGCATGGTCGTTATTGAAATGAACCCGCGCGTCTCGCGCTCATCCGCCCTAGCCTCCAAAGCCACAGGATTTCCGATCGCCAAAATCGCTGCCAAATTGGCGGTGGGCTATACGCTGGACGAGTTGGATAATGATATTACCGGCGCGACCCCGGCGGCGTTTGAGCCGACCATTGATTATGTCGTAACAAAAATTCCGCGTTTTGCCTTTGAAAAATTTCCGGGCGCAAAACCCATCCTAACCACAGCTATGCGCAGCGTCGGGGAAGCCATGGCCATTGGCCGGACATTTGGCGAGAGTTTCCAAAAAGCTTTGCGGTCCTTAGAAACCGGCCTGACCGGGCTTAACGACATTGAGATAGATGCCGTAGACGGCAATATCGACAAGGCCATCAAAGGCCGCTTAACGCTACTGGCGCCTGACCGCCTCTTAGTGGTTGCCCAAGCCTTCCGGCATGGCCTGACTGTTGATACAGTTTACACCTATACGCAAATCGACACATGGTTCCTTCGCCAGATTAAAGATCTCGTCGATATGGAAGCCCGCATCATTGAGAGCGGCTTACCCCAAAGCGCGGCGGATTGGCGAACGATTAAATCCGCTGGTTTTTCCGATGCGCGGATTGCTGAATTGACGGGCAGCAAAGAAACCAAAGTCCGCAAAGAACGCCGCAAAGCGGGCGTTCGCCCCGCCTATAAGCGCGTTGATACTTGCGCGGCAGAGTTCTCCGCCAAAACGCCTTATATGTACTCCACCTACGAAGTCCCGTCTTTTGGAGGAAAAGTGGACTGCGAAGCGCGCGTCTCAAGCCGGAAAAAAGTGATCATCCTCGGCGGCGGGCCCAACCGGATCGGCCAAGGTATCGAGTTTGATTATTGCTGCTGTCACGCCGCGTTTGCGCTTGCCGATATTGGCATCGAATCGATCATGGTCAATTGTAACCCGGAAACCGTCTCGACAGATTATGATACGTCCGACCGGCTTTATTTCGAGCCGCTAACAGAGGAAGACGTTCTGGAATTGATTGAAACCGAGCGGCAGTCCGGAGAGCTTTTGGGCGTGATTGTCCAATTTGGCGGGCAGACGCCGCTTAAACTGGCGGAAAGCCTAGAGGCAAATAATATTCCCCTGCTCGGCACCGTCCGTGATGCCCTTGACCGGGCCGAAGACCGGGAGCGGTTCAAGGCCTTGGTTGAGAAGCTTGGCCTTCGCCAGCCCAATAACGCGATTGCCCGCACAGCGGCGGAGGCTGAACGCGCCGCTGAGTCTGTGGGTTATCCGGTGGTTCTGCGGCCTTCAAATGTTTTGGGCGGGCGCGGTATGGAAATCGTGGAGGACACGCCGGATCTGCGCCGCTATGTTAACGAGGCCGTGAAAGTTTCCGGTAAATCCCCGCTCTTGATTGATCAATATTTGCGCGACGCCATCGAAGTGGATGTGGACGCGATTTGCGATGGGACAGATGTGTTTGTCGCGGGCGTGATGGAGCATATTGAGGAAGCGGGCGTCCACTCCGGCGACAGCGCCTGTTCCCTGCCCCCTTATACGCTGCCGCAAGACATTATCAGCGAGATGAAGCGCCAAGCCAAAGTGCTGGCGCTCGAACTCGGCGTTGTCGGCCTCATGAATATCCAGTTCGCAGTTAAAGACAGCACGGTTTACCTCATCGAAGTTAACCCGCGCGCCTCTCGCACTGTTCCGTTTGTGGCAAAGGCCATTGGACTGCCCGTGGCTAATATCGCTGCCAAAGTCATGGCCGGAATGAAACTCGCGGATATGGATCTGACTGTGGCCGAGAAAAAACATATCGCTGTCAAAGAAGCCGTTTTCCCATTTGCGCGCTTCCCCGGCGTAGACACGGTACTCGGGCCGGAAATGCGCTCCACCGGCGAAGTGATGGGCCTTGCCGATACGTTTGGCATGGCGTTCGCCAAAAGCCAGCTTGGCGGCGGCGTGACCTTGCCAAAATCGGGGAAAGTCTTTATCTCTGTGCGCGAGTCCCACAAACCGATGATGGCGGAACTGGCAAAGGCGTTAATCGAGCACGGCTTTGAGATCATCGCCACAGGCGGCACCACAAAATATCTGCGTGAGCATGGCATAAAAGTGGAATATGTCCGCAAAGTCCATGAGGGCCGCCCGCACATTGTTGACGCGATGAAAAACGGCGATATTGCGCTAGTATTTAATACCACATCCGGCAAACAATCTTTGAAAGACAGTTTCTCCCTACGCCGCACAGCGCTCACGCAAAGCATTCCCTATTTCACAACCGCCGCAGCCGCCAAAGCCGCCGTCGAAGCCATTAAAGAGCTCGCGAAGGGCGATTACGAGGTTGAAAGTTTGCAGAGCATTGCAAAGGGATAACGGGGCCTACGCGCAAAACCATGTGGGGGCATTTTGCGTCTCGTAGGCCCCTACCCAGCACCGAGAGAGAAAGCACGGCGCGGAGCTTCAGGCCGATAAATCGGCCCGCTTTTGGCAGAGGCCTTAGCCTGTCTGTTTGAACGTCTCGGCATAAGCCGCGCGCAGCTTTTCATTATTGATTTGCTGGGTGAAGCTCTCCATCAAGCGGTCCACGCAGCTGTCAGCGGCAAGACGGCTCTTAATATTGACCATGCCTTCATTAGCTTGGCAGGCATTTTCAGCCGTTTGCTGCAATCTGCGAACGATCCGCTGCGCGCCAGCGTCTGAGTTTAGGTCAGCGCGATCGATTTGCACGCTCACATTTTGATGCATACCAGCGCTCGCGGCCACAGGCATAGCGGCCGTTGTTAAAAGCGCGAGGCTCGCAGCCACAAGGGTTAAAGTTCGGGGGGATGAAATGCGCATGATATGTCTCCTTTAGTTCATGCATTTAATGGGCCTCACCGGCCGGGTGGCACCCCGGCCTTGTGAGGATAAGTACGCGTCAGTCCAGTTCGAAGGGGTTTGACCTGAGTCGCACTTATTGTTTTTCAATAACATAGAACGACAGTCGTCGCAATATAAATCGTATTGATAAACGATAAGTTTTGGTAATGTTTCGAAAAGGTAGGCGGCGTTTATGGCTTGGCAGGCCTAACGGGTTTCCAGTTCAAACGCATTATGCAGGGCGCGCACGGCCAGCTCTGTATATTCCGCGTCAATCAGAACCGAGATTTTGATCTCTGATGTGGCGATGACTTCGACGTTAATATTACGCTCGGCCAGCGCTTCGAACATGGTTTGCGCCACGCCCGTATGGCTGCGCATGCCGATGCCCACAATGGAGACCTTGGTGACATTACCATCGGATTTCATACCTGCAAAACCAATATCGTCTTTTGCGGCCTTGAGCGCGGCGATGGCTGTTTCCAAATCCCGTTTGCCAACAGTAAAGGTCAGGTTCGCGGCATTATCACTGCGCGAAATACCCTGTACGATCATGTCAACAATGACATTGGCATCTGACATCGCCTTACACACTTTCGCGACCATGCCCGGCTTATCCCGGAGCCTTAACAGCGTAATCTGGGCTTCGTCCCTTGAATACGCCACACCGCTAACAACACGTTCTTCCATAGTTTCATCCTCATGACAGACAAGAGTGCCCGGATTATCATCACCCGCATCCGCGAAACTGGTGAGAACACGGATCGGCAGATTATTATTCATCGCCAGCTCGACAGAGCGGGTTTGCAGAACCTTGGCGCCGAGTGACGCCAGTTCTAGCATTTCCTCAAACGCGATGCGCCCGAGACGCCGCGCGGCGGGTACAATACGGGGATCGGTCGTATAAATACCGTCCACATCCGTATAAATATCACACCGGTCGGCTTTGAGCGCAACCGCCAGCGCAACCGCTGATGTATCCGAGCCGCCGCGTCCCAAGGTCGAGATGCGGCCTTCATCGTTGATGCCTTGAAAGCCCGCCACAACCGCAACGCGGCCCGCCGCGAATGAGGCGTCCATCGCCTCTGTCCCAATGTCGGCTATGCGGGCTTTGGCGTGGGCGTCATCGGTTTTCAGCGGAATTTGCCAGCCGAGCCAAGAACGCGCGCGAATGCCCCGGCGGCGCAGCGCTATCGCCAAAAGCCCTGATGTGACCTGTTCGCCCGTGGCCACGATCACGTCATATTCATCCTCTATCGCGCCGCCCTCAATGGCACCGTCATGACGGCTATCGGCGCCTAGAGCATCAGCGAGCGCAACCAACCGGTTGGTCTCCCCCGACATGGCGGACACAACCACAGCCACTTCATGGCCCGCTTCCGCCTCTTTGGCGACAAGCTCGGACACATGCCGAATCCGCTCTAAATTCGCAACAGACGTGCCGCCAAATTTCATGACAATGCGTGACATAACGCTTCCCGGTGATTTCCGCCGCGTCCTTAGAACATTCTACCGATTATGGGAACCATTTTGATAAGATTTTGCGGGTTTGTTGGGGAAAGTTTCGCTGATGAATGGCTTTGTTTCGATTGAGGGCTTAATGGGCGAGTATGCTGGAATTGCGGGTGCCGGAGCCGGAGTATTTGCTTGAACTGAAATGCACTGACAATATAGTTTGACTTATATTTGAATGTAATGGATGGTTTGTGAAGTGACACGGGCAATCACTTTCCAAAAAATCGAGCTAAACACGGCTCTGTGTCCAAACATAAGCGTATGCTTAACCGAAGGGCATTTTTATGGCCGACCTCTTATATTTTCCTAATTTTTCTCTTGGTGGTTTGCGCCAAGGGGTAGAATATGAGACTTTCACTATCAACTAAATGGGCTTTTCCGGTTCCGCGATCACGCAAAAACATCGTGAAGTTTTTTGCAATTTCGTCGGCGCTGATGTTAAGTGCAGGGTTCGCACTACCGCAAATTGCAAGTGCGCAGGAAAGTTTTCGCTGCGCGGGAGAGAACCAATATTGTAATTTGCCGGGTACTCATGATCATTATTCAATAAGTTACGGGTCTGAAGACCGGTCTGTTATCGTCGAGACCGAAAATTTAAGCACCATACCGTGCAGCAATGATTTAGGTGACCCCCACTATAATTCGGGCAAATCCTGTAATGCAATTGAAGTGCGGCAGGCGACCTCCGAACCTAAGTTGTCATTTGCGCGATGCGCAAGTGAAAACCAGAAGTGTAAAGTTCCAGCTGCTGATGGTGAGTATGCCGTTGTCCGCTATGGCGCGAATGGCAAATGGCTCTATAATAACGTCGGCAGCGATGTGTGGTGTGCTAATGGATACTTTGGCTTTAATTTTGACCCGGTCCCTAACGTTGCAAAAGTATGTGAAAAATCGACAACTATGCTAAAAGGCGCTCCTCGTGCCTCAGAGAGTAGATGGCAAACTTGCGCAAACGAAGGCGGAGATTGTAAGCCGCGCGGTGGTTTTGGGACTTACCTTATCCGGTATGGGGCAGATACGCGCTGGCTCTACCGGACCGTTGTCGGAAATGGTCTTGGTTGCAATTCAAGCGCATTTGGAAGAGATCCAGCAGATGGCACTTTTAAACATTGCCAATATATGGGTTTGCGCACAGTTCGTAATGTTCAAGGGCAGTGGAATCGGCTCAATGCTTGCGGGGGATGCGGTGCAAACACTTACAAGTTTACGAAGGGTGTTGAGAGAGGTAAAACACGTGAATCGACTTCACATTGGACTCAAGAGGTCAAAGTGAGTGTAGAGTCTGGCTTTAAAGTTGCAGGTATCGGCGGAAAGGCTAACGTGGAAACAACGACAACCTTTGGCGAGTCGAACACTGTTGCATCGAGTTTCACAGAAACCGCTGGAACCGAGTTTGAAATGCATTGTGACAAAGGCGCGTTATGGCAACTCCAAACAACAGTTGACGAATTTTGCCGCCCCAGCAGCGCGAGTTGTTCAACAACTGCAAGAGCTCAAGTATTTCAGTGTACGACTGTTCAAGATGAGCCGAAGACAAGCTGGCCGGAATAGACGCAAGTCGCAAAAGGTGAAGCCAAGAAAAAGAAATAACGCGGCATCGCAGTTTCAAGATAAAAACCGGTCCTTGTGGCCGGTTTTTTTAAATCTGCTATTGCAGTTTATATGTCTGTATCCACTTCCATAATTCTTTGATGATTATGGCTATATCGAAGGTGTGACAAAATGACTTGCGCTAACATAGGTTAAGTCTTAAACTTGAAATCTAGCGATATGGGCAATCGCTTTTCTATAAAATCAAGCTAATGGTGGCTCTGTGTCCAAACATAAGCGTATGCTTAACCGAAGGGCATTTTTATGGCCGACCTCTTATGTTTTCCTTATTTTTCTCTTGGTGGTTTACGCCAAGGGGTAGAATATGAGACTTTCACTATCAACTAAACGGGCTTTTCCGGCTCCGCGATCAGCGATACGGGTACTATTATCCTCTCTTTCTGCCATAGCGCTGAGCGCGGCTTGGGCGCACTCAGCTAATGCGTCAGAAATTGGCGTTTTGCGCGTCCAAAACGATTCTAACGCCACGCAGACATTCATCGTCATTGATGATTATTTCCGCTGTATGGATTTCCCGCTCCCAAAAAAAGAAGCAGATGGCACACGCACGACCATTACGGTTCCAGCGAACGCATACACAGACACGCAGTTTGCCAGAGATGGAAGTTGTAACCCCCTCGGTCGGTTTATCATTATGGCCCTTGACAGGCGAACCGGACAGCCCTTTGGCAACGGCGCAGCATTCGAGACTGACTCCGGCGCAAATATAAAACGTATTTGGGAAGCAGAGTCCCCGAACGGTGCCATGGTTGGGCTTAATCCAATTGGGACGGACTATAAGTCGGGTAAGAAAACATTTGTCCTCACGACGACCCTGCCGGGCTATGATTTTCGGAGACCTATCGGAAAATGGGTGATCGGTTGCGGCGGCAATCAAGGGTGTGAAACGGAATTGAGCAGTTCCGTCGAGAATACGGTCTCCAAAGAAGAAACCACATCAAAAGAGGTCATGAACGCATTCTCAGCAACGGTCAGCGCTGGTTTTGAGTTTGAGGGCATTAGCGGCGGTGCAGAAATGACATCAAGTTCTTCCACGACGACCAGCGAAGCTCTAACTTTAGCGTCATCGGGCACGAAGGGCAAAGTCGCAACATGCAAGACTCCCACCGATATGAAGGAATATCAAGTTTACAATGTTTGGCAGTGGTCCATTGAGGCCTATGTTGGAACCGGAAGAGTTTCGACGGTAACCTGTCAGACAACTTGCACGCCGACCGGTGCGCCGCCAAAATATTTGCCGGGGGCACCCGAAGCCATCGAAGCGTGTCTCATCAAAAAAACGGACGCGACGATATTGGCTGCGGAAAATCAGGCAAGAGCCGAGATGGAAGGGGCGCGTGCAAAAGACGCTGCCGCCGCTAATGCTGCTGTCGCTGCAAAAGCTGCGGCTGCAGCAAGAGAAGCAACTTGCGCCACTTTCTCGTCTGAACCGTGGGGCAAAGGGACCTCTGTTAAGCTTTGTGGCCAAGACAACTGGGATAAATATACCAATCTTGGAAGTCCCGGAACAAACAACCTGCATGGCCAAGTAAAAAGTGTTCTGTGCGGTTCCGGACTCGGAACGCTCCAGTTCACGAATGGCAATGCACCTCCGTTTGTTTGGCATAGTGTGTCTTGCACAGATGGGCCTTGGCTCCATCCTGAGGCCTTCATGACCACCAGTTCAACGGGCGTTAAGTTTCACCCGAACCACGGAAAGTAATACAGCCCCTTTAGCTGACAATAACCCCGCCATTCATACCGAGGGTGGCGGGGATTCTTCCACGAAACTAACAAAGGGCATTTACAGTGAACATCACATCTGCATTTTTTATGTTGATCGGTACCTGTTTGGTCTGTTGCACATCTCAGCCTACCCCTGCCATAGAATGGTCATGTCAAAACACCTTCGCTGAAATCGCATGCCAAGACCAAGACTGCAGTGTAGCCCTGCCCGGTGATTATACGCCCATGGAATTGACCTTCGATTCCTCAGGCGGGATAAGCCTCTGCGCCTATTCCGGGTGCTGGGAGGGAAAAGCCGAAAAAATTTCTACTACAGGGAATTATTTTTCCGTCATAGCCCTCGGACTGCCTTGGAATGGAACGAACCGAGCGTCATCGGATATCTCCGCAACAATCAATATGGAAACCGCTATGGCCACGATTATAACGTCCGAATTTGCACATCCGATGCGTTGTAAAGTTGTTTAGTATCATCAGGATAAACACCTATTTCAAAGTGAGATACTACCAAAATTTGCCTCACTATCATTACGTGCTACACTCCCAAGTTGAATATTCATGGATTTGAGCGAAAATCAAACGAAATTTGTAGAGTGATTATAGTACGCACAAACACGACACGTTCTGAAATACGGTCAGACCTGTCCTTGATGAGACAAATTGAGTCATAAGATTTTGAACCCCTACCCTAAGGCCATCACCCCTTGCGAACGCGCAGCGTAGCGCTTAACACAGAGCGCGCATCATAGCGGAACATAATCCGAGATAAAATTGACCAACGCCTTGCAAACCCGTTTCCGCCAATCGGCTGAGCTTTTCCCGCATCTTTTGGATGTGCCGTCCGATCAGGTGCTGCTCTCACAACTGAGCGAAGCTGATTACCGCGCGGCGAGTTTTCTGGATCAGCGGATTATTACGCCGAAGCTCAAGCGGCAAAGCGTGCCGTGGGAGGCTCTATCCGGCGCAGGCATAACAGCGCCGCCGCCGCTCTATATCTTCCATATCGGCCATGTGGGATCGACGCTCATCTCGCGCTTGATGGGGGAGCATCCAAGCATTTTGGCTCTGCGTGAGCCGCCCATTTTGCGCAGTTTTTCGGAAATTTCGCTAATAAACGGTCAGCCCCATGCCCCGTGGTCACAGGCTGTTTACAATAGCCGCCTCAAGGAAGCCACCGCCTGGCTGTCGCGTAGCTTCCATGCCGATCAGCGCGTAATGATTAAGGCCAGTAGTTTCGTGAGCGAAATCTCGCAGGGTTTAATGACGCCGCAAACCAAAGCTTTGTTCCTATACGCCC
>CAYGRF010000023.1:9336-24982 GCA_964352275.1 uncultured Caulobacterales bacterium
CCGAGATTGACGAGACGCTAGAGTGGGTTAAACTCTGCGCGAAAGAGCACAGCCTCATTGAAACTGTGCTGACGTTTAGCGAAAGAGCACGGCATGTTTAAAGAAATCGAGGTTTTGGGACCTGATCACGTCGCGGAGCTCAAACGGATCAGCCAAGCCGCAAAATATGTGGACGGCAAGATCAGCAATCCGCACTCCAAGGTGAAAAACAATCTCCAGCTCCATGACAATGCTGCTTATGCGCGCTCATCGAAAATCATTGCCGACGCACTTATGACCCATCCGGAATTTGTGGCTTTCGCCTATCCGGTAAAGCTCGCCCCGCCATTGATGACGCGGTACGAGCCCGGCATGAATTACGGCCTTCACGCCGATAGCGCCGTTATCCCTCTGCCGGGTGAAATGCTTCGGTCGGATTTAAGCTGCACGGTGTTTTTGTCTGACCCGGCGGAGTATGAGGGCGGCGCGCTCCATGTCCGTTTGGGCGGTGCTAACCTTCGTTTTAAAGGCGCGCCGGGGACAGCGGTGGTATACCCGTCCAATACGCTGCACGAGGTCGAGCCGATTACGCACGGCGAGCGTCATGTGGCGATTACGTTTATTGAGAGCCAAATCCCTGACACCGAGAAACGTAATATCCTGTATGAGCTTGACGAAGTCGCCGCCTTGGAAGGGCTTTCCATGTCGTTTGAGAACTTTACCCGCTTGCAGGCCGTTCAGAGCAATCTTAAACGGCGATGGATGATCGGGTAAGATATTCTCGCCAACAGGCACCTTGGCCAAGCCAAAAGCTGCTGCCGCGCGTATACTGATAAAACAGGATTGACTATGGCCTACACTGAACACGCTCCTGAAACGATATCAAAGGTTTCCGTTGACCCACGCGAGATGGAAAGCTTTGCGCGTATGGCTGCCGATTGGTGGAACCCATCCGGCAAGTTTAAACCGCTTCACATTATGAACGCCTTTCGCATTGGCATCATCAAAGATGCTTTCTGCGATCACTTCCTCAGAGACCCCAGCGCGCCTAGGCCGCTCGAGGGCCTGCGCATTTTGGATATTGGCTGCGGCGGCGGGCTATTATGCGAGCCCATGACGCGTCTGGGGGCGGCAGTCGTCGGCGTTGATGCGCTGGAAGCGAACCTAAAAACTGCCAAAACACATGCCGTGCAAATGGGCCTCGACATTGACTACCGGCACGGAACGGTTGAGCAGCTTGTCGCCAGCGGCGAGCCGCCGTTTGATGCAATCTTAAACATGGAAGTGATTGAGCATGTAGCGGGGCCGCCGCAATTTATCAAAGACTGCGCGGCCATGGTGCGGCCCGGCGGCATTATGATGTGCTCGACCATCAACCGAACTTTTAAAGCGTTCTCATTGGCTATTGTCGGCGCGGAATATATCCTGCGCTGGCTGCCGCGCGGCACCCATCAATATGACAAGCTCGTCAAACCCGCCGAGCTTGAACGCTGGCTCTTGGATGCCGGGTTAACGGTGAATAGCAAGATCGGCATGTCTCTCAATCCGCTCACTCAGACATGGTCTGCTGGGCAGGATTTCTCGATTAACTATATTATGTCAGCGGTTAAACAGTCCTAATTGAGTTTTGGCTTTGGTTTTGGGGCTAAAGCCTCCGGCAAGGGCGCCACTTTAATCCCTTCTTCAATCAACTCTGATGCTTCATCCGAAGTGGCTTGACCATATATCCCGCGCTCAGGTTTTTCGCCGTAATGGATTGCGCGGGCTTCATCGGCAAATTTATCGCCAACATCATCACAAGTGGACGCAATACTGTCTCTGATTTTTTCAGCGGCTTTATTCATTGCGGACAGCCGGCTTATCTGCCTTTCTGCTATATCCGCTTTCTTTCGCGCCGTCGTAATATTGGGCGCCATGATCGCTTTTTGGACATTCGGCGTGTCGCAAACAGGGCAGTTGACCAGTCCCTTTTGGGTTTGCTCATCATAATCGCTCGACTTTGAAAACCAAACGTCGAACTCATGACCGCCGCTGCATATCAATGCATATTTAATCACGCAGAAAATGCCGTATCAGTTTGCCATGCCGGGATTTTTTGACGCGCGTCGATGACATTTTGGGTATCAATATCCGCCATAATAAAACCGGGCTTGTCGTGATCCAAGGCAGCTATCACGCGCCCCCACGGATCAATGATCATGGAATGCCCCCATGTTGCCCTGCCGTCTTCGTGCTCCCCGCCCTGCGCGGGCGCGAGAATATAAGCCCCGGTTTCTATGGCGCGCGCACGCAACAGCACCTCCCAATGGGCCTCGCCTGTGGGCTTTGTAAACGCTGCGGGCACAGCTATTATATCCGCTCCGGCGCGCGCATAATGCCGGTACAGGCCAGGAAATCGCACATCGTAACAGACGGATAGGCCAAGGCGCATATCGCCTACGTCCGCGCTGATGGCCTGCCCGCCGCCGTCATAAACGCTGCTTTCCTTCCAGGTTTCGCTTTCGCTTATCGTTACGTCAAACAAATGGATTTTGTCATAGCTCGCAATGACCGCCCCGTCCGGGCCAAACAGAAAGCTCCGATTTGCAGCGCGATTTTCAGCCGTCTTGATCGCGAGCGAGCCAATGAGAAGATAGATACCAAGCTCTTTCGCAAGCGCCGAGAATGCCGCGACGCCTTTATCGTTCTGCTCATCCGTTAACGCGGCGAATAAGCGCTTCGCCGAGCGCTGCACAATATGCGTCATTTCAGGCGTAGCAATAAGCTGGGCGCCGCTTGAGGCGGCCTTACGGATAAGCGCCTCTGCTACGCGTATATTAGCAGCAATATCGGTTCCGGATCGAAGCTGTATGCAGGCCGCGCGCATTACCGCGCTAGCAACGGGTCAAGGCCGCCGCGCTGATCCAAATCATAGAGATCATCAAAGCCGCCAATATGTTTTCCGCCGATAAAGATTTGCGGGAACGTGTTACGCCCACCGGAACGCTCATTCATCTCTTTGCGCTTACCCGCATCCATCCATGCTGGAATGTCAATGACGTCTACGCCTTTTTGTTTCAAAAGCGATTTCGCGCGAATGCAAAACGGGCACATGGCTTTGGTATACATCTCAATCTTTGGCATAAGTCTCTCCGTTGGGGCCCGACTTGTCTCTGACAGTTCGGGCCAATGTTACCACGTCAATATAGGAAGCCCCGCCGCGTTTCAAAGCCTTAGCGCACGCACCAAGCGTTGCACCGGTGGTCATGACATCATCGATTACTATAATATGTTTGTTCTTAATCCGGATCCGGGCTTTTTCCGGCACATGAAAAGCCCCTTTGACGTTGCGAAACCGCCCGCGAAAGGTTTGCAGTCCCTGACTTGGCGTGGCTTTAGACCGCAGCAGAAAATCAGGCTCGAATGTTGGTTTTACGGATTTAGCGAGCCTACGCGCAAGCAGTCCGGATTGGTTAAACCGCCGCTTTATCAGCCGGGAAGGATGCAGCGGTACAGGAATAAGGTAATCAGCCTCATCCCAGAACTTACGGCCTGCGCGCCGCATGTGACCCGCAAAAATATCCAGCCCTTCGGTGCGGCCCCCATGTTTAAAACTTAAAATCATCCGTCGGCTTTCATCATTATAGACAAAAGCGGCGCGCGCACGGTCATAGGCAGGGGGGCGCGCCGCGCAATCCCCGCATATACTGCCCGGCCCGACAGCATAATCAAAAGGATAGCCGCATTGCTCACAGCACGGGTCATCCAAAAAGCGAATATTACCCCAAAGGTGGCTCTCATCACGGCCTTTCAAATCGCCGCTGATGATAGAATGTTGCGGGAAAACTATATCAACCGCCTGCGACAGCGCTTGCTGCACAAAATGGGGCGTCTTTAATACCATATAAGGGCTTTATTTTCCATCACGCCTCTTTCATATCCTATTCATGCCTGAAACCAAAGCCCCGCCTCAAATTTTTGATCATAAGCTTTTAAGTGTTCGGCGCATCCGTGCCTCACGCCGTGGCGTGTCTTTTCTGGCTGAACGCTGCGCTATGGATGCGGCTGACCGTCTTTGCGATATGAATAGGCAGTTTGAAACCGCTTTAATCATAGGGCCGCCGAAATTTACGGAAATTTTGCGCGCTCACTTACCACCCGATAAAATGCCAAAGTCCATAACCGTTATGGACACGGCTCCAAACTTAGAGGTTGGCCCGTATGATCTGATCATATCGGCGCTTAGACTTCATACCGTCAACGATTTACCCGGCGCTTTGATCGAGCTTCGCAGCATACTCGAACCCGATGGATTGTTTTTAGCCAGCTTTTTCGGCGGTGAGACCTTAAAAGAATTGCGCCAAGCGGCCTATGCGGCGGATGATGCGGTTTTAGGCGGGATCAGCCCGCGCGTGGCCCCGTTTGCAGACTATTCTCAAGCGGCCGCACTCTTGCAACGCGCGGGATTTGCCTTACCGGTTATTGATACAGATCGGTGCATCGTGCATTACAGCGATATTCAGCGCCTATTTGAAGATCTGCGGGACTTGGGGGAGAGCAATGCTTTGGTTGGCCGAAGCCATAAACGGCTGACGAAAGACTACCGCCGTAAATTATTCGGTGAATATTTGAAACATTTCAGCGCCGACAATAAAGCCCGCGCCACATTTGAGATTTTATGGATGACGGGCTGGGCTCCCCATGAGAGCCAGCAAAAACCGCTGAAACCGGGGAGCGCAAAAATGCGTCTTGCGGATGCACTGGGCGTCAAAGAAACGAAAACGCCTCAGTAATATTCGTGCTTTTTAAGGCGTTACCGATGTCGTAAGTTCTGTGCTCGCATTACCAAAGACAGTGTTAATGCTGCCTGCCAAAGCATTCATGCCGCCAATAATGGCGACAGCAATTAAAGTCCCGATAAGGGCATATTCAATCGCTGTTGCGCCGGATTCATCGTCAATGAATGCCGTCCACAAAACTTTGACTTTTTCTCTGCCATTCCTCATGTTTCAAACCTTCGGCCGCGCTTCAGCCTGTCTCTTATATCCTGAGCCAACGGAATATCCGCTGGCACAAGTGCCATTTCTAAAAGACGATCGGGAAAAACCCACTTAATCGCCTGCCCCTCTTTGGGACGCGGGAAACCGTCCCATTGGCGGCAGAGATATAACGGCATCAGTAGGTCAAACTGTTCATAAGCGTGGCTGGCAAAAGAAAAAGGCTGCAAACACCGTTCACACGGCTCAATACCTAGTTCCTCACGCAACTCACGTACAATTGTCTCTTCTGGCCGCTCCCCTGCCTCCATTTTTCCACCCGGGAATTCCCATAGCCCCGCATGTGCTTTGCCGTGTGGCCTCCGGCTCATCAATATTCGGCCATCTGCATCAATCAATGCGCACGCCGCCACCAGCAATAGCATAATCTTCACCCTACCTTCGAAGTCTTAAATTATGATAAGATTTTATGCTTAACAAATTACTTTATCCCGGCGCTTCATTTTGATCCGGCACATACACATCTTGCGAATCTATAGCATCAGACTTATGTAAGGCATCCTAATATTTCTTGAGAGCCTGCCATGCCTGACACTATTCACCACAAAGTCCTTATTATTGGCTCTGGCCCGGCAGGATACACAGCCGCCGTTTATGCTGCGCGCGCTATGTTGGAGCCCGGTATTGTCGCAGGGCTGCAGCCCGGCGGCCAGCTTATGATTACCACTGACGTTGAAAACTATCCCGGTTTCCCCGAAGTCTTGGGGCCTGACTTAATGGAAAAGTTCAAAGAGCATGCTCTTAAGTTTGGCACACAGTTTTACGAAGACATGATAACGGACGTCGATTTTTCATCCCGGCCCTTCCGCATGACAGGAGACACAGGCACGCTTTACACCGCTGATGCGGTCATTATTGCCACCGGTGCTCAGGCCAAATGGCTGGGTCTTCCGTCCGAAGAAAAATTTCAAGGATTTGGCGTATCGGCTTGCGCTACATGTGACGGATTTTTCTATCGCGGAAAAGACGTGACCGTCATTGGCGGCGGCAATACGGCCGTCGAAGAGGCGCTTTTCCTGACCAATTTCGCCTCTAAAGTCACGCTCGTGCACCGCCGGGGTAGTCTTCGGGCCGAGAAAATTTTGCAAAACCGACTTCTCAACCATGAGAAAGTCGAGGTGTTATGGGATACAACGCTGGAAGAAATTCTTGGGCAGGATATGCCGCCCAACGTCACAGGGATGCGCCTTAAAAATGTGAAGACGGGTGAGGTTTTTGAGCGCGATACACACGGTGTTTTCATTGCGATTGGCCACAAACCCTCAACCGAAATATTTCGCGGACATGTAAAAATGAACGAAGGCGGCTATATTGAAACCGCGCCGGATAGCACCGCCACAAATATTCCCGGCGTTTTCGCCACGGGGGATGTCTCCGACGAGGTGTACCGCCAAGCTGTCACAGCCGCAGGGCTGGGCTGCATGGGCGCGCTCGAAGCCGAGCGCTGGCTCACAGAGGAAAGTGCGAGCGCGAATACGCAGACTGCCGCCGCATAATATATGCCCGATATAATCGACTGGGATAAGCTCAAAACCTTTCACGCTGCCGCTGAAACCGGATCCTTAACAGCCGCCGCCGAAAAATTACGCATTTCCCAATCCGCCGTGAGCCGCCAGATCACAGCGCTTGAAGATAGTCTCGCCACGCCGCTTTTTCATCGCCACGCGCGCGGACTGACACTCACGGAACAAGGACATATTCTCTATTCCGCAGCCCGGGACATGGCTCACAAAGTCGCGCTTGCACAAGCCTCTGTGATTGATAGCCGCAATAAACCGCAAGGCACACTGCGGGTTTCTACCCCCATTTCCCTCGGGTCTAATTGGCTCACATCCGTACTGCCTGAATTTATGGCGGCCTATCCGGAAATTGATTTACAACTTATTCTTGAGGACGGCGAGCATGATTTGTCATCTATGGAGGTCGATTGCGCGCTGAGGCCGTGGCCATCCACACAAGGCGATGTCATTGAGCGGCGATTAGGGCGCATATCACAAAGCCTCTACGCCTCCGATACTTATCTTGCCAAGCACGGCGCGCCTGCGTCTATCGATGATTTAGACAATCACAAAATTATTGCTTTTGGGGAACTCATCCCGCCGCGCCTGCACAGCACGAACTGGGCTCTCAAAGTCGGTAGGAACCCCGGAAACCCGCGAAAACCCATCATGGAAGTGAATAATTTGCACGGCATTATGCGCGCGGCAGAAGCCGGGATCGGCATTGTCGGCATTCCCGATTATATGGTGTCTCTATCACGAAGGCTTGTGCGCATTCTTCCCCACGTCAAAGGCGATCCCTTTGATGTGTTTTTTGTTTACCCGAGTGAACTCAGAGGTTCCGTTAAGGCCAAGGTGTTCCGGGAGTTTCTTGTTCGCGTGACAAAGAATTGGTCGGGATAACCGATTTTGAACCGTAAAACCCTGTCTATGCAATAATGCATAGCATGTTTGCAGTTCTATCGCTTCATTTTCGGGTTTAACCTCTTATTTACACCTTAACACAACGCGGCGTCCTCCCCTTTTGCCGCTGGTGTTTACCGCGTACTATTCCTCCCCGAATGTATTGCGAAGACTTTGCCGGGCCAGACTTTGTCTGAGCCCGGCTTTTTTCTTTTCTTAATATAGTTCGCCTATACTCATTTTGTCATTGTGAGAGGCTAAATGTGATATGACGGGGCAAGATGTAATACGGCAGGATCAATCCGCGCTTGTCAAGCGCGTTCCGACGGACCGCGTGTCTGAAAGTTTGCTCAACCAAGGCTATGCTATACTCGACGAAACGCTGGGCGATGGCATCAGCATCATGAATGAAAACCTTGAATATCAATATATGAACGCCGCTATGTTCCAACAGCTTCGGCTTAAGCCCGGCTCTTTAAAGGTCGGGGATCACCTAAAAGTCTGTCATGAATTGATGATCGATAATGGGCTTTTAACCCCAGAGATTATCAGGCAAAACCAACTGTCCGCCGAAGATCAAAAATCCCGGAAGAATCAAAAAAAATTCTCAGGTACCATGAAGCTTGCTGATGGTCGAACCATGGAACTCACACGGACAACCCTGCCAAATGGTTACACTGTGTCCGTTTCACATGACATCACAGATTTAGTCGACAAGGACAAACTGCTCGATGATGCGCTCTCACTCGGAAAATCAGGGTATTGGATTTATGATCTCAAAACAAAAAAAACACACCTGAGTAAAACTCTAAAATACTACTTTTCAGAGGAAACCCAGGCCCAAATAAAAAAGCACGGCATCACTGTTGTAACCATACCTGAAGATCGGCATTTGATTGCAAAAGCTATTAAAGCTTCGATGGCGAGTGATGGCAAGTTCACGGTGAGTTCGCGTACACTCGGCCCAAAAGGAACACTCAGACAAAATATGACATATGGCGAAGTTTTACGCGATGCGAAAAACCAACCGGTTAAAATTCGTGCCTTTGTGAAAGACACGACATATGAGCATGAGCAATCTCAAGCGCTGAAAAAGGCAAAAGACGCTGCTGAACGGGCGTCGCAAGCCAAATCTGAATTCCTAGCCAATATGAGCCATGAAATCCGAACCCCGATGAACGGCATTTTGGGCATGGCCGACTTGCTGGCAAACTCCAATATAGATGATCGGCAAAATGACTTCGTCAAAGTGATTTCAAGCTCCGCCCAAGCGCTCCTCACAATAATCAATGACATTTTAGATTTTTCTAAAATTGAAGCGGGCGCGCTTATGCTCGACCCTGTGCCTTTCGACTTAAAAGACTCCATCAATGAAGTCGCCGCGCTGATGTCGCAAGCGGCTGAGGGCAAGAACCTTGAACTCATCGTCAATTATAGTCCGCGCTTAGGACGTCACTTTATCGGAGACGGGGGACGGATTCGGCAGGTCTTAACCAACCTTGTCAGTTATGCCGTCAAATTCAGGGGTGAAGGTCACGTTATCATCGACGTCGATGTCAAATCGGTGCGCAGTGATTTAAGCGCTGTGAAAATATCCGTGACGGATACAGGTATTGGCATCCCCGAGGATAAACTTGGCGATATATTTAATAAGTTTACCCAAGCAGACGGCAGTACAACCCGTGTCTACGGGGGCACCGGATTGGGCTTAAGCATTTCCAAACATATTGTCCAAATGATGAAAGGGCGCATTAAGGTAAGTTCCGTTGTTGGACAAGGGTCGAAATTCGAGTTTGCACTCCCACTGCCCGTTGACCAGAATACGGCTCCCATAGCTTATGACACGACAGTGCTCGATGGACGCCGGGCTTTAATCGTCGATGATGTGAGCGTGAATCGGCACTTACTGAGCGAGCATCTGACCGCATGGAATATGCGCACGGAAACGGCATCCCACAGTCATGAGGCTTTGAACAAGTTGCGCGCGGCCGAACAAAACGCAGCGCCGTACGATTTAATACTCGTGGATTACTTGATGCCAGAAATGGATGGCAAAACACTGGCGATCACGATCCAAAATGATGACGCCATATCCGCAGTTCCGCTGATCATGCTATCGTCCTGCGATCAACCGATGAGCCGCAATGACCTAAGGAAAATCGGCATTGAGGACTTTTTAGCCAAGCCGCTCCGTGAGAAACGACTCTATGAAACTATGGTAAAAACACTCTCTGCCGTGCAAGCCCGAAAGCCTATAGCACCGAGCAAGCAAAGCCCTAAACCCACAGACACAACCGAACCTGCCGTCAATCATGCTGCTGCGGAAAAGGTTGAAATTCTCGTTGCAGAAGATTTTGACCTTAATCAAGATGTGGTTCGGCTGATGTTATCGGGGAGTCAATATCAACCCGTATTTGTCAAGAATGGCCAAATCGCCGTTGATACATATTTGGAAAACCCTGGCCGGTTCCCACTCATTCTTATGGATGTTTCCATGCCGGTCAAAGATGGCCATCATGCTACGCGCGATATTATCGCTTACGAAAAAGAACATGGTATCGCCCATACACCGATTATCGCACTGACGGGACATGCGCTAAAACACGACCGCGAGAAATGTTTCGAGGCCGGTATGGATGATTATCTCACTAAGCCTGTGAAACAGGCCGCGCTTATGGCCACGCTCGATAAGTGGACATTGCGTTCAAAAGAAAAAGCCGCCGCTGCCTAGGGCCTGTGGACACTTAGGGTAGAGTTAAGACGGGAGTGATTTTGTGTGAATTTTAGGAACAAAGCGCAAGGAAGTGCTTGCACTTTCGAGCATTTGTAACGCGAAAGTCGCGCAAAAGCGCCCCGCCGCTTCGCGGTATGACCAAAATCATCCACTTTCGCGTCGAACACCCTCGCCGTGCGCACGCACGCCTTCACGTATCCTCCTAAAACTGGATGATTTTGCTTCATATCTTAATCTCCACCCTAAGTGTCCACAGGCCCTAGGAGGCAGTTGCTCGCAGCATCCAAGCCGTTTTTTCGTGAAGCGTTACGCGCGGCGCAACGACATCAGACGTTGCATCATCACGAACTTCATCGGCAATACGCAAGACATCACGCGCGGTTTTGGCAACCTGTTCGTGACCGCGTGCGAGGTTTTTCACCATGTTCTGCCAATCTGGCTGGCCTGCTTCTTCTGGAATTTGGCTGATTTTTGAAATGGCCGCATAGGAACCGGGGGCATAATGTCCGAGGGCGCGGATACGTTCAGCGAGTACATCTACGGCTGTCCACATTTCGGTGTATTGCTCCATAAATTGTATGTGCAATTGCTGAAAATGCGGCCCCTCAACATTCCAATGATACCCATGCGTTTTGAGATATAAGGTATATGTATCGGCTAAAAGTTGACTTAATCCCGCCGCGGACTTTCTTCTGTTGTCTTCAGAAATGCCTATATTTACATCCATCATTTTGCTCCAAATTCTGCTTATTCGTCATTAGGTATTTTGGGGTGCCGTCATAAGTTTTCAAGTCAAGCCCGCGCAAAATTCCTGAATGCGCTCGACGGCTTTGTTCAAACTGTTCATATCTGTTGCATATGAAAGGCGGACATTGGGCGATCCATGAAAGGCGCTGCCGGGCACAACCGCAACATGAGCGTATTCAAGCAAAGACGCCGCAAAATCGGTATCTGTTTCAATCACTCTTCCGCCAGGATCGCGCGTCCCGATGAGGCGCGCGCAATCAGGATAGGCATAAAAAGCACCGTTTGGCATCAGGCACACAAGCCCATTCGCTGCGTTCAAACCCGCGACCACAACATCCCGCCGCGCTTTAAAAGCCGCATTACGCGCCTTCATGAAACTATGCGATCCGTTCAGGGCAGCGGCAGCGGCCCATTGGCTTATTGAACACGGGTTCGATGTAGACTGGCTCATCATTTTAGCCATTGCCTTAATCAGCCACTCCGGCCCTCCGGCATAGCCAATGCGCCACCCTGTCATCGCGTAGGCTTTCGAGACCCCGTTCATCGTTAACGTCCGCTCAAAAAGATCAGGCACAATCTCAGCGATGGTCGCAAATTTCACTCCGTCATACACAAGGTGCTCATACATATCATCGGTCAAAATCATGACATGCGGGTGCCGCATAAGAACCTCGCCTAGCGCTTTAAGTTCGGACGCCGCATAGGCCGCGCCTGTCGGGTTAGACGGAGAATTTAGAATAAGCCATTTCGATTGCGGCGTAATCGCCGCCTCCAGCGCCTCTGCGGTTAGTTTATATCCGCTTTGCATATCACAATAGATAAGCCGAGGCGTACCGCCCGCCAATTTGACCATTTCAGGATAAGATACCCAGCACGGCGTCGGCACAATAACTTCATCGCCGGGATTCAGCGTGGCGGCAAAAGCATTATATATGACCGGTTTCCCGCCGGGAGAGACATTGATCTGCGCCGGGGCATAAGACAGACTATTATCACGCTTAAATTTCGCGCAGATCGCCTGTTTTAATTCCGGAATGCCGTCCACATTGGTATATTTTGTCTTGCCAAGCTCAATCGCTTCAATGGCCGCCTGTTTGATATGATCCGGCGTATCAAAATCCGGCTCACCAGCCCCTAGCCCAATGACATCGATGCCCTGCGCTTTCATCTCGCGGGCCTTTTGGGTGACGGCCATGGTCGCCGACGGCGCAACGCGGGCGAGCGCATCTGAAATAGCGGTATAAGAGGACATTGGGACTCTGTGTTTAAGCTTCTATTGTAGCCACGCTCTGCTATAGCGCTTTGCAGGGGAGCACGCCAATGACAATACGCGAATTTCTAGTTTTGGTTATGGTGTGCCTCATTTGGGGGCTACATTTCGTTGTCATGAAAGTGACCGTGGAAAATAATGCGGATCCGCTTTTTTACGCCGCCCTTCGCATGACAATCGTCGCGCTTATTCTGTCACCAAAACTGAAATGGCATGCAGGGCTCATGCCCATCATAATCGGCGCTGGATTGGGTTACGGCGCGCTGAATTATGCGTTTTCTTTCCCGGCTATGGGCATGACTACCGCATCTGCTGCGGCCATTGCATTTGAGCTTTATGTGCCATTTTCAATTATTCTATCTGTTATATTGTTTAAGGACAAAATTGGTCCGCTGCGCCTTCTCGGTATTGTTCTCGCTTTTATCGGCGTGGCGATTATCGCCGCCGCGCGGCCAAGCGAGGCGGCAGGGCCGCTTTTCGTGCTTGGCGTCCTGTTAATTGCATGCGCGGCCATGAGCGAAGCTGTCGGTGCCGTGCTTGTGAAAATGGCCAAAAGCGTCAAACCGCTTGAGCTTCTTGCTTGGTTTGCTGTCGTCGGCAGTGTGGTTCTGTGGCCGCTTTCATTGTTGCTTGAGGACAATCAATTCTCAGCCTTGTCCGGTGATACCCAAAAGCCGTTTTTACTCGCGCTGGCTTATTCGGTTATATTAGTCTCGCTTGTTGCGCATACCAGCTATTATTGGTTACTTCAGCGCCTACCGATTTATATCGTATCCAGTACAACTTTGATGAATACGCTCGTCGCAGTGACGGCTGGCGTTTTAATCTTGGGCGAGCCGCTAAATCCGGCTTTTCTAACCGGCGGCATTATGACCCTGCTCGGCGTTGCTATCATTCTTTGGCGCAATGCCCCGAAAACCACGACGACTGAGCCGCCAATTTTATAGCCTTAATATTTCCTTAATCGTGCCCTCTTGCAAACATAAACCCCCTGCATACCAGCCTGACATCAATAGACGGAGGCCGACATGCAAGGACGAACATTTGAAACCTGTATTTGGGGCGTAAGTGCCTTTTTGATGCTTTTGCTTTTTACTGGGCAAAATGCGGGTGCGGCTGTAGGCGAAGTCTTTCTTAACCAAGCTAAAAATCCTGAATTCTCATCAGGATTTAAAGAATGCGATAACCGGATGGCACTATTCCCGCATCTGCGTCCCGCCGTTCACATGCCACGCTTGACCGTTAACGTAACTGCCGTCATCGGATGCGAGAAAAGCAACGGCCGCTGCGATGTCGTCGGGGTGGCCTAAGCGGTTCGACGGCGTCATGCGCTGAATACCTTCGATGCGTTTGTCATCCAGATGGATGGCGACCGCTTCGGTCATAATCAGGCCCGGACATATCACATTGGCGCGAATACCTTTCGGCCCCCATTTTGTTGCCACATGACGCGACAGCGCATGTATGCTGGCCTTTGTCATGGCGTAAGCGGGCTGAACCGGCGCGCCGCCGGTGGCGGAGCCTGAACTCGTATAAATCATCGCGCCGCCGCCGCGTTTAAGCAGCTCCGGAATAGCCGCTTGGGTGGCCAAAAGGTGGCTTTTCGTGTTGATCGCTACTGAATTATCAAACACATCTTCGGTGATGTCGAGCGCGTGATTATCGCCAACTGTGCCGCCCGCTAAGTTTGAATGATAAAAATCCAAACCGCCGAAAATATCCACCGCCTTGGCCACGATGTCCTTTTGTGATTGCAAGTTGGTGCCGTCCAGATACATCCCGATAATATCGCCGCCGTCCTTCCCGATACGCTCTGCCGTTTCCTTGGCCATATCTTCCATAATGTCGCCAATGATGACTTTTGCGCCTTCCGCAATCAGGCGCTCTGCCGTTGCCGCGCCGATCCCGCGCGCTCCGCCCGCAACAATCCCGACTTTTCCTTTTAATCCGCGCATATGGCTCTCACGTTCTAACTTTATTTCACAAGGTTGCGAGGTTTGCCGTCATTTCCGGCGTAATATTTAGAGTAAAACATGCGAAATTTGGCGATCGGGCCATCCCCCTCACATATGATCGGCTTATACATAAAGGTCTGACGGTCCCAGACGACTTTGTCCTGATCCATTTGCTTATTCACATCGGCAATGATGGCCCGCGCCACGCCGGAGCTTTCACTGTTTTTAGGCTGCGTGTAAAAATAGCGGACATGGACATGATCTTCATCAACAGGCGTCAGGCACGCCACGAGCAGGGTCTCACATATACCCTCAAACCGCACCCATGATTGCCCCGGCCCAACAGATTTGGAGGTTATGACCCCGTCCACCATGCCTCTCGGCGTGCCCATTTGAGCCCGCACAATCCCCGCGCGGTCATATTCACCCCAAAACAGCTCGGCTTCTGGCAATTCCGCTGTGCCGTGAATATATTGGAAATGGGCGAAATCCACGCTGTTTTCAGCAATGTTTTGCAGGCTTCCCCAAATACTCCACTCGGTCATATCAAACTCGGTCCACTCAGGATCGGAACATTCCGGCAGGTGCGCGACCTCGTAAAGCGGGGCGACGCCTTCCGGGTGATACCACGCCCAGATTAAACGGTTCGCCTCAACGACCGGCCATATATCCTTACATTGTTTTTGTACGCGGGGCGGAATGGACGGCGAATAGGGAATCTCTTTGACCGCGCCCTCTTCGCCGTCATAGCGCCACGCATGAAACGGGCATTCGAGATAATTTCCGCTCACCTTGCCGCCATGCCCCATATGCGCGCCAAGATGTTTGCAAATCGCGTTGAGCATGCGCACACGGCCATCCTCGCCGCGCCAAATCGCCAGCTCCTGTCCAAAATACCGCAAAGGTTTGACTTCGCCAATGGCAAGCTCAGCCGAGAGCATCATAGGATACCAGCCAAAGGCAAAACCAATATCCAGGTTACGCTCCTCCAAGGGGCGCTTATTGGCCAGCGGCGCAACGCGCCATGCCGCGCGTTCCTCTTTGGACATTTTCTCCAGAACGCTCCATACAGCGACGGGTGCCGTACGGGCGTCTTTAACGTCAACATTAGAATCAGTCGTCACAATCAGTCTCCCAAACCTAGGACTTTGCGGGCATTAGCGCGTAGGAATTTCGGCCAGACATGGTCTTTAAACGGCACGTCTTCCATTTCTTTAAAAATACGGTCGAGGCTTAATCCCATCGGGAAATAGCCGGCATATATGATTTTATCCGCGCCGCGCGTATTCGCGAAGTTAATGATGGATTTCGGATAATGTTTCGGCGCAAACGCGCTGGTGGAATAATAGAGGTTCGGCCATTTCAGCATCAGCTTCCACGCCAGATCGTCCCAAGGCTCCGCGCCGTGACGCATAACAACCTTCAGGGTCGGGAAAAACCAGCACACTTCATCTAGCCGCTCGACCTTTTGCGTGGTCATAGGAATGCGCGGCCCCGGAACACCGACATTGATAAATATCGGG
>CAYGRF010000024.1:0-24122 GCA_964352275.1 uncultured Caulobacterales bacterium
CCAATCGAGCAATTCGGATGTGGACGGTTTCTTTTTAAGGCCGGGCATTTCGCGCACCTCAAAGAACCGTATCATCGCGGCGGACAAAAGGCGCTGTTTGATGTCCGGGAAGTGGACATGAACAATTTGAGCCATGGTCTCGGCGTCTGGGAACTGGATATAATGAAAAAAGCAGCGGCGGAGAAATGCGTCCGGGAGGTCTTTTTCATTATTGGAGGTGATCAAAATTATTGGGCGCTGACGGGCGGTAATCGTTTCCCCGGTCTCGTAAACATGAAACGACATTTGGTCGAGTTCGTGCAGTAAATCATTGGGAAATTCGATGTCTGCTTTGTCAATTTCGTCAATCAATAGAATCGGCCGCTTTTCAGACTCAAACGCGTCCCATAATTTTCCTTTTTTTATATAATTGGAAATATCGTGGACTTTGTTATCTCCAAGCTGGCTATCGCGGAGCCGCGCCACGGCGTCATATTCATACAGGCCTTGCTGGGCTTTGGTTGTGGATTTGATATTCCAGTTGATCAGCGGGGCGCCGAGGCTTTTTGCGATCTCATTAGCGAGGACGGTTTTGCCCGTGCCGGGCTCCCCTTTGATGAGCAAAGGCCGCTCAAGCGTAATGGCGGCATTGACTGCCATTTTCAGATCTTGCGTCGCAACGTAATTCTTTGTGCCTTCAAACTTCATATCAAAACTCCTGTTGGCCGTTTCCTAAGCGGGATTCTCGCGGCTTTCAAGCGTGAATTACGTGGGTATGAATTCCCTTATATTCCGGCAAAAGTGTATTGTATCTGCTGAATTTGCCCTGTATGACGCCCGCCACGGGGATATGGTTAAACTACGCGATTCTGGCAAGAGGACGTTATGACGAAAGCCGCTAATCAAGAGACAGTAACAATTCCGGAAGGATATAAACCTTCTGACGATGAAGAGTTCATGAACCCTGTGCAAAAGGAATATTTCCGCCAAAAACTGTTGGCTTGGAAGGCTGATATTATATTGCAGACCCGTGAAACCGTCGCATATTTGCAAGGCGAAAACGTCTCCCACCCCGACCCGGCTGATACAGCCGCTGCCAATGCCGACCGTCAGCTCGAACTGCGAACGCGTGACCGCCTTCGCAAACTTGTCAATAAGGTCGACAAAGCACTCGGCCGCATAGAGCGCGGCAGCTACGGTTATTGCGAGGAAACCGGCGACCCCATTGGTGTTGGCCGCCTTGAGGCCCGCCCCATTGCAACATTGTCGCTGGAAGCTCAAGAAATGCACGAACGGGATGAGCGCACCAAAGCGGGCTAGGCGATTACGTCCGCTTGTCTTAGCTGAGCGATTTCTTGATTTGAATATCCTGCGCTTGCTAAAATAGCGTTTGTATGTTCGCCCACTTTTGGCGGGTTGAGGCGTTTACATAAGCGTTTGTTATTCAGGCTAATCGGCAGGGCCGGGAGTTTGGTCAGTGTGCCGTCTTCCATTTCCAAATCCAGCAAACCGCCGCCTGCATTCAAATGCGGGTCGTCAAACAGGTCTTCGGGACGTGAAATGGGCGCAAACGGTAAGCCTGTGCGTTCGAGCTTTTCCATAAGCTCGGCTTTGGTGAAGGTTTTAAACGCGGCTCTTACGATGGGCATAATGACATCGCGCTTTAACACGCGGTCACGGTTTTCAGTCAGGCTTTCATCATTGGCGAGCGTCTCCAGCCCAAAAGCGTCGCAAAATATCCGCCACTGACCATCACTGACCACCCCAACGAAAACCTTATCATTGTCTTTGGTGTCAAATACGTCATAGACGGCCCACGCCGATACGCGCGCGGGCATCGGGGCCGCGGGCACGCCTGTGACTGCCATCTGCGCCATATGTTGGCCGACAAGGAAGGCCGTCGTCTCAAAGAGTGAGGCTGTGACATGTTGCCCGGTGCCTGTTATGTGGCGCTGCTCAAGGGCGGCGAGAATGCCGATTGCGCCGAACATACCGCCTGTTACGTCAATCACGGACGCTCCCGCCCGCAGCGGCTGGCCGGGAGGGCCGGTCATATAGGCCAGTCCGCCCATCATCTGAGTGACTTCATCCAGAGCCGTGCGGTGAGAATAGGGGCCATCGAGAAAGCCCTTTTCAGATGCATAAATCAGGCGGGGGTTAAGGGCTGATAAGGCTTCATATCCAAAGCCGAGTTTGTCGAGCGCGCCGGGGCGGAAATTCTCAATAAATATATCCGCGCCCTTAATCAATTTAAGGACAGCCTTTTTGCCTACGTCTGATTTGAGATCAATCGCAAGGCTTTTCTTATTGCGGTTATACATGGGAAAATACCCCGCGCCGGATCCGCGCAAGTTACGGGTCTTATCTCCGCCGACCGGCTCCACCTTGATCACATCTGCGCCGAGATCCGCAAGCATTAAGCCTGCGGCGGGCCCCATTACCATGTGGGAAAATTCAATGACTGTGAGGCCGTGAAGGGGGAGCGTCATATCTGTTCCTTGAAATGGGTTGCAATATCTCCGGCTGTCATAATGGCAACGCCGTCTTTGTGTTTGAGATAATGCAAAAGCGCGCGCAAAGCCCAGATGCGAAACGGCTGCCCGATAATATAGGACGTCAAGGTCAGGGTGAGCATTTGTCCGCCATATCGCTCATGCTCTTCCAGTAATAAGTCCACAGAATCCTGAATTTGCTTAAGCCACGTTTCTTCGGTTTGGCGGCGTGTGTGCAGGAGCGTAAAATCAGAAAGCTCATAGGCATTCGGGATAAGCGTAATGTCGCCGGATTTCATCGTTGCCGTCACAGGCACCTGATCCATTTCCCAATCCAGACAGTAAGACAGTCCCGCCTTGGCGAGATGTTCCAGCGTTTTTGACGATTGATTACGGGCCGGTGACATCCATCCCGTCGGCGGCGTGTCAAAACATGCCAGCGCGTCTTTAATCATCGTGGTTTCGTCTTTCGCGCTGAGGCCCTCATGGTGGATATGGTCTGTGGATATACCGTGCACGGCAATGTCGTGACCGCCGGATGTTACTGCGTTCATGAGCGGAGGGTAACGCCGCGCGATTTCGCCGTTTACGGCAAAGGTTGCTGAGGTGCTGGCCTGCCGCAACGCGTCCAAAATACGGTAAACTCCAACGCGGTTGCCATAATCCCGGACGGTGAAGTGCCGCAAATCCGGATAAGGTGTCACCATCGCGCCCGGATGTTTGAACGGTTTACCGGACGGGTTCAGCGGAAAAAACTCAAGCGGTACCAACAGGCAAATTGCGACTTTCGTTTCGTTGGGCCACTTTATTTTCGGGCGCTCATTCGACATCCGCCATTTGTAAAATTCATGGTCTTGGCCGTGAGCGCGTTTTGGATATGTGACGTAAGAATTATCCATGGTCCTCCTCCCCATTTATGGGGGGAAGTACTCGGAGCGCAGCGGAGGGGAATGGGGTATTAGGGTAACTTAAGCTAACCGTATCGATTTCCCCCCATCGACCCGCATTGGCTTGCCAGCCCATACGGCCCACTTCCCCCCGCAAGCGGGGAGAAGGATTAACTGCCGCGCTCATGATGCGCCTCCCGAAGGCACAAACCCTGTTCCGCCTGTCACGACACCGCGAGTTTGAATATCTGCAAGGCTCTGATCCCAATAATGGTCGATGAAATGCCGCGCGATTTCTTGGCCTGTTGCGAACCAGACATCGTCTTTATGTTCGCAAATATGGGCGAGGGCGCGCTCAAACATTTTTATGCGGTTAGGCTGGCTAACAAGATAGGCATGGAGCGGGATACACATGACAGTCCCGCTCATTTGGCCTTCAAGCAGTAATTGGTCGAAATGCCGTTTAAGAATATCAGCATAGCGGTCCGGATCCATGCCCATGACGGAATAGGTAATCACATCATTAACTTCGAGCGAGTAGGGCATTGAGACCAGTTTGCCGGTTTTGGTTTTAAGGGGTTGGGGTTGGTCGTCCTGAAATAGATCGCAGGAATACCAGAAATCGTTCTCAGCAATCAAATCAAGTGTGGCTTCTGTATGGGTCAGCGCCGGGGCGAGGTAGCCGCGAATGCGCTGCCCCGTCGCCTGTTCAACGGTTTTTATAGAATCGTCCAACACGGCTTGTTCCTGCGCCGGGCTCATGCCGTAGGAATAGCGCGTATTGTAAATGCCGTGGCTGAAAAACTCCCAATCGCGTTTTGTGCAGGCGTCAATGATTTCGGGGTGGTGGTCGCACAGCGCCACGTTTAACGAAACTGAGCCGCGCAGATTATATTTATCCAAAAGCTCCATGAGCCGCCAATGGCCCACGCGGTTGCCATAATCTCGTTGGCTATATTGCTGCACATTTGGAATGGCGTTGGGCCAAGGCTGCCGCTGCGGATTATTGGGCGGCATAAATTCGTAAAATTCAATATTAGGCGCTATCCAAAAGGCAAGTTTCTTCCCGCCCGGCCATTCTATCTTGGGCCGCCCGGCATAGGGCCAATAGTCGTAGAGATTGGGCGTTGTTTGCATACTTTATCCGTCTCTTCGCTGCCGGGGGAACGGCGTTAGGGAGCTACCCATCATAAGCCTCAAGCCAATCATAAACCTCTTGAACCTGCACTACGTCAGCATACTTTATCAACAGGTCGGTAAGGTTGGCGAAATGGAAGCTTTCATGTTTGTCGGCAACGCATTCAATTGGGACAATAGTGCGGTAGCCGTAGGATAGGCTGTCTACGGCTGTGGCGCGTACGCAGCCTGATGTAGAGCCGCCAGTAACGACGACCGTATCGATTTTGTGCCATGTTAGGAACGAGTTAAGCGGCGTTTCAAAAAAGGCGCTCGGCATGCGTTTCGTGTATACGGCGTCAACCCGGCGGTCGATGTCTAGGCGGTCATCAAATTCGGAACGCTCGGAGCCATATGTGATGTTTTGCAAGCTGTCCGGCGTGTCGGTCCGTGTTCCCCACACGCCGGCATCGGCTGCATTATCCATATAGGCTACATGGGTCCATATGACGGGCAGACCTTTATCCCGCGCTATTGCCGAGATGGTATTGATATGTTTGATTTGGTCGGGATCCGTCACATAGGCGGTTTTGAATAAATCCGGACGGGTATAGGCCTTTTGCGGATCAACATTGACAATAGCCATCCGCTTCCCAAATCCAAAGCGGGCTCGAGCAGGATTGGCGCGGGTTTCTTCGAATATTTGCCGCGCGGTCTTATCCGATAAGGTCATTGTGGATTGAGTCAAAAGAGGCCTCCCAAAGCAGCGCAAAGTCACTATGCCAAAAAAGAATAGCGCCGTGAGTTGACATGGCTCAAGTCAAAAATGGTAAAGGGACGGGATAGGACAGATATGACGACAACCGTATTGATCAGTGAAGTGGGCCCGCGTGACGGGCTGCAAAATTGCAAAGGCGTAATGCCGACGGCGATCAAGAAACGCTGGATTAAGGCGTTGTATCAGGCCGGTGTTACCGAAATTGAAGTCGGGTCTTTTGTACCGCCTAAACTGTTCCCGCAACTTGCGGACACGGGCGAGATCGTACGCTATGCGCGGACATTGCTCGGGCTGGACGTGGCAGCACTGACGCCCAACCTGCGCGGCGCGCAGGATGCTGTCGCGGCGGGCGCGACCAAGATCACGCTGCCTCTATCGGTGTCAGAAACCCATAGCCTGAAAAACCTGCGTAAAACCCATGACCAAGTCATTGAGCAAGTTGAGGCTATCTCGGCATTTATAAAAGCTCTGCCCAAAGACCAACGCCCACATTTCGAAGGCTCCTTATCCACCGCATTTGGCTGCTCGCTCGAAGGCCATATTCCGGAGGCGCAGATATTGTCACTCGCCGAGCGCTTAGCCAATGCCGGAGTTGATGAGATCGGGATTTCCGACACAACCGGATATGCTAACCCGAAAACCATCAAAACGCTCATACGTGCCGTGCGCGGCGCTGTGGGCAATCATATGGTGCAAGGCGTCCACCTTCACAACACACACGGCCTTGGCATTGCAAACGCCTATGCGGCGCTGGAGGAGGGGGTTACCACATTTGATAGTTCCCAAGGCGGTCTTGGCGGCTGTCCGGCGTCGCCCGGCGCGAGCGGGAATATTGTGACCGAGGATTTGGTCTTTATGTTTGAGAGCATGGGCATAGCCACAGGCATTGATTTAAACAAATTGATAGCGTGCCGCGAGATCTTAAAAGAGGGTCTGCCCGATGAGCCGATTTATGGGTTTACACCGGATGCGGGTTTGCCGAAGATATTCCCGCAAGTCTAATTCCGTACAGTGTGTTTCTTTAGGGCGTAGATGTTGCGACTGAATATTACACTATCTATTACCCATCAATCAATGCGCTCTGCGATGACTTTTCGCCCCTCAAGCCTCAGGGCGATGTTTCCTTTGAGCATTGCAATGGCGTCATTACCAAATATCTCTCTGCGCCACCCTTTTAGGGCTTGCACGTCAGCCTGTTCGCCAAAAGCGGCTATCATCTCAATGTCTTTTGCGTTAGCAATCAGGCGGGGGGCGATGTCTTCATATTCAGTCCTAAGCCGAAGTAGGGTTTTGAGCATCTCAACAGTCGGGCCAATCCCCGCAGGCATATGCTGAGTTTTCGGGGCTGGCGGAGCATAATTTTCAGCATCGTCAAGCGCGGCATTCAAGTCATCAATCAAAGTTTTTGCGCTGCGGGACTTTTCGAACCCATTGGGTACGCCGCGTAACTTTGCGAGGGCAGCAATGTCTCTGGGGCGCTGCTGCGCGATGGCATAAAGGGCATCATCTTTGAGAACGCGGCGGCGCGGAATATCCCGCTCGCAGGCTGTGCGCTCTCGCCACGCAGCCACGGCCTTGAGGGCGGCCAAATAATCCCGCTTGGGCGAGCGAACCTTGAGGCGCTCCCACGCCAGTTCGGGACGGTTTTCATAAAGTTCCGGATCCAGCATGGACGCGGTTTCTTCCTCAACCCATCCGGTGCGCCCGCGCTCGTCCAGTTCGCCTTTGATACCGGGATACATATCCCGTAAATGGGTCACATCCCCGATCGCGTAGCTTAACTGTTTGGTTGACAAGGGGCGGCGTGCCCAATCGGTGAACCGCGCGCCTTTATCTAAATCGATCCCAAGACGTCCTTTGACAAGGCTCATATAACCGATGGAATCGCCAAATCCGAGCGCCATGGCGGCTATTTGGCTATCGAACAACGGCGCGGGTACGCGTCCATCAATTTGATAGAAAATTTCCATATCCTGACGTGCCGCATGCATGACTTTAACAATATTAGGATTGTTGAGCAGCGTCATAAAGGGCGCGAGATCAAGCCCCTCAGCGAGGGGGTCAATGATAACTTCGTCGTCAGGTGTTGCGGCTTGGATGAGGCATAGAATAGAAAAGTATGTGCTCTCGCGCATGAATTCCGTATCAACACACAAAAAAGGTTGGCTTGCGGCCGCCTCGCAAAATTCGGTGAGAGCAGCCTGAGTCGTAATAACATTCATGGCGATGGGATAAGCGGGGAAAGCGTGTCTGTCACCCAATAATTAGGCCTTAGACACGATTAGGCCTGAAACGGGTCGCGCATTAAAATCACGTCTTCGCGTTCGGGAGACGTAGATACCATTGCAACAGGGCATCCGATCAATTCTTCCACATGCCGGACATATTTGACGGCTTCTGCCGGGAGTTGCGCCCAAGAGCGCGCGCCGCGTGTTGACCCGGTCCATCCGGGCATGCTTTCATAGATCGGCTCTACGGATGCCTGATTAGCAACACCGGCGGGAAGACGGCGAACGATTTTGCCGTTGAGTTTGTAGCCCGTACATATTTTGATTTCTGCCAGCCCGTCCAGCACGTCCAGCTTGGTCAAGGCAATCCCCGTGATCCCGCCCGTGATAATCGCTTGGCGAACCATGACGGCGTCAAACCATCCGCATTTGCGCTGGCGGCCCGTCACAGTGCCAAATTCATGGCCGCGTTCACCGAGGCGGTGGCCAATATCGTCATTCAGTTCTGTCGGGAACGGGCCTTCGCCGACGCGCGTTGTGTAGGCTTTTGTTATCCCAAGAACATAATTGAGCGCGCTTGGTCCCATGCCGGAGCCCGCCGCCGCTTGGCCTGCGATTGTATTGGAGCTTGTAACAAACGGGTAGGTGCCGTGGTCAATATCCAGCATCGCGCCTTGCGCGCCCTCAAATAAAATCCTCTTATCACCGCGCTGGGCTTCGTCTAAAACCTGCCAGACGGGGGCCATAAAGGGCAGAATTTTTGGGGCTACCTCTACGAGCTGCGCATGTAGAGCTTCAGCATCAGTCTCGCTCTGGCCTAGGCCGCGCCGCAGAGCATTGTGATGATGGAGGAGGTTTTCAACGCGGGCTAAAAGATGTTCCGGATCGGTCAGATCGCACACACGAATTGCACGGCGTGCCACCTTGTCCTCATAAGCGGGGCCGATGCCGCGTTTGGTGGTGCCGATACGAACACCGTCGGCGCGATTTTCGCGAATATCATCAAGCTCTGAATGAATAGGCAGGATGAGCGCTGTGGATTCGGATATTTTTAAATTTTCCGGCGATATTTTCACGCCCTGTGCTTTTATGCGCGCCATTTCATCGAGAAAGGCCCAGGGGTTTAAGACAACACCGTTTCCGATAATGGATAGCTTGCCGCCGCGTACAATGCCAGAGGGAAGCAAGCTGAGTTTGTAAACCTCGCCGTCAACAACCAGCGTATGCCCCGCATTATGTCCGCCTTGAAACCGGACAACAACATCAGCTCGGCTTGAGAGCCAATCGACAATCTTGCCTTTTCCTTCATCGCCCCACTGGGAGCCGACAACAACGACATTGGCCATAGTAATCTCGCATATTACGGGCGCATTGGCGTCGCCCTATAGAATCTATTTAGACTGTGCGGGCATACTGTATTTGAGAGGCCAAGGAAACCGTTAGGTGAAACGTAGGTGTGGGTGACTCTAAGTTTATGTCTGAGACGTGATCGGCGTGTCCTCCGCTGCGCCGGTTTCGAGAGTTGCAGGCACGGTTTCCGGCGGCGTTAATCGGCGATCATCTTTGTTCGTGACAAGCAAGTAGGCGATCAACGCAATAATTGCGAGAGTACCTGCGAGGTAAAATGGCGCGCCGGGAATGTAATATTGCGTATCTGCCGCAGCAAAATATTCGAAACTGCGCGTCATGGCGAGGGGGCCAATCATTAAGGCAAATCCTTGCGCGGCGCCAATCGCGCCCTGCAATTCACCTTGTTCTGATGGGCCGATACGGCTGGACATCATATTAGAAAGCGCCGGGTTGTAGAGCCCGGCAAAGGCTGCGAATGGCCCCATTGCGTAAATCATCCATCCGGCATTGGCATATCCAAGTCCGATATAGGCACAGGCGGCTGAAATCATGCCGATAATACCGGCCCAAAACAGGCCAATGCGCGGAATAATGACTCGGATAAGACCGCCTTGGACAATGATGCTAGCGAGGCCAAATGCACCGAGTGAAATGCCGACCTCCCGTGATGTCCAGTTGAGTTTTTCCATGATAGAAAAAGAATAGGCGCTCGGATATGTCGTATGCGCCATGGCGAGAATGAACAGGACGAAGATAAGGCCTTTCACCCCGCGAATGCGGCCGAGAGATATGACGGCGCCGAATGGATTGGCTCTGCGCCATTTAAACGGACGGCGGTTTTCTTCTGACAAGGTTTCAGGCAGAAAAATAAACCCATAAACCACATTGATCATAGCGATAATGCCTGCCGCGATAAACGGAACGCGCGGGCCATATTCGCCGAGATACCCTCCGATGAACGGCCCCAGCATAAAACCCACACCAAAGGCTGCACCGACAAGGCCGAAATTCTGTGCGCGGGTTTCCGGCGGGCTAATATCCGCCATATAAGCATTAGCCGTTGAGAAAGTCGCCCCAAGAGCGCCGGCTATGATGCGCCCTAAATAGAGAAAAGCTAGGGTTGGCGCGAAACCCATCAGGAAATAGTCAATCGCAAGACCAAACAGAGATAGGAGCATGATCGGGCGGCGGCCAAAGCTGTCGGACAATGCGCCAACAATCGGCATGAAGAAAAATTGCATCACTGCAAACCAAAAAGTTAGCCAGCCGCCATGAACAGCGGCTTCATTCAGCGGCTGACCCGTAAGCTCGACTAAGAGGTCCGGGAGAACCGGGATGATAATACCAAATCCAATTGAATTGATCATTACTGTGATCAAAACAAAGATCATGGCGTTTTTGCTATGGGCTTTACTGGCTTTCATTACCGGGCTGTAGGCTATTTCTGTGGTCGCGCAAAGCCTTCAAATTCGTTTGCCACCCGTTTATAAACTTTGCGCTTAAACGGTACGATAATGTTTGGAGCCTCAGAGAGGTCGCCCCATCGCCACTCCGTGAATTCCTCTGAGGGGTGGGCTTTGAGGTCGAACGCTTTATCCTTTGCCGTCAGCATCACAGCATACCACTTTTGCCGCTGACCTCGCCAACCGCTAACAGATTTTCGGCCTTTATAGTTTTTGGGAAAATCGTAATAGAGCCAGCCTTTAATTCTACCGATGCGCTTAATATGTTTTTTGGTGAGGCCTGTTTCTTCCCAAAGCTCGCGCAAGGCGGCATGTTTTGGTTTTTCGCCTAGATCAATACCGCCTTGAGGGAACTGCCATTGATAAGGGCCTTTTTGTCCTTTGCGGCGTCCATACCAAACGCGTCCCTCGGCATTAAAAATAACGATTCCAACGGCAGGGCGGTATGCAGACTTTTGGGTTGTCGTAACAGGCATTTTAACGCTTCATATTCAAAGCATATGATGCGGGAGCTAGCTGCATATTTTTCTCCGGTAAGGCTCTAGCCCAGATATTGATTGCGTCAATCGTGTCTGCATAGGCAAAGCCGAACCCGATGGGAGCAGCGCCGGATGTTGCGCGTGCTTCGAGCCGCAAGAACTGAGTGCTGATGGCATTCCTAGTGGGTACTTCATCAATCAGCGTATAGGCTTGCGTATAGGGTAAGTTCACACTCGCCGCCAATGCAGGCAAGGTCTGAGCGGGTGCGGACCCATCGAATATAAAGCCAGTGCCGCTATCCGCGATATGGGCTAAAATAGGTGCCAATGCGTCCGCCCTGTTTAAAAGCTTGTCACCGTTATAATTTGTTACAGCGAAATATCCCTGAGCTTGACTCATGAGAAAATCCAGATTGCGAATATTACGGCTCGCGCTCACATCCGTGCGCAGTGCGTGCTCTGCGCCGGGTTCAGACGCGTTAAAACTCTCTGATTCTAGAGGTAATTCCATGAGCACCTCATGACCGGAGGCACGCGCTTTGTTGACCCAGGTTTGCAGGTTTGCTGTATGTGCGGCAAAAGACAGAGTCACTTCTGGCGGCAGTTCGTTGATGGCGCGCTGCGTCATGCCCGCGTCAATACCAAGGCCGCCGACAATGATTGACACTGATGGTCTGCCAGAGAGCGGCGCAAAGGGGCGCGCATAAGCCGTGACGGCTTTTCGGCCATCAGGCGCAGGCATGGGTACAAGACCAAAGGGGCTGAGCCTGGTTAATCCAGCTATTGGCGCGCGCATGAGCGGCGTACGGTTCACTGCGCCGTCAAGAGGCTGGCCGTCTATCAATATCATTTTCGGCCCGGAAGACCCTATCTCGGCCTGCGGCGGCTGAACGGCAGGACGCTTCTGCCCCGCCATCGTATCGGTTCCGCCAATTCGGTTGCCCAGCGCATCAAGCCGCTCTGTGGGATTCTCGCCGTCCGGCACAATCCCGTCTAAGAGATCCGGCAGGGTCTGGGCGTCGTCGTTGAGCGTATCGGATGCGGGCGGCAGCGGCAGCGGATCAATCCTGACGCGTCCTTCGGGCACAGCGTCGGCCGGGTCACTCACGAGCGCGATGTAAATCCAAGCCGCAATCGCTAATAATAAAGCCACTGAGATAGCCCTGAATATATGACGGCGAATAGAAGGGAGACGACGCGGTGAGCGCTTGACAACCATTACAGAGCTGAGTTTTAGCTGATCTTGCATAGGGAACGCATAACCGTGTTCGCTGGCTGCGTCTATTGCGAGTTAAGGCTGGCTAACACATTTTTATATTGGGGACTTTTGATCAGTTCGACCGCTTTTTTTAGCTGATAATCCTCCGTTTCCGGCCAATCAGATGGCGGGTAATCAATGGCGCCTTTATCCTCGAAATAGTCGGAATCATCAGGGTTTTCCAAGGCATTGCGAAGGCTATCTTCACGGAAACGCTTCCGCGTCTCACCCGTATCAGGACGTAAGGCGACAAGCACATCGGGCAATATACCACGTCCTTGGATGGATTTCCCGGAAGGTGTGTAATAGCGCTGCGTGGTTAGCCGTAGAGCCCCGGTGGTATCGCTAAGCGCAATGACGGATTGAACGGATCCTTTGCCGAAGGTTCGGCGTCCAATGATGATGCCCCGGCCCCGATCTTGAATAGCTCCAGCCAGAATTTCTGCGGCGGAAGCCGAGAGACTATTGGTGATAACCACAATCGGAACGTCTTTTGTGAGTTCACCCGGACGGGCATTAAAGCGCTGTGTGTCCGCCCGTGTTCGCCCGCGTGCGGAAAAGACTTCTCCGCCATCAAGGAAATGACTGGCGACTTCAACCGTTTGATCAACCAATCCGCCGCGGTTTCCGCGAACGTCAATGATAAGTCCGGGTAAATTATCGCCGAGGCTAACTTTCAAGTCTTTAATTGCGTATGCCACATCAGCCCCTAAGCGCGGGTGGCTAAAACTCTCAATATACATATACCCGATGCCGTCCTCAACGCGGTGACGTACAACGCGGCCTTGAACAACCTCGCGTACAACTTCAACCTCGCGAGGCTCTTGATCGCCGGTCAATACGGTAACAGTGATGGCGTCTCCGGCAAGGCCGCGCATACCTGAGACCGCATCGCTCAAGCTCTTGCCCTTTACCGGATCGCCCTCCACGGCGGTGATGAAATCATCTCTCACGATGCCAGCCGATGCCGCAGGGCCGTCCGGAATGACATATGTGACTTTGACTTTGTCATCTTCCATCGCAACCTCGATGCCGAGGCCGCCATATTCTCGCCGGGCAGCTTTTTGCCGGGTTTCAAAATCCTCTTGCGGAACATAGTGCGAATGCGGGTCGAGGGATTCGAGCGCGCCGTTGAGAGCGTCGGTAATCAGATCACTATCCTCAACATCGTCAACATATTGGCTTCGGACAATTGAAAAAACATTGGCAAACACCTGGAGTTTTTCCAGCGCGGCTTCGTTATTGTCCGGAGTGTCGCCCGGACTGTCTTGTGCGGCGCTTAGGGGCGCGGCTAATAGCACCGCTCCTGCGATACATAAATGTCCAAAAAGGCGGCGTAAGTTCATAAGGTTAGCCAGCAGACGCTAGGCGGGTGACGTAAGACCCATCTTTCAAAATGCTGATCGCTTTCTGGAGTTGATAATCATCCTCGACAACAAAACCCTCGGGCGGGAAGTCAATTTTGATTTCAGGCTTATCGCTGCCGTCTTTTTCCGCTTCCGCGAGCTCGTTTTGAATGGCGTTGGGAAGATCGGCCTCATGCACCGATTTATTGCCCTTACCGTCATCAGGAACAGCAGCAACGGCAATATCGGGATCAATGCCTGTGCCTTGGATAGAGCGGCCTGCGGGCGTATAATAACGCTGCGTTGTTAGCCGCAAAGCGCCGTCGCGACCGCCTCTAAGCGGAATAACAGATTGTACGGAGCCTTTGCCAAATGAAGTCAGGCCGACTACAAGCCCGCGTCCACGGTCTTGGATAGCGCCGGCGACAATTTCCGAGGCTGAGGCTGATGCGCCGTCAATCAGGACAACCAACGGGACGCCCGCAACCAGTTCGCCATTTTGAGCGTTATAGCGTTCCGTATCAGAGGCTAATCGGCCCCGCGTTGATACAACTTCGCCGCCGTCTAGAAACGCGCTACTGACGCGGATTGATTGATCCAAAAGCCCGCCGGGATTGCCGCGTAGATCAAGAACTAGGCCGGGAATTTTCCCGCCAAACTCTTTTTTAAGGGCGCTAATCGAGGCCGTTAGGCCCTCTGATGTTTGTTCATTAAATTGAGAAATTCGCAAATAGCCGATACCGTCTTTGACTTCATGTTTAACCACCGCGCGCTTAATGATTTCGCGTATGAGAGTCAGTTCCATCGGGTCTTCATCGCCGCGTATGACGGTTATTGTAATCGGTTCACCGGGTTTGCCGCGCATACGGTCGACGGCATCTGATAAGGTTAGCCCTATGATTGATTCGCCGTCAATTTCGGTCAAATAATCTCCCGATTTGACACCGGCTTTTTGAGCGGGCGTATCATCGATCGGTGCAATAACTTTGACAACGCCGCTCTCTGAGGTCACTTCCATGCCGAGGCCGCCATATTCGCCGCTTGTAGAGACCTGAAGGTCATTAAAATTGTCAGGGCTGACATAGCTCGAATGCGGGTCGAGAGACTGCAACATGCCGTTAATGGCGTCTTCAATCAGGTCCGCATCATCGACATCAACAACGTAATCGTTTCGCACGCGCGCCATAACATCGGCGAAAAGCTCTAATTGTTGAAACGTATCAGCCTGTGACGGGCGCTCAACTGCGGTAGCAACGTGAGATGTGCCAGAAAAAGCAAATAAAGCTGCGGCAGCGACAGCCCCGATTGTTGGCAAAATATATTTCATACATAACTCCTGAGTCTCATCTTTATCGCGCGATGAACAGGCTGACTAGTCCTAATACACACCACCTTAGCCCTGACTTGCAAATGCAGTGCCGAGCCACGGCATTGGATTGACGGCTGACCCGTTTTTTCGAATTTCAATATAAAGATCTAGCGTCTCTTGTGTATTAAAAGGCATTAACCCAAGGGCTTCTCCTGCTGCGACCATTTCGCCTGCATTGACGTAGGTTTCTCCAATGCCCGTCAGCAAAATAAAATATCCGCCACCCATGTTAAGAATAATCACATTCTGAAAATTTTTAAATGCGCCCGCAAATTCTACGCGCCCTGCATAGGGGGATATAATCGCAGCCTTACTTTGCGTGGACACGGTGATGCCCTGACGTGCGGAGGAATAAGACTTGGTAATGCGGCCTCGAACCGGGGCCTTTATGCGTGATTGCGCCTTTTCAAAGGGCACCGTTCCGGGCGGTAGTTTGACAGGATCAGCCGGAATTGATGTTCTCGGAGTACTGGTTACCGGACTCCGCGGATTGGAGCGCTCGCCCTTTTTCGGCTTTAAGCGAGGAACAACGCCGCGCGCAATGGACTCAAATTGGCGGATAAGATCACGCAGACTGTCGGCTTCTGATGCGAGGCTGGCGACGCGTTTTTGCACCGCAGCGTGATCGGCCGAAATAGAGGCCTCGAGCTTTGATTTTTGTGATACGAGATCCTTAATGTTGGCGCGGCGTTTTGATAATTCAGCCTCGTTTTCCCTCAGCTTAACTGTTTCAGATTCTATATCAACGCGTACAGCTTGTAGGTCAGTTAGTTCCCGGCTGAGCGAATCGGCGCGCAGCTTTAAGCTCTCGCTCAGAGTTGACATAAGCTGCGCGGCGCGGGCCGCGTTAGCGGCGTCCTCCGGCGTTACGGCGAGGGCGGGCGGCGGATTACGCTCGGCGCGCTGCATAGCGGCCAAAAGCCGCGAAAGGGACTGGCGGTCGCCATATATGGATTGCCTTAAGCGCTCGGCCTTGTCTTCCAAAAGGGCCAGACGGTTTTGAATGTCGCGGTTTTTGGCTTCCAAATGTTCGGCCTCTTGCGCCGTGCGCGTCAGCGAGGTTTTCAATGTTTCAATGTCGCCGCGAACGGCCTGCCGTGATTGGTTAAGCTGCGTTTCCCGTGCTTGTTCTTCGGCTTGCTTGGCTGCGATTTCCTCAAGCTGCTCTGGCGTGACAGTTTGCGCTTGCGCAGATAAAGCAAAAGCCAACATAAAAATCAAACTTATGGCGGAGCGCATCATTACCAAGCCATAGAGTGCTTTTAATCGCGGTGGTAGGGGGTACGGGCTAAAATTGACAGTGCACGGTAAATTTGTTCAGCAATCATTACCCGGACGAGTTTATGGGGCCATGTTTGCGTGCCGAAAGACCATTTTTGTGTTCCGGGAGGAATATCAGCGGGTTCAAATCCATCGGCTCCGCCAATGGCTATGATGACTTCCGGCGTGCCTTGCTGGCGGTGATCGTTGAAAAACTTTGCAATTTTGCGCGATGTTAGCGCTTTGCCTGTCTCGTCCAGTACAATTAAAACCGCAGCATCTGGAATATTCCCTAAAAGCGCAGCCGTCTCTCCGCTGCGTGTTTTTTCGCGTCTCAAATCGACTTGCTGCTCTGTAACCGAGTGGAAACCGCAGGCGCTGGTGAGGCCATTGGCTCGCTTCATATAATCGTCAACAAGTTCGCGTTCAGGGCCTTTGCGAATAATGCCGCCAGCGCGGAGCGTTAGTTTCACAGCGCGCTCTAAATAGGATCAGCGTTTTCAGCCGCTCGAAGGCTGTCGGGGAGGGGGACAGACCATATTTTTTCTAGGTTATAGAAGACGCGGACTTCGGGCCGAAAAATGTGGACAATAACGTCGCCAACATCGATGAGAATCCAATCATTTGCCTCTTGGCCTTCAATGCCGAGGCTTGCATGACCTTCGTCCTTGAGTGATTTTTGCACGTAATCGCAGAGTGCGCTCACATGCCGATTGGAGCGTCCAGAGGTCACAATCATAAAATCAGCAACGGATGACTTGCCGCGAATATCAATCGTAATGGTGTCTTGTGCTGAGTGTTCGTCAAGAACACTCACAATATGGTCTGAGAGCACCTTTGCGGCGTCATCATCAGAGGCAGGGGAAGTTTCGCTCTCGCTATTTTTCAAGGTCAGGATAGTCTCCATCGATGTTCTGACATGTTGTCTCTAGCACATGCTGGCATGGAAATCTATGCCTTTGCCCGTATGGCTGAAGAGGTCAGGCTGTTAAGCGGTGTGGTTAGATAAGTCCAGCACGGAGCGGTTTTATTTTTCAATGTGTGCGCTTGCAGTTCCGGCAGGCGGTCATGTTTATAGATCTGCGCAGCTTTGCCCAATCGGGCGCGCAAGGCTGCATTATCACCGCCAGGCCGGGCAATAATCGCAATAGGCACCAGAGCCATAATATCATGCCAATCCTTCCATCGCGGGAGCTGAAGAAAATTATCCGCGCCCATGAGAAACACGAAATGCGTGCGCGGCCATTTTTGACGAGCGCGGCGCAGCGTATCGACCGTATATTGTGTTCCAAAGTCTTGTTCAATCTCGCTTATAGTCATACGGGGCGGAAGACCGAGTGCCTGCACGGTTGCGGCGCGCGTTTTGTAACTTGGCTGTTTGGGCTTAAGAGGATTTTGCGGGCTGACCATCCACCAAACCCGGCTTAGGTTCAAACTGTTTAGCCCTGTTAAAGCTACATGCATATGGCCTGAATGTGCCGGGTTGAACGAGCCGCCAAACAGTCCGATCGACATGCCTTCATACGCCATTAGGGGCGAACCTGTCCGCTGCCTTGTACTTGGTATTTATAGGTGGTGAGGTGCTGCGCGCCGACAGGCCCGCGCGCATGGAGGCGCCCGGTGGCAATGCCGATTTCTGCTCCAAATCCAAATTCACCGCCGTCCGCAAATTGCGTAGACGTGTTATGCATGACGATGGCGCTGTCTACTTGGCCCAAGAAACGAGCCGCCGCCGTGGCATCTTGCGTGACAATACAGTCTGTATGCCCGCTGCCATATTCAGCGATATGTTCCAAGGCTTGGTCTATGTCTGCTACAATTTTGATATTCAAAATAGGTGCAAGATGCTCCGTCTTGAAATCCTCTGTAGAGGCTAGAGTTATATTTTGATCCATGAGTGCAAAAGTGTCAGGACACCCGCGGATTTCACAGCCCATATCTTGCAATTGGCCAGCTATATCTGGAATGAACGCTTTGGCGATATTGCTGTCAACCAGCAGAGTTTCGGTTGATCCGCAGACTCCCGTCCGGCGCATTTTTGCATTGATGATGAGGGAACTGGCCATGTCTAAGTCAGCCTCACTATGGATATAAGTATGACAGAGTCCTTCCAAGTGAGCCAATACGGGCACGCGGGCATCTGTTTGTACGCGGGTAATCAGGCTTTTGCCGCCACGCGGGATGATAACATCAATGCACCCATCCAATCCGCCCAGCAGGTGCCCGACGGCGGCGCGGTCGGTTGTTGCGATCAATTGTATGCAATCCGTAGCTAAGCCAGCCGTATCCAACCCCTTTATGAGGGCTTTGTGCAGCGCGGCGCTGGAATGCGCGCTCTCAGATCCACCGCGCAGGATGCAAGCATTTCCGGACTTTAGACATAATGCCCCGGCATCAGACGTCACATTGGGCCGGCTCTCATATATCATGCCGATCACGCCAATGGGCACGCGTACTTTGGAAAACTTAAGACCGTTTGGCTGTGTCCACGTTTCGTCTATGGTGCCTACGGAGTCAGGAAGGTTGGCGATAGCCTCAAGACCGAGCGCGACGGCGTCTATGCGCGCATCGTCAAGCATAAGCCGGTCAAGCATAGCGTTTGACAGGCCCTTTTCTTTCCCTGACGCCATATCGCGGGCATTAGCACTAAGGATGTCGTCTTTCGACGCACGAACATGCTCCGCCATAGCGCGCAATGCAGCGTTTTTCGATTCCGGGCTGGCAAGGCGAAGCGAGGATGCGGCGCGGCGCGCACGCGCGCCAATATCAGCCATATACCGGCTAAGGGCTTTGGAAGTCTTTGTGGACAAAAGTGTCATGATGTCATTACCAAATTATCGCGGTGTACCAATGCGGCTCCATTATCATATCCGAGAGCCTCTAAGATGTCGCCGGATTTTAAGCCCAAAATCAAAGCTGCATCAGCCACGTCATAAGAAACTAGCCCCCGTGCAATTTCATGTGAGTGCTCGTCAACAATGCTCACGGTATCCCCTTTGTAAAAATCTCCATCAATCGCGGTCACTCCGGCGGCGAGCAGACTTTTTCCGCTAGCAAGCGCCTTTGCCGCGCCCTTATCTATGAAGAGTTGCCCTTTGGGGCGAATAGACCCTGTAATCCACTGCCTCCGGGCATCAACCGGATTGGCTACAGGCTTGAACCAGCTACAAAGCTCGCCGTTTTCAAGGCGGGATAACGGGGCAAGCGGGTGCCCATTTATGATGCACATATAACATCCGGCTCTTGCGGCAATTTGCGCTGCGGCGAGTTTCGTCGCCATGCCGCCCGTGCCGACATTAGCCGCCGCGTTTGGGGCGCCTCCCATGGCAATGATTTCGGGGGTGATGCGGTCTATCACAGGCAAATGCTGAGCGTCTGAGCATATGCGCGGGTCGGACGTGTAGAGACCGTCGATGTCGGAGAGAAGGATTAAGGTGTCTGCGCCGATCATTTGCGCTGTGCGCGCGGCAAGCCTGTCATTGTCACCATAGCGAATTTCTTCTGTTGCGACCGTATCATTTTCATTGATAACCGGCACAGCGCCGAGGCTTAGAAGTGTTTCTAGCGCCTGACGCGCGTTTAGCCATCGGCGGCGGTTTTCCGTATCAGTGAGGGTTAGGAGAGCTTGAGCAGTGATGATATTATGTTCCGCAAGGGCTTTTTCATATCCTTGTGTGAGCATGGATTGTCCGGCCGCTGCGCAGGCTTGTTTTTCCGGGAGACTTAAATTTCGACCCAATAGACCCAGCCGTGCGCGGCCAAGAGCAATAGCGCCGGATGACACAAGGACAAATTCAATGCCGTGCGCGCGATATTTCGCGAGATCTTGGCATAATGCGCGAAGCCAATCGGTTTTTAGCTGTCCTGTATCCGGCGTAACCAGCAAGGCTGAACCAATTTTGACAACAACGCGTTTTGCCGGAATGAACGGGTTTAAGGTTGCCATCCCGTTGTCTCTTCAATTTCGCCGCGCTTAATCGCTGCTTGGCGTTCCCGCTCATCGGCGGCAGCTTTTTCTTTATCGCGGCGCGTCATAACGTGCTGGTAAACCGCTGATAAGACAGGGTTAAGGCCTGTTTGAGACACGCTTGAAACCAGAAGCGGCGTTTGACCACATGCGGTCTCTAGGGCGCGGCTCGCTTCGCTAATCATATCCTCGCTGAGGGCATCGCATTTTGTCATCACAACAATTTCGGGTTTGTCTTCGATGCCGCCGTCATAATTGATAAGTTCTTGGCGAATAGTGATGTAATCCGCTGCGGGGTCTTCGGTCGATCCGTCCACCAGATGTAAAATGGCGGCGCAGCGTTCCACATGACCGAGAAAACGATGGCCAAGGCCTGCGCCGTCGCTTGCGCCTTCGATGAGGCCGGGAAGATCGGCCAAGACAAATCGCTCGGTCGGTCCAAGCGCCACAACGCCGAGGTGTGGGTGCAGGGTCGTAAAAGGGTAATCGGCTGTTTTTGGCGTCGCGGCGGTCACTGTGGAAAGAAATGTGGATTTACCCGCATTCGGCAGGCCTACAAGGCCAGCATCGGCAATCAGTTTTAAACGAAGCCAAATCCAGCGCTGTTCACCGGCTTCTCCGGGATTGGCGTTGCGCGGGGCTTGGTTGGTTGAGGATTTGAACCGGGCATTGCCCCAGCCGCCATTGCCGCCTTTGGCCAATAGAGCGCGCTGTCCATCATCAACCATATCAATCAACACATCGTCTGTGTCGGCGTCTATGATTTGTGTGCCAACGGGTACGACAAGTTCAATGTCATCCCCACCAGCTCCGCTGCGGTCCCGGCCCATTCCGTGAACGCCTGTGCCGGCTTTGAAGTGCTGCTTGTACCGATAATCAATAAGTGTGTTCAGATCACGAGAGGCGACAGCCCAGACGTCACCGCCTTTGCCGCCGTCGCCGCCATTAGGCCCGCCAAACGCAATATATTTTTCACGCCGAAATGATATGCAGCCTGCGCCGCCATTACCGGAGCGTATAAATATTTTAGCCTGATCTAGAAATTTCATGTCCGTATCCTATAGGGGCTATATGGCGGGGCGTTGCTCGCGGCGCAAGCCTTGTCCATATTTACGTCTTACAAACCCCAAGCTTTTAGCCTTTTGCAGCCGGGCGATAGAAAAATAGTCATCGATTTGCCCGGTTGATATAAAACCCAGTTTTTGAAGTACGCGGATTGACCCGGGATTATCAGCAAAAACACCGGCTGTAATGACATCCAAGCCGAGATCATCTTCTGCGGCTGAAATGATGGCTGCACAGGCTTCCGTCATATACCCGTTGCCCCAAAAAGGACGGCCAATCCAGTAGCCAAGTTCAAAGCCGTCGCTGATTTTACGTTTAAACAGGCTGGTAACGCCCATAAGCTCCGTCTGGTCCATAGTAATAGCATATGAATATTCCTGGCCCTGCCGCCATGCAGAGCTAAACATCATCGTGCGGATTTCAGCGGAAAGCAGAGGGAAAGGTGAGGGAATAGATCCGGTCATGCGCGCGATCTCAAACTCACCGGCCAAGCGAGAAAACGCCGGGGCATCGTTTAGCGTAATCGGACGTAGAGCCAATCTGTTTGTGTGTATGATCCGGCGCATGTCGCCCTCGTCAATCTTTGGCAGGGCATAAAAAAAGGAAACCGGCGACCCGATTTCCCTGTCTTTTCGAGTCGCATTTTATGGTGCGACCCGCCGTGTTAAAGGTCGCTATTCTGCGGCTTGCGCAACCGGTTCAACAGACACGTATGTGCGTTTGTTGCGCTTGGTTGCGAATGTGACGCGGCCTTCTGTGAGTGCGAAGAGCGTATGATCTTTACCCATGCCCACGTGGACTCCAGGATAAAACTTTGTGCCGCGTTGCCGAATGATGATGTTGCCGGGGATAACGGCTTGTCCACCGGATTTTTTAACGCCAAGGCGGCGGCCAGCACTATCACGGCCGTTATTGGATGAACCACCTGCTTTTTTATGAGCCATCTTGCTTGTCCTCTATTCTACGGCGCTTACGCCGAAATTCCTGTGATTTTAACGACAGTTTCGTTTTGACGATGACCGCGCTTACGGCGGTAGTTCTGGCGGCGCTTTTTCTTGAAAACAATGACTTTATCGCCTTTGCGCTGTTCAATAACTTCGCCTGTGACTTCTGCGCCTTTGACTGTGGGCTCACCCACTTTAACGTCGGCACCTGAGCCGTATGCCAAAATGTCTGTAAATGAGACAGGTTTCCCAGCCTCTGTATCGAGTTTCTCAACAATGATAATGTCGTCTTTGGCGACTTTATATTGCTTACCGCCTGTCTTGATGACTGCAAACATAATGTTTGTCCTTGTAATAGGATGGCCTGCAAATGCTAGGCCGTGTAAAAACATGAAGGCCGCCGTTTCTTACGCTCGGCAGCCAAGTGGCGCATATATACAGTGACGACTTTTAATGTCAACGCCGCTTTTGCCTGAATTTATTGTGTTTTTTAGGGGTTTCCCTATGAAAAACCCCGCGAAATTCGCGGGGTTTCTAAAGCTTATGGAATCAGAGGGTAGGGGTTAATTTACCCGTCCAATGATTTGACCAGCCGTATTGATGATATTGCCGTTCGCATCGACGCGGCCAATCACAGCGCCGGACACGTCAATGACGCTTCCATCAGAGCGAACAGTGAAACCTGTCGTTGATGATGAAGACGACGAGAATGACGACGATGATGATGTCGTAGTCGTGCGGCTAAACGAACCGGCGTTGGCGATGATGTTACCAGCTGTATCAACAATGTTTCCAGCACCGTCCATGCGGCCAATCAATGCGCCTGTGTTAGCGTTAATAACGCTACCGTCACCTTGAACTGAGAAGTTCGTTGATGTCATGGTCGTTGATGTACCGCTACCGAAGGAGCCAGCGCGGGATATGATGTTACCAGCGCCGTCAACAATATTGCCAGCACCATCTAGGCGGCCAATGATAACACCTGAGGCATCAATTACCTCGCCGTTAGCGTTGATCGTATAGGTGGTTGAGCTTGTGCTTATGCTGCTATTGCTGCTGCCAAATGTTCCAGCGCGAACTAGAATATTACCAGCTCCGTCAACAATATTACCAGCACCGTCAAGCGTTCCGATAATTTGTCCAGACCCGTCAATCACGCGGTTTTGCGCGTCAATGGTATAGGTTGTCGAGATCGTACGGCTTGTACGTGTCGCTGATCCTGTCGTTGAGATGGACCCGAACGTCCCGCCGCTCACCATAGAGCGCCAGTCAACACCAAGCGCGTCAACCGTTGTTAGCGTCAAGCCGCCCGTTGAAAGCCCGCGGGCTGTCTGGAACTGCTCAACCGCTGAATAGGTTTGTTGACCCAGAGAGCCATCAATACGGCCTGTGTAGAAACCTTGCGTTTGCAGAGCCCGCTGGATAGCGGAGATAACTGTTGCATTCGCATTGGCTTCACACAGAACCTGACGCCATTCAGCCTTCTCTTGCGTGATCTGAGTGCGCTTCTCTATTGTGCCATATTCAGCCGGGATAACAACAGTCTCAGTCCGGGCGGGTTCAGCCACACGGCGGACTTCGATTGTGTCGTAAACGGCTGGCACTTCGACGCGGCGAACAGATGCTTGAGCGTCAACAACGCGGCGCGTGACTTGTTTTGTCACAGCCGGGATGACCCGCTCTTCGACCCGCATAGGCTGCTCAACAACACGGCGTGTGATTTGGCGTGTGACCGCTGGGATCACCCGTTCTTCAGTCCGTGCAGGTGTTACGATACGGCGACGAGTCTCCGTTTTTGTAACAGCCGGAATAACCCGCTCTGTTGTTTGTGCCGGCGTGCGGACAATTCTGCGAGCCACTTGGTTGGTGATTGCCGGGATTACCTGCTCGACAGTTTGAGCTGGCGTGCGAACTACCCGGCGCGTTACCTGACGTGTCACCGCTGGGATGACGCGCTCTTCAGTCCGTGCCGGTGTTGCCACAACGCGGCGGTCTTCCATGCGGGTAACCGCTGGTACGACCCGTTCTACAACCTGTGCGGCTTCTCTGACCACTTGGCGAGATACCTGTTTCGTGACGGCTGGTATAACCCGCTCAGTTGTTTGAGCTGGCGTACGAACAACGCGGCGTGTGACTTGTTT
>CAYGRF010000025.1:0-10305 GCA_964352275.1 uncultured Caulobacterales bacterium
GCTCTAAAATCAATGAAATCAGCGTGCCATAATCTTTGTTGAAGTGGTGACCGCCTGGTAATGTCTTGAGGGTTAAATTGTCATGACTTTGCAAACTATCGCTTGGCCCCGCGTAATCCGCCTCTCCGCGCACGTATAGTACAGGCAATGTCTGGCTTAGAGTCTGTATGGCCGGAGCGGTCAGCAGGGCATGCTTCGTTGATTTATTGAGCCAACTTCGAAAGAAAAATTCGAAATCAGACGCGGCTGGAGGCGCAAAAAGCGCAACGCCGTCAATACGCGACTTCAAGTCATCCGGCAGTAGATTGACCGCAAAAGGTAATGTCCCGGCACCGAAGGAAAAGCCGATAAGAAGGAACCGATCACTCGCGCGGTTTTTCAGCCGCCTTTGCAATTGTCGGCCTAAATCTTGAGACATGGCTTTGGGAGAGCGGGCTGACCAAAAGTACTTTAAAGCTTTGACGCGCACGGTTGTAATGCCTCGACTGGCCAATCGATTTGCCAGTGCTTTTGCTAAATGAGTTCTCAATCCATCGCCCGAAACAATTACGGCATAACGCTTTTTCTCCGCCGTTTCAGCATGGTGCATATCAGATATAAAAGGGGCGTTGCCCATGATGATGATGGCTCCCGTAGTGGTTAAAGGCGATATGTCAGTAAAGAAAACCAATGGAGGCGTTTTCTCAAAACTCCATCATAGGCATTGCAAGACTTCAAGGCGAATGAATTCATCGATATGAAAGACGTACTTTAGCCCGCTTTCATTAGCGCGATGCCAAAGTCTTGCTCGAACAAATAGAGCAAAACCCGTGCAGCCTCCCCGCGCGGTGTGGTGAGGCCCGGATCAATTTGCGCGAGATGACGGGCGTCTTGATAGGCGGTCTCTAGGAGGGATTTATGCGCGTCGAGATCAGCAAGTTGAAATTTGGGTAATCCGCTTTGCCGCGCGCCCAAAAGGTCGCCGGATCCGCGCAGTTCCCAATCTTTTTCAGCGATTAAAAACCCGTCCTCGGATGAGCGCATGATTTCCAGACGCGCTTTGCCGTTCACGGATAATGGCCCCTGATAGAGTAGCAGACAGCTTGACGCCTTATCGGACCGCCCTACGCGCCCGCGCAATTGGTGAAGCTGCGCAAGGCCAAACCGCTCCGCATGTTCAATAACAATGATCGTCGCGTTAGGAGCGTCCACACCAACTTCAATCACAGTTGTCGCGACCAGTATGTCATAGGCACCCCGTTTAAAGCTCTCCGTCACATTATGCTTGTCCTCAGCCGAGAGGCGGCCATGGATCAGGCCGACGCGGTTGCCAAATTGCGCGGTGAGCTGTCGGTGGCGGTCTTCAGCCGATGTCAGGTCAATCAGGTCGCTATCTTCGACCAGCGGACACACCCAATAAACCTGATTGCCTGCCTCAACGGCGCGTCCCACCGCCTCGGCCACATTATCGAGCCGCTCCATGGGTAAAATGCGCGTTTCAATCGGTCTACGCCCGGCCGGTTTTTCATCCAGTTTTGAAACGTCCAAATCCCCATAGGATGTGAGCGCCAGCGTTCGCGGGATTGGGGTAGCGGTCATAACAAGCAAGTCGGGACGCAGGCCTTTTTGGGTCAGTTTCAAGCGATCATGAACGCCGAAACGGTGCTGCTCGTCAATAATGACCAGGCCAAGATCTTTGAATTCGACTTTGTCCTGAAATAAAGCATGCGTGCCAACAATGACATCAATATAGCCCTCAACAAGTCCGGACATAATCGCCGCACGCGGCTTGCCCTTATCCCGACCCGTGAGCGCAGAGACGGTTAATCCCGCTGGCGCAAGGAGCGCGCTAAGGCTTTCCGCGTGTTGGCGCGCGAGGATTTCGGTTGGGGCCATAATCGCGGCTTGTGCGCCGCATTCCGCGACGTGGGCCGCAGCGAGAGCGGCTACAAAGGTCTTTCCGGCCCCGACATCCCCTTGGAGCAGCCGTGCCATCCGAAATGGCGATTTTAGATCTGCTGAAATTTCTGCAAACGCCGAGGATTGTGCCTGTGTGGGCGTGAACGGCGCGCCGCTCAGCACATCATCCACATACTGTCCGGGGCCGTCAAAGCTACGTCCCGCTTGCCGCCGAGTATTTTCACGCACGAGCGCCATCGCCAGCTGTTTGGCCAGTAATTCATCATAGGCTAGCCTAAGCCGCGCGGGCGCGCTTGGGTTTGCGTCAGCCGGATGCTCCGGCTTGTGCATATGTTGTACGGCGCTCCTAAATCCCGGCCAACCCTGCTGCTCTATCATATGCGGGTCGAGCCATTCGGGTAAGTCATCGGCGCGTTCGACGGCCTGCATGACCGCTTTGCGCGCAATCTTTTGCGATAGCCCCGCCGTGAGCGGGTATTGCGTTTCAAACATCGGCAGATCGGCACTATCTTTGGGGGCCAGAACATAATCCGGATGGGTCATTTGCAGCTCGGCGTTAAACACGTCCACTTTGCCGGATATGATCCGCGTCGCGCCTTCCGGCAGAATGCGGTTTAAATAATCTGCGCGGGCCTGAAAGAAAACCAGCGTCATGTCACCGGTCTCGTCAAATACGCGGATTCTGTAGGGCCGCTGCCGTGATGACGGCGCTCTGTGCCGCCCCACAGTGACGCTAAATGTGCAAACCTCGTCTTTCTTGGCCCCAGCGATGGAGGGGCGGTAGCTTCGGTCAATCACGCTGCTGGGCGGAGTGAAAAGCAAGTCCTTAATGCGCGTTCCCATGGCGCGCGAAAGCGCTTCGCGCACGCGGTCACCAACGCCTTTCAAAGACGTGACGTCAGCAAAATACGGAAAAAGAATATCAGGCCGCATGCCCCAAGAATGACGGAGCGGAGCGGCGCGCGCAAGGCGGAAAAGCGGGTTTATAAAAGCGGACAAAAGTTAAGCGGGTAAAATCCAGCCAGCGCCAAGGCGCACTTACTGTTCACCGAAATGCACGTCCATGAACTCGAGGAATGCGGGCCAGTCTTCTTTTACAACGCCGTGGGTGCCGGGGCGAATCCAGAAGGATATATTGGCGGCAGGGTCAAAGGCGGTGAGCTTGGATTGCTCAAGGCCCTTAGACCCATAAAGCTCGTAGACGTGCGAAGCTGCCATTGCGGCGCGGAATGCCCCGTTCGGATCTGACCAGACATCACGTTTCGCATTGCCGAGTAAAATTGGCCTCGGAGCTATGAGGGCGAGGAGGTGATGTTGATCGACGGGAAGTGCGTCTTCTCGGCCCGAAAAAGATGCAAAATTTTGGTTAAACCAAATTGGGTAACCCTCTGTAATATCTGTCAAAGTCTCCCCGTATTTGCTGCGAGTCAAGGACGCCCCGCCGGTTCCGGATTGGTGGGATAGGACGCCGTCAATACGCGGATCAAAGGCGGCTGCCAGCAGAGCAGATTTTCCGTAGCGCGAGTGACCATAACTGATTTGATGGCTAAATCTGGCGTCATCTTCAAGAAATCCCGTGACCAGTGAAAACTGGGTCGCCCAAGCTGAGAGTGCGCCGGTACGTGTTTTCGCGGGTTGATCGGCGAATATCTGATCTAGCACTTCGCCGCCCCGAGATGTGCTGTCCGGTACAAATTCGCTGGGATACATAACAGCGAGCGCGTAGCCGCGCCGCATGATTTCCGCGATCGGCGGCGATGTGATGTAGCGCCCGAAAAAATATCCGAATATCGAGGACATGGCCCCGTCGCCGCTACAGGAAAACGTGATCTGCTGTGGGCGCGGAACATCTGGATGCGGAATAACATCATGATTGGGACAGAAATTCTGCATCATGATGATGGGAACAGGGCCGCTCATTTTCGCCGGAGTGACAATGACAAGCCCGAATTTACGGCCCTTTGCTACGCCGTCTTTGAGGATGTCAAACTGTTCAAATTCAAGTTTTGCAGTGCCGTCAAACTGCGCGCCGGCAACCTCGCTTTTTGTGATCAGTTTTAAGGATAAATTTGTAGGCATTTGGCCATAAACAGCGTCTTCGAAATGCGTTTTAATGGCGGGTATTTGTGCGCCCCAATCGGCAAGGCTAACGGCGGATATGGCTGGACGCGCCTCTGCGCCCTTGGGCGAGCTAGGCGCGGTTTGCATCAATATGCGCGTACTACTGCATGAGACGAGCAGGCCGAAAAAACCTAGCAATACAAGTGAAAGCCATGTGCGTTTGCGCCGCCATATGCCGCGTTTGCGTTTTACAGCTGTTTTAGAAGTTGGCATTGAGCGCATGTTCAATATCAGTTCTCAGATCATCAATATCTTCAAGCCCGCAGCCGAACCGCACGAGCGGACCGCCAAATTTCGGGCCGTGCTTGCGCGTCAATTGCGGGTCGCAATGAATAGCCACGCTTTCAAAGCCGCCGTAAGAAAACCCGATGCCAAAGTATTGGAGCGCGTTGATAAAACCAAAAACTTGAGCCTCGGAGCAGGGGCGGAGTACAGCGCCAAACAAACAGGCCGCGCCGGTAAAGTCCCGTTTCCATAAATCATGACCCGGGTGCGAAGGTAGGGCCGGATGGAGAACCGCCGAAAATTCAGGGCGTGTTTCCAGCCACAAAGCCAGTTCATGCGCGGTTTTTTCCTGCGCGTGGAAACGGGTATGAAGACTGCGAAACCCGCGCAGGATTTGGTATGTGTCGTCGGGCGTTGTCGCGATGCCTAAATTCATGCGGGCATTGGCGACCTGCGCAGCAATTTTTTCCGTGCGGCTGACCACCGCGCCGTACATCACATCGCTATGACCGCCGATATATTTTGTGGCGGCATGAACAGACATATCCGCGCCGAGTAATAAAGGTTTAAGGGTGATGCCGCCTGACCACGTATTATCAACAATAGTCACCACGCCGCGGGCTTGTGCCACGTTGCAGATCGCTGGAACATCCTGAATTTCGAACGTCAGAGAGCCGGGACTTTCCATAATGATAAGGCGAGTATTATCCTTTATAAGCGCGCCAATATCACCGCCAATATGGGGGTCATACATCTGCGTCTCTATATTGAAGCGTTTCAAATAGCCTTGGCAAAATTTACGGGTTGGGCCGTAACTTGAATCAGTCAGAAGGATGTGGTCGCCCGCTTTGACTTGTGACAGAATAGCCAGCGTTGAAGCGCCGTGTCCTGACGGGGCGAGCGATGTACCCGTGCCGCCTTCCAGAGCATTGAACGCTTCACAAAGCGCGTCATGCACCGCTGCGCCGTGACGGCCATATGTGCGAATATCGTGACGGTACAAGTCTTCTGCGCGCTCAAACAAAAGGGTGGAAGCTCTTGTAATATCAGGGTTTACGCCTGTCGCAAGGGCGGGTTTTGGACGTCCAATATGAGCAAATTCTGTTGTCTTTTTCATGTGCCGTTCTCCGTACTTTCGCCTGTTGTGACGGGCGCGCGGCTTGCGCCCCATTCCGTCCACGATCCATCATAAACGCTGACGTCTGCCGCGCCGACAATCTCTAAGGCTAGCGCAAGCGCCGCCGCCGTAATACCCGATCCGCATGTTGTGATGATGGGCGCGTTAATATTAACGCCTAAGTCTTTGATTTGAGAGCTAAGTATACCCTCATCTTTGAGATAAATTCCGTCCCAAATCTCGCTCACCGGCCATGAAAGGCTGCCCGGAATGTGGCCTGAGCGAAGCCCCGCGCGCGGCTCGGCTTCGGTTCCGTAAAACCGGCCTTGGGAGCGCGCATCGACGATCTGCATGCCTGACCCCAAAAGTGCGGCTAATTCATCCATGCTTGTCACTCCGGAGAGAGCTGGGCCAACGGTGTAGGCTGTTTTTGAGACGGCTTTACCTTGTGTCTCGCTGATGCTGTATCCGGCCTTGATCCATGCCGGAAGTCCGCCGTTCAGGACAGCGACATTGGCATGACCGAACATGCGAAAGGTCCACCAAAGGCGGGGGGATGAGCGTGTTCCGAGCCTGTCATAGACAATCACGCTATCCCCGTTCTTAATACCCATATCGTCCATTGCGGCCTCGAAAATACGGGCCGGTGGCAGCATGTGTTTCATTGGCGAGGCCAAGTCGGCGATAAGATCAATATCAAAAAATTGCGCGCCGGGGATAAACCCGTCCGCCATGTCCGGATTTGTCCCGGGCATGATCCATGTCCCGTCGAGCACTTTCACATTAGGCCGGGATAAATTGGCAGCTAGCCAGTCAACAGATATGAGCGGGCCTAGCAAATCCATGACGGAACAGGTAGGCCTTTTTCGCGCAGGAAGTCTGGGTTATAAATCTTGGATTGATAGCGCTGTCCATAATCACACAGGATTGTCACAATCGTATGACCGGGCCCCATTTCGCGCGCCATATGTATGGCCCCCGCAATGTTAATGCCGGATGAGCCGCCAAGGCAGATGCCTTCCAGTTGATTGAGCGAGAAAATAATCTCCAAGGCTTCTTTGTCGGAAATCCGGTAGGCTTTATCGACGACAACACCCTTAAGGTTCTCCGTGATGCGGCCTTGTCCAATGCCTTCGGTGATTGAGTTGCCTTCCGTTTCCAGCGTTCCGGTGGCGTAATAGCCGTACATTTTAGACCCGTAAGGATCGGCCACGCCGATTTGGATTTTCGGATTACGCGCCTTCAGCGCCATGGAAATCCCGCCAAGCGTACCGCCAGAGCCTACCGCGCAGATAAAGCCGTCAACTTTACCTTGCGTTTGCTCAAAAATTTCCGGGCCGGTCGTGTGGATATGGGCGTCCCTGTTCGCGGTATTATCAAATTGATTGGCCCAGATCGCGCCGTTCGGTTCTGTTTTCGCAAGCTCTTCTGCCATGCGTTTTGATGCGTGAACATAATTGCCGGGATTAGCGTAGGGCACGGCGTCAACTTCGATAAGCTCTGCGCCGAGCAGCTTGACCGCATCTTTTTTCTCTTGGCTTTGTGTGCGCGGCATAATGATTTTACAGCGGTAGCCAAGCGCGCTGCAGACCATGGCCAGACCAATCCCCGTATTGCCGGCTGTACCCTCGACAACAATGCCGCCGGGACGCAATGCACCGGATTTTTCGGCGGCGCGGACAATGCTGAGCGCCGCGCGGTCTTTGACGGATTGTCCGGGATTGAGAAATTCGGCTTTTCCCAAGATTTCACAGCCCGTCAGTTTTGACGCCTCATTGAGGCGCAACAATGGCGTGTTGCCGATTAAATCCAGAACGCTTGCAGCGTACATAAATATCTCCATTAGGCGCGGGTAACATGGTCAGAAACCCATATGTTTCATAATCTGTGATATGATGTGACGGATTGCTATGCAAAAATCTATGTTTTTTCTGGGCATTCATGATACAGACGCACAAATTTTTGTGAGCCTGACATGACGAAACCCAATGCTATCATAAAACTGCCATTGCCCGGCGGCGGCCACTACGAAATCGGCAATGACAAACCGATTACGATTCTCGCGGGGCCGTGCGCTATGGAGAGCCGTGATCATGCTTTGATGACGGCTGAGCGCCTGAAAGGTATATGCGAGCGTGTCGGATTTAATCTGATTTATAAAACCTCTTACGATAAAGCTAACCGAACCAGTATTCATTCTCCGCGCGGGATTGGTCTTGATGGCGCGCTGCCCGTATTCAAAGCCATCCAGTCCGAACTGGGCTTGCCCTGCGTGACCGATATTCACACCGCTGAACAAGCAAAGCGGGTCGGCGAGGTCGTCGACGTTTTGCAAATACCCGCGTTTTTATGCCGCCAGACGGATCTTTTGCTGGCAGCGGCAGAGACGGGCCGCGTGATAAACGTCAAGAAGGGGCAATTTCTTGCGCCGTGGGATATGAAAAATGTGCTCGCGAAAGTCGTCGAGGCAGGCAATCCAAACGTGATGGCCTGTGAGCGCGGAGCTAGCTTCGGCTATAATACGCTCGTGACAGACTTTAGAGGGTTGCCGATTATGAAGAGCTTTGGCTCGCCTGTTGTGTTTGATGCGACCCATTCTGTTCAGCAGCCCGGAGGGCAGGGCGGGACAAGCGGCGGCCAGCGTGAATTTGTTCCGCCGCTCGCCCGCGCAGCAGCCTCTATTGGAGTCGCGGCTATCTTTATGGAAACGCACCCGGATCCTGACAATGCGCCGTCTGACGGCCCGAACATGATCCCCATGGATCAGTTTGAAGCTCTCCTGACCGACATAAAACGGTTCGATGATTTGGCCAAAGACGTTTAGCGAATGCCTAAGCCCCGCATTGTCAATTGACAGGCGGGCCGAAATCAAACATATCCCCGCACAGATGGTGCTCCTTATGGAGCTAAGAGGGAAGCTGGTGTAAGTCCGGCGCTATACCCGTAACTGTAAACTGAGCGCGGCGGGCCACTATGCCACTGGATGTAATCTGGGAAGGCGGCCCCTGTATCAATCGGTAAGTCAGGAAACCTGCCATCGCGTCGTTCGTCCGGAGGCCGGGAATAGCCATCGTGGATAGGAAACAGGATTTCCCTTGCAACGACAATCATTGGCCAGTTGACCTGCGTCCTTTGGGCGGGCCTTTTTGTCGTTGGATCGTTTGGACAGGCCCCAATCGGTTTGGGAAAAACACTATGTCTCTTAAAACCTTTTTGGCCATCACTACCGCCGCTCTTTCATTCCATGTACTGCCTATTTTAGCGCAAACCGGCCCCGATGATGATATTATTACGGTCAATGGCTCACGCCTTGATCAAGCTGCGACTGAAGTTGGCTCCAGTGTGAGCATTATAACCGCTGATGACATTGAGCGTCTCGGCTTTGACTTTGCGGTTGATGCTATCGCAACCGCGCCCGGCGTGACCGTCAATCAAAACGGCGGCTTTGGCGGTCAATCCAGTGTCCGCATTCGCGGTGCAGGCAGTGAACAAACCTTGGTGTTGATTGACGGTGTTGCCGTCACAGACCCATCATCGCCCGGCGGCGGCTATGATTTTGCCCGCCTCGACATGGAAAGCATTGAACGCATTGAGGTTCTCAAGGGGCCGCAATCGACATTATGGGGCGGCGATGCCATCGGCGGGGTGATCAGCATCATCACAAAAAAACCACAAGACGGGTTTGGCGCGTCCGCATTTGGTGAATTGGGCGCCTTTAATACGGCCCGCGCCGGGCTCTCCATCCAAGGCGCAGGCGATATTGGCGATGCGCGGCTGGCGCTAACCACTGTGAACTCTGAAGGCTTTTCCAAGGCTGATGCCGCCAATGGCAATAGCGAGAAAGACGGCTATGAAAGCCTCACAGTGTCAGGACGCGGCGGGATCAATGCCGGGCCTGCACGGATTGAAGGAAGCCTCTTATATACCTCAGCGGATACGGATTATGACAGCTTCGTTTTTGGCGCGCAGGGGAGCGTTGGCGACGGCCTAGAGTCGGCGCAAACCGAAGAGCTATCAGGCAATGTTTCCGTCCGGCTGCCTTTGCTGGACGGGCGTTTTGAAAACCTTCTATTGGCAGGTTACGCCGAGATCGACAGACAAAACTTTGCCAATAACGCACCGAGCTTTGGCGCGGCGGGCGATCGTAAACTTTTGCGGTATCAAGGTACGTTTCGCGTGAATGACCGCAATAAGTTCGCCTTTGGCGCAGAACGCGAAGAGAGCACGGCTGATGGCAGCGAGACATCGATAGACGGCCTGTTCGCGCTCTATGAGGTCAAACCTGTGGACGGCGTGACTTTGACGGGCGGTCTACGCTTGGATGACCATGAAGTTTTTGGTTCTGAGACAACGGCGCGCGTAGCCGCCGCTTATAACCCAACCGATAATGTGACGCTTCGCGGAACATGGGGGCAGGGCTTCAAGGCCCCGACCATTTTCCAAACAACATTTTTCTGTTGCGGAGCCGCTGCGCCAAACGCCAACTTACAGCCGGAAATATCCGATGCTTATGACGTTGGAATTGACTACCGTACAAATGATGGGCGCGGCGAAATCGGCGTGTCTTATTTCGATCAATCCGTTGATAACCTCATCAGTTTTGCCTTTGCTATTGGCGGGTATGAAAATATCCCCGGAGCGGAAACCTCCGGTGTTGAAGTCTTTGGTCATTACCAAATTTTAGATTGGCTGAACCTGGCCGCAAATTATGCCTATATTGATGCAAAGGATGATACAGATCAGAGTCTGGTGCGCGTTCCCAAACATTCCGGCGATGTTACGATGAGTATAACTCCGGATGGGCCGTTCTCAGGCGCTTTGCTTGTCCGCTATAACGGCGAAGAACGCGATAGCGGAGGCCTCGTTGATGATTGGGTGCGCGTAGATGTAAACGCGGCATTTGCCGTGAACGATCATGTAGAGTTCTATGGCCGCATCGAAAA
>CAYGRF010000025.1:10405-23742 GCA_964352275.1 uncultured Caulobacterales bacterium
GACGGTATCAAACGCGTCACTCATGACATGGCCGAAGGGCTAGGCGTTCAGGAAAAAGGCGCTGCAATAGTGAAAGATATAGACGCACGGCTTAAGGCCTTGCCTGAAAACCGTGGGGATGGGTTAACGCTCTATATGACCCCGTCTGGCACGACAAGCGGCCCAGGATCACTTGTTCATGAGGTTATGAAGGTAGCCGGCCTGACTAATTTTCAAGACAAAGCCGGATGGCATAGCCTGCCGCTTGAGCGCTTATCCTATCAGCAGCCAGATATGATCGCAGCGGCGTTTTTTGACAGTAACGCCAATTACAAAGACGCTTGGAGCGCGATGCGCCACCCGGTCGCGCGGGCTCAAATCGACGAGCTTCCGGTCGTGGCGCTCAATGGCGCGTGGATGTCTTGCGGCGCGTGGTACGCCGTTGACGCTGTCGAGGCTTTGGCCGAGCGCCGATATTCGGGAGAAACCCCGTGACTTTAGAGCGCTTACTGACGCCTGTTCTGATAATTATCAGCGTGATTTGCCTAATGATGGCCTGCCTGCTGGGGTCAACCGATATGGGTATAGGCCGCGTGTTTGCGGCGTTTATCGGTCAGGGCAGCACAGGCGATGTTTTGGTTGTCTGGCACATTCGCTTGCCAAGAGCTTTGGCCGCGTTCGTCGTTGGCATAGCGCTTGGCGCAAGCGGCGCGGCGCTGCAAGGCCTTTTGCGCAACCCGCTGGCGGAACCCGGCGTGCTCGGCGTATCAGCGTCCTCATCCCTAGCGGCTACGTGCGTTTTATATTACGGGCTCGCCGCCACCAGCGCGTGGGCTATGCCCATTGCTGCCGTGCTTGGCGCGCTTGCGGCAACGGCGGTCATTGCGCTGGCTGCCATCCGCACTCAGTCCGTTGTCACGCTGATTTTAATCGGCGTCGGCCTGTCCAGTTTTGCCGGAGCGTCAATGAGTTTATTGCTCAACCTTGCGCCCAATCCGTTTTCTCTTGCGGATATGATCAACTGGACATTGGGCTCGGTTGCAAACCGGAGTTTTAATGACATCGGATTTGCTGCGCCGTTTTTGGCCGCGGGTTTAGTCATATTATGGGCTTCCCGCAGGGGTTTATCGGCTCTTACACTTGGCGAGGAGGCCGCCAGCGGTCTCGGCGTGGATTTGAAGCAGCAGCGTATTTGGGTTGTTCTCGGCGCAGGGCTTGCCACGGGCGCGGCTGTGTCGATCGCGGGCGCAATTGGCTTTGTCGGCATTGTTGCGCCGCATATTATCCGGCCCTTCGTGCGCCACGACCCGGCACGTTCGCTTGTGCCATCAGCCCTGTTGGCGGGAATATTCCTCGTGCTTGCAGATATAGGCGTTCGCCTCGCGCCGACTCAAACGGAGCTCAAATTAGGCGTAGTCGCTGCCATTATCGGCGCGCCGGCATTTATTTGGATTGCGATGCAAAGGCGGGCGGTTCATGACTGAGTTAGCAGCTGAAAACATAAGCGTAAGTGCAGGGGGCAACACGCTTTTATCCGGCGCGTCACTCACGCTATGTGCAGGGGAGCTTGTGGCAGTTCTTGGCCCAAACGGGGCTGGCAAAACGACATTGCTGCGCGCGCTTCTTGGGTACATAAAGCCGCAATCAGGACGCGCAGTCATTGGCGGTGACGACGCGCAGACCCTTTCACCGATTATGCGCGCACGCCGCGTATCTTACTTGCCGCAAACCCGCCCTATGGCATGGCCGAATATTGTTAGAGATGTTGTCGCGTTAGGACGGTATTCCCACGGTGCGAGTTTAGGACGTTTGTCTGCTAAGGACGCGGCGGCTGTCGATAGCGCTTTGGCCGCTTGCGATATTACCCATCTTGAGAGCCGCCGGGCTGATACATTATCCGGCGGAGAACTGGCCAGAGTGCATTGCGCACGCGCTTTTGCCGCGCAGGCCCCGTTCCTGATAGCGGATGAACCAACAGCCGCGCTTGACCCGCGTCACCAATACCGTGTTATGGACCTGATGCGAAGCTTTGCCAGCGGAGAGCGCGGCGCGCTGATTGTGCTGCATGATGTCTCGCTCGCAGCGCAATATGCAGACCGCCTGATTTGGATGAAAGACGGGCGCATAGAGGCGGATGGTACGCCGCAAGAGACATTATCAGAACAGCGCCTCGCCCATATTTACGGCGTTAAGGCGCGCGTTAACGGACTGCGCGTTCATATTGATGGCGCGTTATAGCTATTTGTCTTTTTTCTTCAGGTAATCAGAGGCGCTGGTTTGTGACCCGGACGTCGTGTTGGTCTTGTCGCGTTTTATGCGCTCCAAGGGGCTTATGGTTTCTGCCTGAGCGCGGGCTTTCGCCGCTGCATCCTGCGCTGCTGCTTCCCCAACTGATTGTGGGGATTCGCCGTTTGCTTTGGCATCGCCGTCGCCGCTTTCGCTTGCTTGAGCGTTACTGTCTTGCCCGTCCTCGGATTGCCCGTTTTGGGCCTCAGAGCCTGCTGTTTGAGTCTGTCCGTCTTGAGGTTGCTGGCCGGATTGGCCTGAAGGCGCGCCCGATTGTTGGCCTTTAATTTGTGCAAGTATATCGGCAACGCTGGATGAAGAACCTCCGCGCATCACGGATGGCTGCTGGGATGGGGGCGTGTCTTGGCTATCGCCGGATGATCCGCCGCTTTGCTGGGAAGGCGTGGAGCTTTGCCCCGAGGCTGAAGAAGGCTGACCGGATTGGCTTTGGCCGCCAGCAGGCAGCGGCGGATTAGAAGGATTAGTGTCTGCGCCGCCGGAGGCGGGCGTATCTTGCGCGGGCGTACTTTCTACGCCGTTCAAATCATCGACAAGCTGTTTCCACGCGGCCTCTTCCATTTCCGCCAGTTCAGGGTCCGTTTTTGCAGCGTCGCTCGGATTATACGGCGCGTCAATAGGCTCTCCGGGGGCGGATATAGCAATTGCCTTGGCGCGTTCTTTCGATAGATGCCGCCGCGACTCGTCCGGTAAGTTATCCATAGGATTATCGGGGCCAACAATGATGCCGTTGCCGCCTTGGCTAAGAATGTTTTTGAAATCTTTGAAAATGTCAGAACTATCACGCTTCTTTTGCGATTTGCGCCAATCTTCTTCGGACTTATCCGTTTCCGTCGTGGTTTGAGCCAACGCATGGGGCGCTATGGCAACAATCGGGGTTGCCGTTAACAATAAAGCGATCAAAAAACGTCTCATCATAGGCCTTGCTTAGCACAATCAAGATGACCATGCGATGAATTGCTTTTCCGCCTAATCTCCGATTTTCCTGACAACGCGGAAGCCCGTAAAATCATTACTATCGCCGCGCCGCTGCATAAGGCGGGATGCGTAGCGCAAATCATCAGGGCCAGAGAACCAAGATCCGCCGCGCACCGCGCGTTGGTTACAGCTTCCCCGCTGATCAGCACGGCCGTCGCTCGGCGCATCACGTAAATTGAGCGTATTGCAATCCAGCGTCCATTCAGCGGCATTCCCGATCATATCTTTAAGGCCGAACTTATTCGCGCCCAGCATGCCCGTGGGTAGCGGGCGGTCACTTGACGGGTCGGTGCAGGCGCTATTGGCCCATCCGAGCCCGCTTTCCTGCGCTGCGCCGTTCGCAAATGCACATATGGCAGCGGGCGAGCCGCCAACATATTGGCCTGTATCACCGGCCCGGGCGGCATATTCCCATTGGGCTTCGGAAGGGAGGGTATAAGAAAAGCCGGTTTTTTTGGACAGCCAAGCGGTATAGTCTTGCGCATCGTCCCAACTGACATTGATGACCGGGCGGTTATTGCGGCCCCATCCATTATCGCCGGGGCGGCTCTGGCATCCGCCATTTGCGGCGCAGGCATCCCATTCGGCAAAGGTCACTTCGGTCACGCCAATGGCAAACATATCCGTAAACGTCACCGGGCGGCTGGGTTTTTCGTGAGGGCGGGCTTTGCTGTCATCACTGCCCGCGCCAAGCTCGGCTGTCCCTGCAGGCAAGGTCGTCATAACCGGGCATTGATCGCAATCTTGGAACTTACGCCCCACAGCGGGTTTTAACTGTTCAATGGCGGCTATCGCCTGTGCAACATAGGCTCCTTGCGGGAAGCTGGCGAGATATTGCACATAGCTGGCGGCGCGGTTGGCGGCTTTGGCCGCGTTCCAAGCCTGCGTATCTGCCTTTGAGGCGCGCAAGCGGTCAATACGCGATTGAGCTTCATCTGCGTACTGGCCCGCCGGATGTTTGGTCAGGAACTGTCCATAGCTGTCAATTGTGTTGTCCCGCGCGGCACTGTCCCAATCGCTCTTTTCCTGAGCCGCGCGTTCAGCGGCGTCTTTGGCTATGGCTTCGGCTTTGGCCTTCATTTCGTCAATGCGTTCTTGCGCTTTTGCAGCATGAAGACCTTCGGGCCAAGCTTCCAAATAGTCTTCATAACCTGAAATCGTTCCGCGCTGTTCGGCAATATTCCACGCCTTATTGTCATATATATCGATTTGCGCTTGGGCATCATCCTTATGTTTGCCTTCGGGGAATAGCGCTAAATATTCGCGGTATCCGTCAAGCGTATCTTTTTCAAGCGCGCGTACCCAGGCTTCATCGTCATCGGAACTCTGGATCGGTTGCGCCTCAGGTTTTTCCGTTTCTTGGGCTGTGACGCCGGGCTTGTTCGGCACATCCGGCGGCACAATCACTTTGGTCACCAGCCATATTGCACCCACAAGAATTAAAGCGAGAAATACGCCGCCCACGATCCAGCGGCCCCACGGCGCGCGCTCCTCGCGGACATTATAATCCGGCCCGGAAGGGTCCCAATCGTCACCGCTGGGAACGGGGTCTTTGGGTGTTTCAGAACTGCTCATCAATTTGATCCCTTACCAAGGCGCAGGATCAGATTATCGAGGCAATATTGTCCAGCTTCATTCAGCGCGCGTTCTTCTTTGGACTGAACTATGGATTGAATGAGCACCAGCACCGCTGACATGATGAGCGCGAGCAATGTGGTTGTAAAGGCGACGCCCAGACGGCTTGTGACTTGATAGAGAAAATCCTCGGATTCAGCATTGGCGGGCACGCCCGCATATTGCAGCGCAAACATAATACCCATTACCGTGCCGATAAACCCAAGGGACGGGATAAGCCATGCCAAATAGCGCAGGATCGAATATCGCAGATCAATTTCGTGCATATAAAGCTCCAAAGAAGAGTTAAGCACAGAAATAGCTTGGTCTTCTTTCCCTGAGACGCGGTATTGATCAATCGTGCGAGTGATCATGCGCGGCAAAAATGCGTCTTTGGCAAAGCGCCTCGCCGTAATCCGCTCTTTGATTTTTACCAGCATATCTGTGTCGAGCTGGCGGTCATCTGTGGGAAGATAACCGCGCTTGAGCTGGCTTTGCTCATCAGAGGCTGCGCTCCAGCGTAAAAACAATTCCCCAAATCCAATGAAAAGCGCGACCCACATTATGTTTTGAATGGTAAACGGCCAAAAGCTCGCATCCGCATCCAGCAAGATTTCCTGCAAGGCAGGGCTAGCGGCATAGCGCAATATGCCGATCAGAACGATGGCCGCTATGATGGAAAAACAGAAGACAAAAAGACGCCGGAAAATGGCTGTTTTATCGGTCATGGCTATTGCCTTTCAAAACTGGAATATTCTTAATCACACGCGCCTCGCTGGGGGGAGGCGAGCGCCATAAATTGGCCTTGATTACGCGCGGCTAAGCTTTCCATAAATTCGACTGTGCCTTGGTAATCAAAATAGTTCCCGACAACAACCGTATGAATTTCTTTCCGGCCTGCGTTCATCTGCGTTATCCGCCGCGCGAGGTTTTGCGGGGAGAGCCCGTCATTTGCGCGCGGGTTCGGCAGGCCATCACTCACAAGGAAAATCGCGCCGCCGGGCCCGTCGAGCATGTTTTGAAACGCATGCAACATGGAGGCGGAGCCACCAAATTCGCGCGTTAGCCCTTTAGCAAAGTCGATCGCGCCGTCTTGCGCGCCGTTATTGATATTTCTCAGCCCGCCGCCGGGGGGCCAAGCGCGCAGGCGCGGGCCGCTATCGGTTTGCTGGAACCCGACAACCCGCACAGCGTGATTGTCCTGCAAAGAGGTGATAATCCGGCGCACGGCTTTCTCGATTGAAGCTTCATGCCCGCCCATACATTTATTCATATCCAGCGCGACAACAATATCATCTTGGGCCGTTTTCATGCCGAGAAAGCGAAACGATACCAAGGCGGGCTTGGGCGCGTCGACGGGAGCAGGACTATTATCGATCGGCTCCGGCACAATCATGGCCCGCTGCGCGGCCGCGCGCTTTTCAAGCAATGCGGCTTCTGCGGCTTTGAGTTTGGCGAGCAGTTTTTCTTCTTGGCTTTTAATGTCGGAAACATTAGCAATTGAAGCTGAGCGTTTTTCCTCAAGCGCCTTTTTCTTGATCACGGTTTCTTCGGCGCTTGTTTCTGCCGCTCTTAACAAATCCGCAATCGCATTTTCGGGCGTGCGTTCCTTTATCTCATTCTGGTAATAGGGGAGCAGGATAATTGCGAGCAGGGCAAACGCGCCCATGGCCGCCGCGAATAAGTCAATAGCGGAGAGGCTGAATATCTCAATTGAGCGTTCCGGACGGGTTTTCATCGCGCGCGCCCTACAAAATCACCACGGTTTTGATTTGCCAATTCTTGTAAAAACAACGTCAGACCCTTGTCTTGGGTATAATCGCCGATTGCGACTGTATGAATTTCAGCGCGGCCCCGATTGCGCTTTGTGATATTTGTAATGATCGATGCGGGCGTGCCGTCATCCGGCGCGCCGTCGCTCAGCAATATAACGGCCTCGGGCCTCAAATTTAGTGCGCGCACGAGCGCATTTTGCGTCGGTGTGCCGCCGCCGAAATTACGTGACATGCCGGACACAAAGTTTCGCGCTTGCGAGACCATTGCGGGCGATGCGGCCTCCATCCTTCCGCTGCGCGGGAAGCTCTCATAAGTCGGCCCGCCCCGGTAGCCGATAATCACAAAGCGGTTATCCGGATTCATTTGTTCGAGAATTTCAAACAAAGCCTGTTCAACCTTGCTGCGGTGATCGCGCATTGAGCCTGACATATCGACGATTATGGCAATTTCTTTTTTATTTGTGCCTACGCCAAGAATAGAAAACTCCACCCCGCGTCCAGTGCTGCGCGGAGGCTGGGGCGTCGGTTCCGGCTCCGGAGCGGCGTCAGGCACCGGAGGCGGGTCAGGAATTTCGACCTCGGATGTTTGCTTTTGGACCTCTTGAATGCGGTCCTCGATCTCTGACATATTTTCAAACGCAGTGCGGTATTGTTTGTCGAGCAAGCGAATTTCGGCTCGCAGCGCGCGGATTTGCGACATCTCGCTTTGTGACGATGCGGCGACAAGGCGGCGCTTTTCCACAAGGTCTTCAAGTTCCTCAAAGGACACATCTGTGCCGCCGAGGCGGTAATAAGGGAACAGCACCAGCACGATTAAAATAAACGCGCCCAGCGCCGCCGCGAACAGATCCAGCGCCGAAATTGAGAAAACGGAGATGTTGCGCCGCCGTGCCTTCATGGGGGTTAGTAAATACTGAGAATACGCAACAGCGTCACAAGCACGCGTTGATCCTCTTTCCGCTTGAGATCTTTATTCATATCGCTCGCCAGCGTCACAGCATTGCCAAGCGTTTCGCGGTTCATTTCTTCGTTGATAATATCGTTAGAGCGCGCAAGCCGTCCATCCAAATCAGTCATGAACATCATTTCCAGATCGTCTATATCCGTTTCAAAGCCTTCAAACTCTATATCGTCGCGCATCACAATCAGCGAGCTGGCGTAGGCAGATGAAGCGTCCGCAAAACGGGGGTCTGTGTGGGCGTCCACGCGCTGGAGCGAACCGGATAACACTTGCCTTAGAAACAAAGCGTCCTCCCTGATAACATAATCATTTAAGGTTAGCGTATTATCAAAAGCGTGTAAGCTACTGATTTGACCGGAAATATAGGTTTCGCACCGATCCGCAAACGTAATCAAATGGTTCATGTTGGCAATGATAATGTCCGGCGCAGCTTGGCGCAGAACCGGGTTGGCGATGGATTCTATGACGTCCAAAACCGGAGTATTAGCATTGACAGTGTCGCCGCCATAATGCGCCAGAGCCGCGCGCAAGCCCGGCTTAGCGTCCACGGCGAGTTCCTGTGTCAGTCGGAAAAATTGATAACGGGCGACATGATCATCACTGGGAAAACTCGATAATATGGAAATGCAGTATTCTTGGTCGGGTGCAGCGATGGGCCGGGTTTGAGGCGCATTGACCATGTCTAATGGAGCGGCGGCGTCCACCGGAGTGGTGTCTATTTCCGCAGCGCCGGTTTGCGCGGCCACAGGCAAGGCCGACATGGCCAGAGCGCTCAGGGATATGAGGAAACGGCTTAACATCATTGCCCAATAGCCGCAGCTATGCCTGTGTCCGGCTGGATGTCGTCCTTATGAAAGGGAGACAGAACAACCGCTTCGGGGGCCGCGCGGCCAAGGGCTTTTCCGGCTTGATAAGTCATAATTGTGTGCGGCTCGCCGGATTTGGACACGCGCATGGCGCCGTCAGCGAGGCCTGAGACAAAGCGGCCCTCAAGGGCATAGCTGCCGGACGCTGTATGGGTGATAAGATAGCCAGGGCCGTCTGCCTGTCCGTTGACGGCGTAGCCGTAATATTCAAACGCGGATCCATCAGGCTTGCGCAAAACGCCAACGCCGCTGCCATTCGCGAGGCCGTTTTCACAGACGCCGAGCCATGTTCCGGGGCTTTTCGCTCCGCTGTGATTATAGGCGCATCGTGTTGCTATTGTGCCCAATGAGCGCTGTTTAGAATTGTAAAGTTCTTTGAGTTTGACCTGTAAGTCCTCATAGCGGATGGCGGTGATGGTCTCATTCGAATCGATGAGGTTGACCTGAACGGTTGTTTGTTCTTCGAGCGCCGGGATGACAGAGGACAGGTAATTGCTGCCAACGCCTTTGGAGCGCTTATTATAAGAATAGGCCTGTGTCCCAGCAAAAATAGCGCCTTGAATCAGAGCGTTAATGGCGATTTTTTCACCATAACTTGACTGTCCATCATCGGACGCAATCGCGGCCCCGGCGGCGACAGCGCCAAGTATAGCCAGCGCCGTTGCTGTATTTTGCTGGCGGGCCAGTTTACGGCGTTTTTCTAAAATGTCATATTCAGCCTTGAGCATATCGCGCACCTGCGCGCCCATTTCGCCGTTATGAATGCCGTCAAAGAGGCGTAAAGATTGCACGGACAAATATTTCTGTTCAGCTTCTAAAAGCCGCTCAGCGTACCGATAGCGCGCCCGATAATCGGAATCGTCGGAGCCGACCAGCGTCAGTGCGGCAAGGCTCTCGTCAAATTTTGATATGGCGCCCGCGCGTCCTGCCATGACGGCTTTGTCCATATCGCTTTGATTGATAATACCGATGATTTGATTGGCAAAACCGCGCGTAAACGCGTCCTGCATCGGATCAATAACGGTACTATTATCCGCGTTCATAGCGACAATGTCGGATTGGCTGAGTTTGATTTTCTCCAGCGGATAGGCGCTCACGGCGTGAGCGCTGCGGCTGCTAAAGGGCTGCTGGGCAACGCTCATGGGCGCGTTGCTCTTAAGGTGGGCGACAAAGTCGAGTTCTGGAACGGGCTGCTCAAGCCGCCCGGATTGCAGACTGTCGATTGAGGCATTGACCGTATCGCGTCCGTTACCGGCTGCGCGCGGCACAATAGGCGCGCTCGCCATCAACAGGCCGTGTGTGGGCGTTGCGGCGCGGTGATCTGTGCGGACAGAAATCAGCGGCGTGACCAAATCCCCAAATGTCAGAGGCTCCTTGCCCATCATTTTTTTTGTATCAGGGAAGGTATAACTTGCAAAATCAATCGCGACTATATTCGGGAGGCTTTCTGCCTGTGTGAGCGGCTCAGACGTTAGCCTTCCGTCTTCGCCCAACGTGATCATATGCGGCGAGAGAAGCACGCTATGTTCCGGCATTTTTGCCGCGAGTTCTTTATACACGGAGAGCGCAAAATAATTTGATTTCAAAATCATGCTATCGGCGAGCGCTTGGGTCTCCCCGGCATCACTGGAATTAGATGTCATCCGCCCGCCTATGGCCTGTTTTTCAAAAGCTTTGTAAAAGGCGTCCTGCGCGTCGTCTTCGACAATAGCGGGGTAGCGGACAACGGCCAATAGCACGCCTGGAGGCGCTTTGACTTTTAAGGTTTCAACAGATCCGCTTTTATACACGGCTGATTGCGAAATGCCTGTTGCAGTTGTTGCGCAGCCCGCCGCTAAGGCCGCTGTGCTGAGCAAAATTGCTGCTAATAATTTACGTGTCACACTCATCCTCACAGCCAGTTTCAAACTTGTGTAAGCAACACAATATTAACCTAGGCTGAAAGTCAACTGACGGTGAAGGTCGGCCCAGTTAAGCGCCGAGCGCTTCAACGGTCAGTGTGGTGCCTTTGACAGAGACAACGCGGAGTTCTTCGCCCGCTTTGGCTGTGCCGTTCGTCATCGCGGCTCGCCACTGCGTATCGCCGACCTGGACGCGTCCCCGTCCCATTTCAAAGTCAGCAATAGCGCTCACGCGCATACCTATCATGCTGCGGGCGCGGTCGTTGAGGTCAGACGGCTTGTCCGCGCCAATACGGGGACGGATATGGGTGTGACCGATAATCACCAGCGCGGTTGAGAGAATAAAGAACAGCAGAAACTGCATTTCCCATCCCAGAGGCACAATAAATATGACAAACCCGACGATCAAAGCGGCAACTGCGGGCCAGAGGATATAGGTCGTGCCGGTGATAAGTTCGAGAATAAGCAGTAGGACACCAATGATAATCCATTTGGTGCCGTTCATGCTCTCCAGCATGGAGACAAGCATGTTGCCATCCGAGTTCATTATTTTTTGCCTTCATTTAATAAGGCCGTAACGCCGCCGACAGTTGCAGCCAATCCGGACAATTCAGCCGGAACAATAATGGTTTTCTGGTTCGGGGATTTGGCGAGTTCGCCAAAGGCTTTCACGTAATCCTGCGCAATAAAGTAGTTGACCGCATTGACATCGCCGCGTGCAATGGCCGTTGAGACCATTTCCGTGGCTTTGGCTTCGGCCAATGCTTCTCGCTCACGGGCCTCGGCGTCAAGGAAGGCGGCTTCTTTGCGGCCCTCAGCTTCGCGGATTGCGGCTTCCTTTTCGCCCTCAGCCTTAAGGATTTGCGATTGCTTCTGGCCTTCGGCTTGAAGAATTTCGGCGCGTTTCTCCCGCTCGGCCTTCATTTGTTTGTTCATGGCTTGGGTGATGTCATGGGGCGGGGATAGATCTTTAATCTCAATCCGCGTGACTTTCGTGCCCCATGGGTCCGTCGCTGAATCGATCACCGTTAAGAGCTTGGCGTTAATTTCATCCCGTCGCGATAAAACCTCATCCAAATCCATAGAGCCGACCACAGTTCGCACATTTGTCAGGCAGAGGTTCTGGATCGCATTATCGAGATTGTTGACCTCATATGCGGCTTGACGTGGGTCAATAACCTGAATAAAAACAACAGCATCTGCGGTAACTTGCACGTTGTCTTTGGTGATCACATCCTGCGACGGAATATCAATGACCCGCTCGCGCATGTTCATTTTATAGCCGACATTATCCACAAACGGGACAATGAAAGATAGACCTGGACGCAGGGTTTTGGTGTAGCGGCCAAACCGCTCCACCGTATATTCCATACCTTGCGGTACGGCCTTAATCGCCTTGAGAACAATAATGACCGCGAGAAATACGAGGCCGATAAAAATTATGCCGCTGGGATCCATGATGGTTTCCTTTTATAGGTGGTTATGGGGCGAAGGCGATTAAGGGGAGTGTTATCTACAGGTTTTCGAGCACGTAATCTGCGGCAGACACTTTAAACTCGCCGGGGCCTTCAACGTGTAGGCTTTCTACAACGCCGTCATTGGCAACAAGCGCATAACGCTGCGAGCGTCCGCCCATTCCAAACCCTGTGCCGTCCATCTCTAAACCGACCGCTTTGGCGAAATCGCCATTTCCGTCTGCGAGCATTTGCATTTCGCCGTCTACGCCTTGGTCTTTTGCCCATGCGCCCATGACAAATACGTCGTTTACGGACGTACAGGCAATGGCGTCTACGCCTTTGGCTTTGAACGCGTCGGCTTGTTCCTTATAGCCCGGCAGGTGACGGGCGGAGCAGGTCGGTGTGAATGCGCCGGGCACAGCAAACATAGCTACGCGCTTACCACCAAACACGTCAGCAGTGGTTACAGGCATTGGGCCGTCCGGGCCCATGGTCATGAAAGTTGCTTCTGGCAGCTTGTCGCCAACTTTGATAGTCATAAGAATCTCCATTAAATCTATACATAATATGGGTAAAATCATTGGTCATTACAAGATGAACTCACTCTTAGCGCGCTCTAATCTTGATATTTCGGGCATAAAATAGCGCAGCTATTGAATCCAGGCGTCATGAGTCCTAACTCTAAGCCATGGAAACAAGCACAAACCTGACCGGAAAATTCCTGATTGCGCTGCCGGGAATGGGCGATCCGCGCTTTTCCCAAGCGGTGATCTATATTTGCTCGCACACGCCGGAAGGCACAATGGGGCTCATAATAAACAAGGCCAAGGGCCCATTTAAACTCTCCCATATGCTCGAACAAGCCGGGATCGAAGGTTCTGTCGTGACAGCGGACACGCCCGTGCTCAACGGCGGGCCAGTTGATATTGACCGGGGCTTCGTGCTGCATTCCCCGGATTATACCCATGATAAAACCAGCCTGCGTCTGTCCGATACGCTGATGATGACAACCACCCGCGATATATTAGAGGCTATGGTCACCGAGAAAGCGCCGGAAAAAGCCGTCCTCGCGGTCGGTTATGCGGGCTGGAGCGGCGGCCAGATTGAGCGCGAATTGCAAGAGAATGCGTGGATCACGGTCGACGCCGTGGAAGCTATGATTTTCGACGATGATATGGACAGTAAATGGAGCCGCGCCCTCGCGGTTATCGGCATTACGCCGGATATGCTCGCGCATACGGGGGGACGGGCTTAAAGTGCATAAAGGCGGTGTTGCTATCCTTCGAGTCCCCCGGGCTACGCCCGGCCTCAGGATGAGGATCGTGGTGTTTTCAGGCCCATAAATTCTACACTCCTCATCCTGAGGCGATGCGCAGCATCGGGACTCGAAGGAGGGCGGTAGGCTCCGTGTCAACGTATAACTCAATCGTGGCCCAGAAGACCTGATACCTAGAGCGTAATGATTGAACGTAGAATCGTTTTTTTGGATTCCCTTTTGGTTT
>CAYGRF010000026.1:0-23572 GCA_964352275.1 uncultured Caulobacterales bacterium
CCCGCGCGATGGATTGGAACCTGCCGGACGAAGAGGCCGTCACGATTGCCGGCCTTGTGATTCATGAAAGCCAGACAATCCCCGAAGAAAAACAAACCTTTGCCTATCACGGTTACAGGTTCGAAATTTTGACGCGGGAACGCAACCAAATTAAATCGCTGAAAATAAAACGCACGGGCAAGCTCCGATTGATGGATCATGACTAAACCGGAACATGCGGGTCTGACGCCTTTTTTAAGACGCTATAGTCTGCTGGTGATCGGCCTTTCCAGCGTCATGACTGTTGGCGCTTTCGGGCTGAGCGCGTGGTACTTTCTTGGGTTTTTAGAAATTGACAGAGGCATCGCTCATCTGTTGTCTGCCGCGCTGATGTGTTTCGGCGTTGGCGCACTCTTTTATCTCCCGGCTTACTGGATTGCCCGCCGCGCTTACCGCGTCATAAAACAGCCTGAAGAAAGTCATGTAGTGATTCAGCCCGCCTTTCTCGTCTTCCCATGGCTCGTCTTCGGGTTTTTCCTTCAAGCTCTGGATGGGTGGTGGGCGTATGCCGGATGGTTTTCATGGATAATGGGCGCACTGATTATTGGATGGGTTTGGGCGCTCAGACACCGTTCCTAGCTGCCTTTAAATGATGATAATAATAGCAGTCAGCCATTTGAAATAAGACTGCAAATTTGTTATACTCAAGCAAACGCGGTCAAGGGACGGAACGCGGCCACTGTTACAGGAGACCGTTATGAAGTTTTTACAAACTATAGTCTTAGTCGCAACGACAGCCCTGATCACGGGGTGCGCGACAACGACGCCTTATCAAGCGGCGAGCAAACCGGGCGGATTTGACGGCTATTCACAAACCATGATTGAAAACGACCGTGCGCGCGTCACTTTTGGTGGTAACTCCCTAACGGACCGCGACACGGTAGAAAACTATCTACTCTACCGCGCGGCGGAACTGACATCGGAACGCGGCTTTGATTATTTCACGCTGAGCCAGCGCGATACGGAAGCCAAGACTCGAATCCAAAGCAGTCCAAATTTTGGAACTTTTGATCCATATTTCCATTATTCTTTTTACAGCCCCCGTGCGGGCTGGAGTCCGTATCACCGATTTAGCTATTTCGGCGATCCGTTTTTCCGTCACAATTTTCGCCGAGGCAGCGCGTTTTACTTTGGTGGCCGCTATGACCCCTACTTCGATGATTTTAATGTGCGCGAGATCACCAAATACCGTGCCAGCGCCGAAGTGAAATTCGGACGCGGCCCAGTGCCAGATCAAGACAATGCTTTCAGCGCCCAAGAAGTCTTGACCAATCTCGCTCCGGCGATTGTTTACCCGGAAGAGCAGACTTAGGCTTTCATCAAGTCAGAACCATTGCAATCATACCCGCATTGATTACACTACCCCAAAATTAAAGGCACACAGGGGTTATTCATGAGAATTGTATATTTATTTGCAATAACGCTTGTCCTAAACGCGTTTTTGGCCGTGAGCGTATTCGCCGCTGAAAGCGGCAAAATTCTAGACCGCGTAGGGGACTATGAATTCCATCACGGCGAGCTTCCCAAGGTCAGAATTTTTTACGCTTTGCCTGAAAATTACACAGCCGATACACCGGTATTGTTTATTGTGCCCGGCGCACGGCGAAACGCGGATGTTTACCGCGACGCTTGGCTGCCTTACGCTAATAAGCATAGTTTCGCGCTCATGTCTCTTGAGTGTACGTTGATAGATTGTCCGACCGAATATTCTTATAATTCAGGCGGCGTGACCAATGAAAAGGGACGCATGCAGCCCGAAGCGACATGGCTGTTTTCAGTCCCAGACGCGGCCTTTGATGACTTTAAAGCACGCACCGGAATTAAAGTGCCCGCCTATGCTATCTATGGACATTCAGCAGGTGGAAGCTTCGTCCATATGTTCAAAATGTTTAAACCGGACGCGAAAGTCACCCGGGCGGTCAGCGCGAATGCCGCATTTTTTGCTATGCCCAATAAGGATGAAAAATACCCGTTTGGATTTAAACGATTGCCTTTGGAAAAACAGGCAATGTTGACGTGGCTCCAGCAGGATTTAACCGTGTTACTCGGCGAAGACGATGTCGGGCCGCGTACAAAAACGCTCTCCAACGGCCCAAAGGGCCGCGCACAGGGGCCCAGTGTCTATGCCCGTGGTTTGCTCTTTTTTCATGAGGGGCTTAAAACTGCGGCAGACTTTGAGACAGACCTAGCATGGACCCTCGATATTGCTCACGGCGTTGGCCACAGTAATAAAAACATGATCCCCCATGCCCTCGGCCACTTAGGGCTAGTGCCTGAGGAGCCTGCCCCGTGAGCCGCTCGGCCGACGAGTCCGGACATGAGCCCCGGGCCGGGTATCAATTAGCCGGACTTGTTTTAGGCCCGGTTTTTGCGGTTATTATCGCGCTGTTCTTTCGCCCTGACACGTTATCCATACCGGCGGTTATGACAGCGGCGATTGCCATATGGATGGCTATATGGTGGGCAACGGAGGCTGTTCCCGTGGCTGTGACCGCTATTTTGCCATTGGTTCTCTTCCCCATGACAGGCGTCATGGATTTTAACGACACAGCCAGCCGATATTCGCACTGGATTATCTGGCTGTTCTTCGGCGGTTTTATCATGGCGCTCACGATTGAGCGTTGGGGGCTACACCGCCGGATTGCCCTTGCTATATTTAGTATGGTCGGAACCAGTGCCCGCGCTCTGGTAGGGGGATTTATGGTGGCGGGTGGTTTTGTCAGCATGTGGATCTCCAACACATCGACAACGATGATGCTTTTGCCAATTATCGTCTCCGTCATTGCGGTCATCAATGAGACCAGCCCGCACTTAACGGACACGGAGCGCAAAAACTTCGGCCTATCGATGATGCTCGGACTGGCTTACGGAGCCACAATAGGGGGCATGTCAACTTTGGTCGGCACCCCGCCCAATGCGTTTATGGCGGGTTTCATGCAAGACACTTACGGCGTCGAAATTGGATTTGCGACATGGATGATGGTCGGCGTACCGATAGCGCTCATTTTGATGCCGCTCGCATGGGTTCTGCTCACACGGTTTATCTATCCCGTTAGCTTTGGGCCCAACCCCGCAACAGCCGACCATTTGGAAAGCTTGAAAAAAAGTCAGGGCAAGATGAGCCAAGCGGAACGGCGCACGGCGATTATATTCGTAATTATGGTACTGGGATGGTTATCCCGCAAATGGCTTAACGGCCTTCCCGGATTAGGCGGGCTAACGGATGCTTTAATTGCCGTTGGGGCGGCTATCGCATTGTTAACGCTGCCTGCTGGTACGCAAAAACGGCCTTTACTGTCGTGGGACGAAGCCGTGAAACTTCCGTGGGGCGTGCTTATCCTGTTTGGCGGGGGCCTCGCTCTCGCGGGCGCATTTACAAGCTCAGGTCTGGCGCAGTGGATTGGCGGAAATCTCTCCGGCTTAGCGGTCTTCCATTTGGCTGTACTGGTTGTCGCGTCAACATTGCTGGTGATTTTTTTGACAGAGCTCACCAGCAATCTTGCAACGGCTGCCACGTTTTTACCTGTGATGGGAGCCATTGCCATTCAAACCGGGCATAACCCCTTGGTCTTTATTATTCCCGTGACGCTGGCCGCAAGCTGTGCCTTTATGCTGCCTGTCGCAACGCCGCCAAACGCCATCGTGTTTGGCTCCGGCCTTGTCACAATACCGCAAATGATCCGCTCCGGGATTGTCATGAACCTGATCGGTGTAGTCGTTCTATCAGTCGCCGCGCTTACGCTCGCGCCCATGATCTTTGGCGGTTAAACATTACCAGAAAAGAATAACCTGCCACGCAATCAACAACAGCAAAATGAACGCTATGCAAAAATCAATTTTTTGCGTGCGTTTATTCTCTATTCGCATGCTTTCCCGCGACCATAAAAGCTTGCCTTCAGGATTTGGCGGCTCAGACATATAGCTAACAATGATTAGCGCGAACAAACTGACAAACGCGACAGGAAGCGGTACGTGAAGGTAATGAATTGTGAAAATGCCTAACCCATCGCCCAGAATACCGATTATGATTGCCGATAATATTCCAACGCATAACGCTGCCATTGCGCCTTGGGACGTCGCTCTAGGCCAGAACAACCCACCTAAATAAACAACAACAAACGGCGCAACGGCGTAAGATAAAACGCCCTGAACATATTCAAATAAGGTTCCGAAATTACCAATCATCGGTGCCCAAAATGCGCTGATAATCATAATGACTGCTATTGTCCCGCGCCCGACCCAAACAAGATTTTTAGGCGAAACATCGGGTCTTGCAGGCCGTACAAAGTCCATAGTGATAATCGTAGAGGCTGCGTGCAGTGTGGAATCAGTATTCGACATAAGCGCGGCAACAAATCCCGCCAGAACAATACCGAGGATACCTGCGGGTAGTAATTCCGTAAGCAGCGCTGGATATACGCGGTCAGCCTGCGCGAGGTCAGGCATAAGGTGAGCTGCCGCCACTCCAGGAACAATTATGATAAACAGCACTAATAACTTTAAATAGCCAGCCATAAGCAGCCCGCGGCGCGCCTCTCCGGCAGATTTCGCGCTCAGGACCCATTGCACCATATTTTGGTTTGTGAGCCAAAAATAGGCGCATAAGATGGGTACACCAGTTATTAGGCCTGTCCAAGGCACGGCACGGTCATCCACGCTTCTAATAAGAGACAGGCTATTTTCCGGAGCACGATCAATCATTGCGCTCCACCCACCAGAGGCTTTAAGGGCATAATAGGATATCAAAACTGCGCCAATAATAAGAATGATAGACTGAAGCATATCTGTTCTGGAAATGGCTTTGAGGCCTCCTGTAATGGAATAGATGCCAGCTAAAACCATGATGATGATGATTACACCGTTCATAGATAAGCCCGGAATGACCTCAGATAGCAAAAGCCCCCCGGCATAGAGAGAAGCGGCCATATCAATAAAAACAATCAAAAATATAATGAACGCAGAATAGAGTGTTTTTATCCTGTCATCATAACGGCGGGATAGATATTCAGAAATTGTATAGACGCGGCTCCCGCGGACAACACCCACAAGAACAAGCGCAAAAACAACCATGGCTAAAATACCGACCCATTCATAATTATAAATGGCAATTCCGGTTAGGTAGGCCGCGCCTGTTAGCCCGATAATTGCCGAAGCAGAAAAATTTGTAGCAAATAGTGAAAACCCGATTTGGTACCACTTTAGACCGCGGCCCGCTAAAAAATAGTCTTCGGTCGATTGCGTCTTCCGGTTGCCGGTAAGGCCCATTAGGACAAGGGCTGAAATCAGCCCTATTACTATAATAATATCAACGGCGCTCACGGCAAAGGCCGATTCACATCACATCTTTTGCGCCGCAATATTGACGGATATAATCAGCATGCTGCGGTAGATTTAAGGCTGTATGAGTAACCTTGTCTTTTATTTGCCCCAAGAAATAGGTGAGGTCTTTATCGGTCATTTTATCAGCGATAGGGTGGTAGGTAGCTGGCATTATACCTTGCCCCATCATCACCTGTATCCATGAGTTTTCAGCAAACAATTCTTCATTTTTCCGGAAAACCCGCGCCGTGTCTTTAAAGAGGTCTATCTTTTGCTGAACTGAGTCTGGAATATCCATTTCGGCACAATACCGCCAAAAATCGCTATCCCGGCGTTCTGTGACATAATAATGCAAAATGAGGAAGTCCCTGATTTTATCCATATCCTCAAATGTCTGCTCATTAAACTCTGAGATGTCGGCTTCGGAAATATGGTTTGCTGGCATCATACGCAAGAACCGCATAATAGCGCGCTGAATTAAATGAATAGATGTCGACTCTAAAGGTTCCATGAACCCCGCCGACAGCCCAAGCGTGACACAATTTTTATGCCATTGCTTACGGCGAGCCCCCGTTTGAAAGCGGATAAAGTTGGGCTCTGTGATTGTATCGCCTTCAATATTGGACAGGAGGCGATCAAGCGCAGCGTCCTTGCTTAAATGCCTGGCACAATACACCAGTCCATTTCCTGTGCGGTGCTGAAGCGGAATCCGCCATTGCCACCCAGCATCATGCGCAATGGCTCGGGTATAAGGGATTGGCGCGCCAACGGATTTCGTTTGCACAGCAATTGCAGAATCGCATGGTAAGTAATGCGTCCAGTCATCATAGCCCACATGCAGGGCCTGCCCCATCAATATGGAACGGAATCCCGTGCAATCAAAAAAGAAATCCGCTTCTATAGACTCCCCATTTTCAAGCTGTAAGGCGCTTATATTTCCGCTTTCAGGATCAAGAACAACGTCTTCAATCCGCCCTTCGCGGCGTACGGCTCCATTGGCCTCTGCAATCTTTCTAAGAAATTTTGCGTATCGTGAGGAGTCAAGATGATATGCATAGTTAAGCTTATTATCGGGAAGTTGCGCAAATTTGTTTTGAAAGGCTGCCACAACCTCCAAACAATAATCATCAAATGAACTGGCAAGTCCGCGTTCTCTTCCGGCAAGCCAAAAATGCTGGAATCCGCTGGTCCAATGATCTTTCCCCGTATGGCCAAATGAGTGGAAATAGTCTTGGCCAATATTTTTCCAGTTCTCAAAATTGATGCCCAGCTTGAATGTTGCGCCAGTCTCCCGCATAAACTCTGCTTCATTGACGCCTAAAAAACGATTGAACGTCAATAGTGGCGGAATGGTCGCTTCCCCAACGCCAACCGTACCAATGGCATCCGACTCAATCAGGGTCAGAGAGATTTCATCTCCCATGGTTTTCGCCAGCATGGCCGCAGCCATCCATCCGGCTGTTCCACCCCCGGCAATAACGTATCGTCGTATTTTATTTGGCTTATTCATTTGTGAGCATCTTCATTAAAAAGGAACGAATTTTACTGGTATTTTGAGCAGTCATGGGCCCTAAAATTCCGCGCCCGTGTTCAGGAATGTGATCCACAACCTCATCATTATTGTCAAAAACATAGTAATCGAACACTTCACGCCAATGGCGTTTTTCATCATCAGGCAAATCCCTAATGGACATCATCGCATAATTGAGTGCATTTTGTGGCCCGCCCAAATAGCGCGGCGTATCGCGCCACCAATAGTTCACTAGCACGTTAAAAGGCTGTAGTCCCTCAACATGGTGCCACCACATAGACGGGATGTAGATGGCATCTCCGGGTTCAAGCTCGGCAGTCATCGCCGACTTAAGCGCCTCTGGAAATTTCGGAAATTTATCCCAGTCGGGATTATGAAAATCCACCATACTAATCGCCCGGCCGGCCGGCGTATTATCCAGCGGGCCTATATATAGGTTTTTAAACTGGCCCGGCGGGAAGAGCGTGAATCGCCGCCGTCCTGCGGCAACAAAAGCTAGATTATCAGGGAAGTCATTATGGGCTGCTATGCGGCTTTTCGTGCCGATCCAAATGCTTTCCATCAAAGTCCGGTCGCCAAGAGCCATATGGTTATCTTCGTGCAGCCCATTGAAAAACTTTTTGATGTCGATCGAGCTGAGATAAATAATCGGCAGTTTCTCATTAGTCTCGACTGCGTCTATCCGCTCAAAAATCAGCGGCAAGCGCGCTTTTCCCATTTGAATATTCATCGACATATCATCGCGGTAAAATAACCGCCCGCCAAACTCTTCCGATCCCATACTCACAGAGAAGGGACGATCAATGGCTTTGCTCTCTAAATAATCACGGGCCGCTTTGCCTGACTTAAGCCCCGCCTGAACCAAAGGCCAATGCGCCGCAAGGCCGCGCACTATGAAGGGCTTTCGTGTGGCAAAATGCACTTCAAGCTCATCCGCAGATTGCACGGAGACTTCCGGCAACGCCGTCATAGTTGAGAATATATCAGGCCGTTTAGACATGAACCGTGAGTGTATCTTTCCGCTCTATAAGGCCGGCAAGATTAGAGAGAGATGCCAGAACCATATATGTTGGCATAAGATAGCCTTTTTCCTGTAAATCCAGCAATGCGCTACCTTCCAGATTTTGAAACCGTTCTTCATGGATTGTATGAAACCCCGCAAGGCGGTTTTTTGACCCATCCTTCAAGGTTACATCAATGGACAAAGGCTCCAGAAGGTCATATTTCTGCAGCGCTTCTATATACGCGTTCGCACTTTTAAATCCGTGATCCAGATAGCTGAGTTTCTTGGAGATATTATCCAGATATGTCGTCGCAACGCCTGCATCATCAAATATACGCGTGCCCTCGCCTTCGCCAATTCTTGGACTATCTAAGTCAACAACTACTTTTTTTTCTGCGTCTTTTTCCGCTGACATCCCGATCATAAAAGGAGAAATATCCATAGCCAGAGGAATATAGCGCGCATCCCAAGCTCCGTCTTTCAAAAACAGGTTTTCCCCATTCTCAAAGCCGAAAAGGGCCAGACACGTAAATTGACTGCGGTCTTGGCTTAATTGAAACAATATCGGATAGTGATTTTGCAAATTCCGAAATTCCCCGGGAAATGTCACGCAGCACATCATGCCATCGCCCATTTCGTCAGATCGCTCAGATAAAACACGTAAATCTTTGTGGTCTCGTGGGTTTATCGCGATATGATTTGGCATGGTATGAAGCTTTCAAACGGAAGTTAATTAGGATGTAGCTGTTTTTTGCAGCCCTGCCAACAAAGCTCTGTTGGTTGGTAAGCCAGCAGCAAAAGCTTTTTGCTTTTTGATGACAGTTTGCATTTGCGCGCGCATTTTATCTCGCGAGAGGGGCTCAAGTGTTGGGTGCTGCGCCCACGCTATCCCCATACCGTAAAGAATAAAATGGTAGCTTGATGCCGGAAATATTTCTCGCGCATGTTCGAAATCATATGCATTAGGCGGACGGTGCTTCCATATCTCAAGATAGTCCCGCAACCGCGCCGGAATAGTCTCAGGCTTTCGGTTATCGCGCCAATAGGGTTCGTTCCGGCGGCTCAAAATATAATGCAATTTCAGGAAATCAATAATACGCGCCCAGCGATAAGCAAATAGACGGTTAAACTTGTCAGCTTCGTGTTTCATACCGCTCCGCATCACAGGCAGGTTTTCCGCCAACATTTCAGCCGATAATTCGGCCAAGACAATGGCTGATGCTTCAAGTGGTTCTAAAAATCCCGCAGATAGTCCAATTGCCAGACAGTTTTGATGCCAGAAATACTCTCGGTGACCCGAGGTAAAATTCAACGCCCGCACGGGTAAGTCATCGGCTTTGACGTAACCCTTAAGCACCGCTTCCGCGCGCTCATCGCTCATGTAAGAGGATGCATAAACGCAGCCAACCCCTCTGCGTTTTGTCAGGCCAATGTCCCAAATCCAGCCCGCTTCATGGGCGGTTGAAATTGTTTGCGAGATAATGGGATCACGCTCGCCAGTAGGCACTTGGGTTACCAAAGCTCTATCATTAAACAGAACATGGCTTTGATCGACAAAATCGACGCCGTAAAACCCGCCCAGCAAAAGTGATTTTTGCCCTGTACAATCAATAAACAGATCGCCTTCAATGACTCCATTTTCCCTCGTTCTCACACCCGTAATATCGCCGTCTTTCGCGCCGAGAACTTGAGTAACATGATCTGAAATATGTATAACGCCTAGCTTTTCGGTGATGTGCACGCGTAATAATTCAGCAAGCTTTACGGCATTCATATGATACGCATAATTCATTGCGCCCGTATATTCAGGCATCGTTCTTTGGCGCGGCGCAAGACCGTTTTGTTCCGTTGCGCCCTGAATGCAAACGGCCTGTGCAAACGGTTTGTCCGGCGCAAATGTTTGCCAAGCATGAAGGAGCTCATTGGCGTTTTGCGAAACCGGTAATTCAAAAGGATGATGGTAACTATCAGCGCCTGATCCATCGACCCAGCCATCGAACCGAGACCCTTGCTTAAAGGAGGCCTCACAGTCTGCTAGCAAATCAGATTCTTTGATACCTATTGTCAGCAGTGTTTTTCGGATCGTTGGCCAAGTTCCCTCGCCCACGCCGATTGTTGGGACATCTGGCGACTCGATCACCGTTATTGAAAGGCCATTTTCGGAACGGTCTGGATGGCGCGCAGCCAGCACCCCGGCAGTTAACCACCCCGCAGTTCCGCCACCCACAACGACGATATGTTGAACCCGTTTATCCATGGAGTCTGCAAATACGTGATTGATCATGAAGACATTGAATACGCATTAAGGCCCTTCGCCGTCCATACAATTCCGTCCGGATGTGCCATCAAATTCACATTGATAGACCCGAACCCAATCCACCAAAACTTCTGCCGGGAAACTACTGGTGTTAAACCCCCGGTCATTATTATCTTCGGATAGCCTCCCGCCTACGGCAAGGTTAAACATGAGATAGAAATCTTGATCAAAAGGGGCGAACGGATGTGTGTCCTTATCGACAGCGCCGGAGTCCCACGTCTCTGCATCAAGGGTAAAAAACTTCACGCCATCAACAAACCAGTTAATCCGGCCTTCACCCCACTCAAGCGCATAGACATGGTATTGGTCTTTGGCCTCATCGCCGCCCTGCAAGGTGGTATGTTTGGCTTGGAAGGTATTATTGGGCCACACAGCGCCATAATGCAGCGCCCCCGATGTGCGGTTCTCACCGACGGCACCTGTACATTCGGAGCATGATGCGCCTAAATTGACCGCTTCCATAATATCAATTTCGCCGGAAGCCGCCCAATCACCGTAAACATTATCAGCCGGCAACATCCAAAAGGCCGGCCATGTGCCCTGCCCGCCGGGCAGTTTAATGCGCGCCGAAAAACGGCCATACGTCCAGTCGGCAAGCTCGCGGGTGCGGACTTTACCGGATGTGTAGGCTTGCGTGATTTGCGGCCCGGGCCCGCTGGGCCAGCCTTGGGGGTATTGCGGCCCTGTAAATGTTTCGGGATAGGCCTTCAAACGCAGGAGACCGTTGACGACTTCGATGTTTTCCGGCCTGTCCGTGTAGCATTGACGTTCATCATTTCCGCCGCCCCAGCAGGATTGCTCGGCCTCCCATTTGGTGCGGTCCAAACTATTGCCGCCAAATTCATCAGCCCATACAGGCACCCAGCCTTTATTACTGGGATGAAAATCATCACCGGCGGGCGGCGGGGGTGGTATTGGCAAAACCGTGGACACAGGCTGAGCGGGCGGCGGAGCGGTTACAATAGGTGCCCGAGGCGTCGGAGCCGCTGCGCTACCCCCGCAAGCGCTAAGCAAGGCTGCACACAAAGCGAGTGTTACAAAACCAATATTTTTCGCAAACCGCATCAAGCCCCCATCTATCTCCGAAATATAAACAATAAAGCCACCCCGGGGAATGGGGTGGCTTGCTCTAACAGGCTCTTCAAATACCCTGCCTAGAATTTATACCGCGCACCAACCGCATAGCGGCCTTTTTGCGGGTTCATAAAGAAGACATTGTTGACACTACGGCGGTGACCACGGCGGTCAGCATTCGTAACATTGATACCTTCAACAAACAGGATCACGCCATTATCAAACTCATAGCTCGCATTGGCATCCCATTGTCCATATTCTTCAACATAGAACGGGTTAGCGCCACCTGCGGACAAATATTCATCCCGCCAGTTATAAGCTACACGCACCTGAATACCGTTTTTATCATAAAATCCGATAAAGTTAGCGCTGTCGCTCAAGCCTGGGACCGCAAACTGCTCCACAGTGTAAGGCTGGGTGTTATCGTATAGGAAGTCCGAGTCGGTCAGCGTGTAGTTAATAATCGCACCGAAACCGCTATCTCCAAATGTGTGCTGCAACGAGAACTCAACGCCGCTGAACTTAGCTGTTTGATCGTTGTTTATAGGCGTAATAAGTTGCGCAAACAACGGATCATCATCTGGCTGACCCAAAATTCTGTTTGGGTCGCCGTTTTCTAAGACACCCGGGAAATTCGTGGCTATATAAGCTCGAATATCCTGCGATGTTGCGTTTGGCCCCAATGCCGCCAGTGCAGCGTCAACACGCGGACCCGCACCTGGGTTTGTTAATCCAAACACCGCTTGATTCACACGTGTCTGCCCAATGAAGTTTTTCACAGATTTGTTGTAGTACCCAATAGAGACGTAACTATCGTCACCATAATACCATTCGGCAGAGGCATCAAAATTGCTTGACTCAAATGGCCTTAAATTGGGGTTGCCTTGCGCCCCTTCCGCTTGAGCCACACGGAATGGAACAAATAAATCTACACCTGGCTGCATATTGTCATAAGTCGGGCGAGTTATAGTTTGATTGTAAGACCCGCGAACTTTCACAAACTCTAGTGGTTGGAAATCGAAGTCGATTGCAGGCAAGAAATAATCATAACTACCGTCTGCCTGAACATCGAATGTACCACTATTGACGTAAAACAGTTCATTCGCTGAAGCCCAGACAGTATTGACTGGCTGGTTGATCAACGCGGTTGCGTCAACTTCTGTGTTTTCATATCGGAACCCACCATTGATATTTGCGTCGCGTCCAAGCAATGTGAATGTATTATTAAATTGCATGTAAGCACTAATCGTATCTTCATTGATGCGGCGGTCTGTGGTGCGATCTGCTAGACAGGTTCCCGGCGCTGCATTACCGGACCAAGAGTTTGAGCAAATGCCAAAGCGCTCTTCGCCAAGGTCAGCCATTTCCGCAAAATCAAACCGGTAGAAACCCTGCATCATATTGGGGTCATCAGCACCGGACACACCCTCAAACTTATCCGGCAAAGTGACCCACTCAAATAACTCATCTGGAATATCTGCGGGGCTACCAAGCTCGCCGCCCCAAGCATCCGTCTGAATAACCCCGAACTGTGATTGAACTTTATTTTTAGTCATCGAGACGCCAAAATCGACACTGTCGATTGCGCCGGGATCGAAATCAAAACGGCCATCAAGCTGCGCTTGCTGAATGTCCGAGCGCATATATGCGTTGCGGAAAGCACTCCCTGAGAGTTCGCGATCTGCGGCCGATTCCGGGTCAAGCCCGTTGGCACCGCCGACAAATGAAATGACCGGCAAATCATTTTCAAAATTGATGCTTTGTTCCGTAATACCTATGACGGTTGTCCCCAGTGACATGTTGGAGCCAAAGCGGTTGTTGGGCTGTGATTCAGCGCTGGAGTCATGGAAATCAAACCGCAGCTTAAAACGCTCTGAAACATCCCATTCCGCATTAAAGCCCAGTGACTTGTTGACAGACTTATTGGCTGACAATGATCCGCTATAGGACAAATCGGTTTGTCCGAAAAATTCAGTGTAATAGAGCGGCCCTGCAACAGGTCCGTCGGTCCAAGCACTGTTTGTGAAGCCGTGATCAAACCAGATACCGGCTGTGCTTTTATCAACTTCAACTTCGTTTTGCGAGAATACAAAATCAGCGGTTAACCTCAGATTATCAGACGGTTGGAACTGCAATACGGCCTGACCATTGATCCGCTCACGGTGGAAATCAGCCAGCTCGTAATCCGCATTTTGCGGGACTTCGTACACATCAGTCGCGCCAGGGGAATTGACAACACCGTCAATATAATTCCACGAGCCCGGACGTGGAAGACGGCCCCACTCATTCTCAAATGCATCGCTACCCAGATAACCATCGCGCCAGCCCACATTGGCCTGCGTTACGCCGCCTTTGCGCTCTTGGAAGGAGCCGGACAGCGCGATACCGATTTTATCATCCATAAATGTATTGGTGTAGAGACCTGAGATTTCTGGCGTGAGCGTTGTATCATCAAGCTGGCTTGTATCATACACGCCTTTGATAGCGACAGTTCCGGATTGCCCGGGCGACTCAAGCGGCTTTGCTGTTTTAATGTTTAATGTTGCGCCAATACCGCCGGTAGGGATCCTGGCTTGGCTGGTTTTATAAACTTCGACGGCAGCAATCGATTCGGAGGCCAAATTGCCAAAGTCAAATGAACGACCGGATGGCGGGCTCGCGCCATCACCAAGCGATGATGTTGGCATTTGGCGTCCGTTAAACGTCACTAAGTTAAAATCAGCGCCAAATCCGCGAACCGTAACAGAAGAGCCCTCACCCAAAGACCGGTCGATTGAAACACCTGTGATACGCTGAAGCGATTCGGCGAGGTTCGTATCCGGGAACTTACCAATATCTTCGGACGTAATCGCATCGACAACACCTTGCGCGTCGCGCTTAACATTCATAGCAGCCTTGAGAGACTGACGAATACCTGTCACAACAACTTCATCGTCCTCGGACGCATTGTCCTGCGCGGCCGCAACGCTGACCATACTTGTCATAGCAATTGCAGAGGCCCCAAGCAGCAACTGTCTTACCCAGCGATCTTGATTAATGTTCATGGTCATCCCCTTTTGAACGGTTTATCTGTTTTTTTGACAGCGCTGTCATTACGAGAATCCCCCTCGTTAACAGCACACTTATCTTCGCCTGTCGCAAAATTGTCCATCATTGTCAAATAAAAGTCACAATGCGGACAATTATTGTGCTGCCCGTGACAAAATTGCCACAGCGAGAGAAAAAGCTTTACAGAAAATAACGATTAGGCGGGAGCAGGGCCCGCAGATCCGCGCAATAATAGTTCGTGATCCAAAATGATGGTCTCAGATGACGTACCGATAGCCGGCCCTGCCATACTCACGGATTTTACCGCTTGCCGCGCAATCTCTTCAAACGGCTGAGCGACCGTTGTCAACTCCGGCCAAATAGTTTGCGAAATTGGCGTATTATCAAATCCCGCCACAGACAAATCGTCTGGCACATTCAGGCCCAAACGATTGGCCGCCATAACCACCGCCGCAGCCATTTCATCATTGGCTGCAAAAATTGCCGTGGGGCGCTCAGGAAGGGTGAGCATGCTTTCCGCGCATTGCAGGGCATGCTTAAAACGAAATCTCCCGGAACAGAGATAACGCTCAACGATAGGCAGCCCGGCCTTGGCGAGCGCCTCTTCATAGCCCTGGCGGCGCAATAACGTGGCCACATGATCCGGATGTCCGCTAATATGACCAATACGTGTATGTCCCAAGTCTATGAAATGATTGACCATTTCTTTAGACGCTAGGCGGTCATCCATAGTGATGGCGGTAGCCCCCGAGACTGGCCGCGATGGAGAAATCAGCACAAAATTCACATTTCTGTCTTTGAGGAGCTGATGTAAATCCGTCGAATCGCACATAGGCGGCACAAGGATGAGATTTCGGACTCTTGTACGATCCAAGAAAGATTTGACTTGCTCAAGCCAGTCTATGTTTTTCTCGTCAAACAATTCCACAGCCAAATATCGCCGCGCGTCCGAGCAGGCTTTAAGCACAGCGTGATTGAGCCGGGCTTGATACCCACTGCTAGGGTCGCCGTAAAGCATACCGATGCTCAGACTATCACCCAGCCGCATTTGCCGGGCAATAGAACTCGGTGCATAACTCAGATCCTGAATAGCCGTCTCAACCTTTTCGCGGGTTCGCGCGCTGATATGTTCATAATTATTCATGACGCGCGACACGGTCTTGACAGACACACCTGCCCGTTTCGCCACTTCTGTTATTGTCGTCATGATTATCCCTGTGCTTTGCGGCAACATGATTGATTCTTATGCGCAAACTCAAGCGCTTTATTGATTGAGCGCAACAAATAAACATTGACATTGTCCCGCGCAAGACAATAGTCAGACAAAAATTGTCCTGCATGGAACAGGGCTAAACGGCACTACGCGTATCATTTTGGGGTTATACATGCAAAAACTCGTCTCGACTGTAGCTTTGGCTACGGCATTGTCATTAACAGCCTGTAAGGATACAGCGCCGAAATCTAGTGAGATGGTGCTCGACGTTCAGTCAATTTTATCAAAAATGACCCTTGAGGAAAAAATCGGTCAAGTCATTCAAGCCGACATTGCTTCCGTAACGCCTGAAGACCTGACACGTTACAATCTCGGCTCTGTTCTAAACGGTGGCAATTCAGCCCCCGGCGGCGGCGTTACCGCGCTGCCGAAGGAATGGGTTGCACTCGCCGACGCCTATTGGAACGCGTCCACCGATACCTCAGATGGCGGCGTCGGCATACCCGCGCTGTGGGGTACAGACGCAGTGCACGGACATAATAATCTTCAAAACGCCACGATCTTTCCGCACAATATAGGACTTGGCGCTGCCAATAATCCTGATCTGATGAAAAAAATCGGCGACGTGACCGCGCGCGAAGTTCGCGCGACCGGTATTGACTGGACATTTGCCCCAACGCTTGCAGTTGCCCTTGATGACCGCTGGGGCCGGGCTTATGAGAGCTATTCTGAAAATCCAGCCCTTGTAGCCGCCTATTCCAAAGCGATGGTTGAAGGCCTTCAAGGTTACAAGGGCGAAAAAGACTTCCTTGTCGGGGACAATGTGATTGCCACGGCTAAACACTTTGTCGGCGATGGCGGCACACAATTCGGCATAGATAAAGGCGATACCATCGGCGATGTTGCTGAAATCATTAAAACCCACGGCGCAGGGTACCCGCCGGCCATTGATGCCGGTGTTCAGACTGTCATGTCCTCGTTTTCCAGCATTAACGGCGAAAAAATGCATGGCTCAAAAACTTTCCTCACAGATGTTTTGCGCGGCCAGATGGGCTTTAAGGGGTTTGTTGTCGGTGACTGGAATGGCCACGGCGAAGTTCCGGGATGCACCAACACCGATTGCCCGGCCGCGCTGGACGCAGGGATTGATATGTATATGGCCCCCGATAGCTGGAAAGGGCTTTACGATTCGCTCCTAAAACACGCCAAATCTGGAGAATTGGATATGGCCCGTCTCGACGAGGCTGTTTCCCGTATTCTGGACGTAAAAATCCGCGCCGGTCTTTTTGAGGCCGGGCTTCCATCCACACGCGCCAGCGCAAATCTGGATATGCTTGGCGCGCCTGAACACGCAGCCATTGCCCGTCAGGCCGTTCGCGAGTCATTGGTGCTTTTAAAAAACCAAAACTCTATACTCCCACTCAATCCCGCGCAAAAAATTCTTGTGGCGGGTTCGGGCGCAGATTCTATGCAGCAGCAAACCGGCGGCTGGACGCTTTCCTGGCAAGGGGACAATAACAGCAATGATGTTTTCGAAACCGGTGAAACCATATTTAGCGGGATAAAAAACGCTGTAGCATCTCAAGGCGGAAACGCAGTGTATTCTGCGGACGGCACTTTTACCGATACGCCCGATGTTGCCGTTGTAGTGTTCGGTGAGCAGCCCTATGCTGAATACCGCGGAGATCGGTCTGATGTCGTTTTTGAGTTCCAGGACGGAAGAAACCTGGCTCTAATCCGCTCTTTGAAAGCTCGAAACATTCCCGTGATTTCTGTATTTTTGACCGGACGACCCATGTGGATGAATCCTATTTTGAACGCATCCGATGCATTTGTTGTGGCTTGGCTGCCCGGTACAGAGGCCGGCGGAGTCGCGGATGTTTTGGTTGCCAACGCGGACGGCACCGCTCGGCATGATTTCAAAGGTAAGCTATCTTTTTCTTGGCCTGCCAATGGCACGGGAACGCCGATCAATAATGCAAATGATCCCGCCGTGCTTTATCCTTATGGGTATGGCCTGACCTATGCCGCGCCCGTAAAGTTCACAGCTTTGTCTGAAGATCCCGGCATTGCTGATATTGCCGCATCTTTTGACGGAACTGTTTTTGAACGCGGCGATGCCGCAAACCCCTTCAAGCTTTATCTGGGCGATACGTCTAATCTCAACACTCCGATGACGGCATTAATGGGATCAAGCCTTGGCGGCGGCATTTCCATACGCGGAACAGATTATAAAGCACAGGAAGATTCTCGCATTATAGCTTGGTCAGGTAATGGTAAAGCCAGTGCTAGCGTACGCACCCGCCGCCCGATTGATTTATCCGCGCTCGGCGATATTGACACGTTGAGCCTAGAGTTTGAGTGGCGTGTTGACGCTGCGCCCCAAGGCCCTATTCAAGTGTCTATGGGCTGCGGAGACGGGTGCGCAGGCGAACTCGACATTTCTTCTCTGATCGCTGCGCTGCCAAAAGGGGAATGGACAAAGTCCAGTATTCCGCTTAGCTGCTTTGTTAGCGCAGGATTAGAAGCCGATTCTGTCAACACAGCAATGAGCCTAACCGCAACAACAAAAGCAAGCCTTGCGATACACGCGGCAACGATAACAGAGACTCAATCAAATAGGAGTTGCCCACAATAAGGGCATTTAAGGGGGACATTATGTTTTTAAGCACGCTAGATTTAATCGTGGTGGCAGCCTATGCTGTTATTCTATTCGCTATTGCGCAATATGTATCACGAGAGCCAAAGGGCACGTCAAAAAGCACGGAAGACTATTTTCTCGCAGGCAAGTCCCTGCCGTGGTGGGCCATCGGCGCGTCATTGGTTGCCGCCAATATTTCCGCAGAACAAATTATCGGCATGTCCGGGCAAGGCTTTGCCGTCGGGCTTGCGATTGCCGCCTATGAATGGCAGGCCGCGATTGTTCTTTTGATCGTTGCTGCGTTCTTTGTTCCAATATTCATTAAACGCGGCATTTATACCATGCCGCAGTTTCTGGACCAACGGTTTGGCCATACCGTCAAAACCACAATGTCCGTTTACTGGATCGCGCTATACACGGCCGTGAACTTGACAACCGTTTTGTGGCTTGGGTCGCTCGCCGTAAACTCGTTGACAGGCTTGTCTCTGTTTTGGGGCATGGCCGGATTGGGCGCATTTGCTCTGGCCTATTCCATGTATGGCGGGCTGAAAGCGGTCGCGCTGACGGACATTATTCAAGTCGTTATTCTGATTGCTGGCGGCCTGATCATTGCGTGGATGACGATGGGCATTATCGGACAAGGCAATGGCGTTATCGCAGGGTTTGAACGGCTTTACACGGAAATCCCCGGCAAGTTTGATATGATCCTAGATAAAGATCACCCCGCCTATAAAGACCTTCCAGGCATTTGGACGATCCTAGGAGGTCTGTGGGTGCTGCATTTCTCTTATTGGGGCTTTAACCAATATATTATCCAGCGTGCGCTGGGCGCGAAGAGCATTCGAGAAGCTCAAAAGGGCCTTGCCTTCGCGGCATTCCTAAAACTTTTAATGCCGGTCATCATTGTTCTGCCGGGTATTGCAGCCGTCATGTTGGCAATGCCGGAAATGGGCAGCCTAGTTGACGGAGCCGCTCTTGCAGAAAAATCGGATCGAGCTTACCCTGAAGTGATGAAAATCATGCCCTCAGGCCTCAAGGGGCTTATTTTTGCGGCGCTTATCGCAGCAATTGTGTCGTCTCTTGCGTCGATGATGAATTCTATTTCAACGATCTTTACGATGGATATTTACAAGACCCTCAAGCCCGCACATTCAGACGTGCATTATGTCCGCGTCGGCCGGATAACCGCGATCCTGGCTATCGTCATCGCTGTGTTTCTTGCCCAGCCATTGCTAGGCGGTCTTGAAAGCGCGTTCCAAACTTTACAGGAATATACAGGGTTTATTGCCCCCGGCGTTGTCGCCGTGTTCTTAATGGGAATGTTCTGGAAACCCACAACGTCCAGCGCAGCGATGGCGATGTTGCTTATATCCGTCATAGCCAACATTGCGCTCAAATTTGGCGCGCAGGAAATGGCTTTCGTGAACCGCATTTGGGCCGTATTCCTGACCTGCCTCGTAACCGGGTTTGTTGTGTCAAAATTCAGTAAAATGGCCGTGAGCAATGACGTTGTTGACCTCAAAGAAGTCGACTTTTCGACCAGCTTAGGTTTTAAAATAGCCGCTGCGATTACGGTCATTACGCTGATTATTCTCTACGCTGTATTCTGGTAGGAAAATCGGAAAATATTGATTTGAATACGGTTTTATTCAAACCCGCCCACAGCTTCGTTGGCTGTCAAAGCAGTCTCAAGGAGAGCTGCTTTTGTGCGGATAAGCGAAGCATCAATATTATTCACCCGCGTTTGGACTTGCAGCACGTCAAGGAGCGAGCTTTCGCCAAGATCGAATTGAACCGATTCTAATCGTAACGCCTCATTGGCGGCCTCAGAAGAGGCTTTGAGATTGACGAGCGTGCGCTTTAGCGTCTCAGCGCGGTCATAGGCATCCTTTATTTCTCCCATAGCGCGGCGCAAGCGCTGTTCGTATAACAGCAGGGAAATATCCAGGTCGGCCCTGGCCCCGTCTATACCTGCTTGAATGGCACCCCCGTCAAATATAACTTGAGAGAGGCCCGCGCCCAAGCGTGCAATATAATCGGCAGGATCAAAAAGGTCGGAAAAAGCTGAGCCAGAAGACAAGCTACCGGATATATCAAGATTGGGCCACCGCGCCAGTTTCGCCCCTTGGAGCGAAGCCGCACGACCAGCCAATTGCGCCCGAGCGGCGACAATATCAGGCCTGCGCTCAAGAACGCTCGCGGGCAGATCCCGGGCAGGCATCAGCGTAGGCTCACCAAGACCGCTTGCAAGTTCGAGGTCTTCTTCGGGATAGTCTCCCAGTATTATGCTCAAAGCCCGGCGGGCCGCGCGGGCGGATTGAACCGTACTTTCATAGCTCGCGAGCGCGCTTTGGTAATTGGCTTCAGCAAAAGAGAAATCCCCTTTCGCTGTATCACCCAAACGATAACGCGCTTCTGAGATACGGCGGCTTTCCGTCAGAAAGTCAAGATTGGTTTTTGCCAAATCAACTTGCAGCGCCGCTTCCACAGCCCGAACATAGGCCCGTCCGGTCGCGCCCAAAACCGCTTGGCGCGTATCAGCCGCTAAGGCTTCCTGCGCATGCAAGCTGGCCCGGGAGCCCTCTATAAGAGTCTGGGTTTGGCCAAAAATATCAATATCCCACCGGCCCGACAGGCTCAAACCGTAGCTGTCAACAGGATCATCAACATCAGAGAGAAGGGCCGACCCCGACGCCGAGGCACTAGCATCAAACCGGAGCTTCAGGCGGGCCGCCGCGCGTCTCAGCTCTGCTTCTGCCCCAATGACGCGTGTTTGGGCTATCTTTATATCGAAATTTTGCGCCTCCGCTATACTCAAATATTTGAGTAAAATTGGATCGTCATATAGCTCGGACCAGTCCTGCACTGCGTTGCTGCCTGAGGGTAGGTCCAGCAACCAACTCGGCGGAATATCCACGCCTGCTGCGGGCATATCGGTTTGAACGGGTGATGATAGGCTGGCGCACGCAGATAATGCGCTAAACACAGAGCACACCAACAAAAGCCGTAAGGTAGGCATAGCGGTTCTATTCATGGCGAAGAGCCTCAATTGGGTTCAGTCCGGCAGCACGCCGGGCGGGCAAAAAGCCAAAGACCACGCCAATCATGAGTGCGGATCCAAAAGAAATAAGCGCCACAGACGGACTGAAAACAAGTTCAACATCCATCGTATCCATGGCAAATTTCGACATGAAAAAACCAAGCATCAGGCCAACAATACCGGATAAAATACAGAGCAGGAGCGCTTCGGTTAGAAACTGGTTCATAATGTTGGATTTCTTCGCGCCGAGCGCCATGCGAAGCCCAATCTCGCGTGTGCGTTCGGTCACAGAAACCAGCATGATATTCATCACGCCAACACCGCCAACCAGCAATGAAATTGCGCCCATCGCAGCAAGCAGAAAGCTCAAGGCCTTTGTCTCTTCCGCAACCTGCTCCTGCCGGCCGCGAGACGAAAAGATACGATAATCAGGGGGCGAGCCCGCTTTCAAATCCCGAGACCGCCTCAAAATAATATTGATTTCATTTTCAATACTGTTGAGGTCTTGACCAAGGTCGCCCACAACCCGAATATTGCTAACGTGGTTTTGAACAAAACGATTGCCGCCAATCACCCGCTCGCGCGCCACTGTGATCGCAGCCCAGACAAAAAGATCATCATTGCCGAAAGAAAAATTACTATCCGCTTGGGTAACAACACCTTTAATTGTGAATGCAACATTATTGACTTTAAGGATCTCGCCCAAAGGGTTTTGATTATCAAACAGACGCCGCTGCACACCTTCACTGATAACAATCACGGGACGCCGCGTTTCAATATCGGAATAGGAGATATTCTCCCCCATTTTCAACTCACTCCCACTGGCTTTTAGCTGGTCCGGATCAACACCAAGAAAGTTACCGCTCAAATCATTGATATCCGTTGCAATTGTATAATTTCGTCCGGTTAAGGTTCCCGTGGCAGCATAGACGCCATTGATTGATCGCATGTCTCTGATGTCTTGTTCGGTAAAAGGCATAGACGGACGGGTTTGTGAAGATCGCCCTCTATTCCAATCCGGCCAAATTTGCATAGTCCGGGTGCTGATCGAATTGAGGCTCTCTTCCACCTGCTTTTTCGCGCCTTCACCGAGCGCGAGCATGGCATAAACCGCAGCCACGCCAATAATGATACCTAAAGACGTCAACAGCGAGCGCAGAGGCCGTTCAATAATCGAACTCGCAGCCAGCCCCAATGTTGCAAAGGTATTCATACTGCCACCTCTGCATTACGCTTATCCGAAATAATACGGCCGTCTTTGAACTCAATCACGCGGTTAGCATAAGCGGCTACTTCGTCTTCGTGTGTTATAACGATGATGGTAATGCCTTGCGCGTTTAAATCCTGCATCAATCCCATAATGCTGGCCGAGGTTTTACTGTCGAGCGCGCCCGTAGGCTCATCCGCGAGCAAGACTTTGGGGGATCCAGCAAGCGCGCGCGCGATGGCAACGCGTTGCTGCTGTCCCCCGGATAGTTCCGTAGGGCGGTGTCTTCCGCGGTCGCCTAATCCCACAAGATCCAGACAATGGGCCGCTAGGCCCAGCGCGTCTTTGACTCTGGGTTTCCGGTATTCAAGCGGTAAAGCCACATTCTTTAAGGCTGACTTTTTGGGCAAAAGTTGAAACTGCTGGAATACAAAGCCGATGGTTGAATTTCGAAACTCAGCGAGGCTTTTACTTTTCATGGAACCAACATTTTCGCCGTTGATTGTAACCTGTCCTGATGTCGGCTGATCCAAAGCGCCCAGCATATTCATTAGGGTTGATTTACCCGATCCGGACGAGCCTATGATGGCGACGAACTCACCGTGATGAATATCGAGATCAACAGCGTCCAATGCGCGCACTTCGGATTGACCCATTTTATAAATTTTGGTCAGCCCCCGGCATGAAATTAGAGGAAGGTTTGAGGTAATGGTCGTCATCGACTAACCTGGTCGTCCCCGAGGCAGCCCTCGACGCGCGCCCCCGCCAATTGACGTAATAACTTCATCCCCGTCCGATAGGCCGGAAATCACCTCAACGAAAGAGCCATCAGAAAGGCCGAGTCCGACATCGACAAGCCGCATTTTCTCGCCCGATTTAATCCAAATCTGCGCATCTCTCGTTTGAGCGTTCGCCTGAAGGAGGCGGCGATAGTCCTGATATTCCGTCGATGTCAGTTCCTTTTTGATGATACTGTCATAAACTTCACGGAGCTGTTTCATCCGCGGGACTTTACGCCATGTCTGTGTGGGATCATTGATTTGTTCCCTCAAGCGGACAGTCTCATCGGCCATTTTTGTGAGCAAAGCATCAATCCGGGCCACGGGCAAACCAAGAAGTGTAAGTTGCTCTCGCGTTTTG
>CAYGRF010000027.1:0-23568 GCA_964352275.1 uncultured Caulobacterales bacterium
CTAGATATGGCAGGGCGCTCCATAGCTGTCTTGGCGGCTCTTTTATTAGTGTCGGCCTGTGCCGTGACGTCGAATACGCCCTCTGATTTTGTTGTTGAGCAGTCTGTTGTTAAAACGCTGATTAAAGACAGAGCGAGAGACCGAAAACTTGAATATCAATTCGCCGCGAATATGCAGTTCAAGACAGTGTCACGGATTATCGGATCTGAAAACGCGAAACAATGCCAGCAATATGCACGCAACCGCGTTATAAAGCTGTCGTGGACACAAGCGTGCGATGCAGCTTTGTTAGAGTCGAATCTTTCGAAGCATAATCAGACCGCGAGCCTGTTTAACCGCGGTATTATGCACATGAAGCTTGATGATTTAACCTCTGCCAAGAAGGATTTTCAGAATGTTTTGAGTGTCGATCCGAGTTTTGGTGATGCTTATCTGTCCTTAGGAACCATAGCCGCAAATGCGGCTGAATTTAGGAATGCAAAGACCTATGCTGACAAAGCCCTAGCGGTCAATATTACGCAGCCCGCGCGGGTTCATGTTTTGATCGGTTTTGTTGCTGAGCAGGAATTCGAATTTGATAAAGCGCGCGCCGCTTATCAGGAAGCGCTACGCGAGCGCCCCGGCGCCGCTGACATACGGCGCAAGCTCGAGCGGCTAGATCGACTGTGGCCCGAAGATCAAACTAGGACTGATCAGTAGAAGGTTTAAACAGGCTCTCAAGCGTATGTTCGACTTTCGGCGTTTCAGCCGCTTGCGCTGGAGCGGTTTCAACTGGCTTGAGAGGGATGCCCGCCTCTTCAGCTTCTTTTGCAAGTTTAGCGTCGATTTTGGCTTTTTTGTCAGCAGCACTGCGCACGATTTCGTCCAAATCAATTTGTGAACATAGACCTAGCGAGACCGGGTCAGTCGGGTTGATCGTATTCATCTTCCAATGCGTACGTTCACGAATAGCGGAGATTGTCGGCTTTGTTGTGCCAATCAATTTTGAAATCTGGGGATCACTCACTTCTGGGTGATTGCGCACGAGCCATGCGATCGCATCAGGACGATCCTGCCGGCGCGATAAGGGCGTATAACGCGGCCCTTTTTTGCGGTTTTTACCAACAGATACATCTTCATTCGTAAATGATGAGGCCTTGAGTACATATGCTGGGTCTTTTTCGCCTTTTTCAATCTCTTCGCGCGCAAGCTGGGCATTGGAAATCGGGTCGGCTCCGCGAATGCCCGCAGCCACATCGCCGTCCGCTATGCCTTCGACTTCGAGTATATGCAGTCCGCAAAATGTTGAAATTTGATCAAAGGTCAAAGCCGTATTGTCAATAAGCCATACAGCCGTTGCTTTGGGCATTAAAATCTGTGTCATATGGGCCTCCGTCGGCTCGTAGTGAGCGTGCGCTATTTTTTGACATTAAAAAACCCGGCTTCGCCGGGCTTAATTCTAACATTTCCTTTGAAGTCCACGTTAAATTCGTTAAAAGCTTAACAAACAATGCAGCGGTTTACAAGCGGCAAGCATGGGTTGGGGACAAGATTATGGGGGACGATGCGATAAAATCCACAGATTTTCTCATTGGAGAAGATCTTTATGGTGTATCGCGTGCTGAACTCCTCCATCGAATCACCGTACTACAGAATGAGGTTAATCGCGTTCAGCTAGAATTAACCAAGAAACAAAGTGAATTGGACGTTGCGGAGCAAATTTTCGGGAAAAGGCTCTAACTGGCCCATGGATTGCAATTTGGACATACAAATCGACATATTACATGTATTTGGTACAAATTGCGCCTTAGGCGCCGGAGAAAATTATGGCTGCGGACTTAAAACTTATGATTGATATGGACACACTCACACCGCAAGCCGAAACTCGGTTGATGGAATTTACAGGATCTGAGCTGTTTGTTCGGACGTTTCGCGAAGGTATGGATATGGTTGAGCAAACCGCTGCCTACCTAGACGGGGCGGGCCGTGATGATAGCCAGAAGCTTTCGCGCTCTGATGCGCTCGTTTATGCTTCAAACTCTATGCGGTTGACCACGCGCCTTATGCAGGTTGCAAGTTGGCTCTTGGTGCAACGGGCCCTCAAAGAGGGCGAGATTACATCGGCTGAAGCCCGGCAGGAAAAATACCGCCTTGTCCCGGAAAAGAAGCCCGAAGTTGGCCTATCATTCTCCAAGCTAGCAGAAGACGCCAACGCCTTACCGGCCGTGCTTGTTGATCTTATGGCGCAATCAGAACAGCTTTATGAGCGCATTGTCCGCCTTGACCGCAGCCTTTACGGATCGATCGCCGCGCAGACCGGTAACACCGTTGCAGATCAGATCAACCGCCTCGAAGCGGCCTTCGGGAAAACCGCAAACGGTTAGGCCGTCCCATCAACACCCCTGATTATTTAGCGCTTAAACGGGTTTCTTTTTCATCAAAGCGGCCCGCTCGCATATGGCCACCAAAACATCATCCTGATTATAAGCCCTGTGAATAAAGGTCACAATGCCCTGTGTTGGCCGTGACTGGCTCTCCCGCAGGGCTTTGACTTCGGTTTCGACGTGAATTGTATCGCCGTGGAAAACAGGGTGCGGGAATTTAACTTCGCTCATACCCAAATTACCAATCGTTGTGCCAATGGTTGTATCGTTTACTGAAATTCCGATCATCAAGCCCAGCGTAAACAGGCTATTGACCAGCGGCCTTCCAAATTCAGTTTTGGAGGCAAAATCAAAATCAATATGGAGAGGTTGCGGATTAAGCGTCATGTTGGAGAAGAGCATATTATCGCTCTCGGTGACGCTGCGCCGAAGCTCATGTTTGAACACATGCCCCGTGACAAACTCATCAAAATATAATCCTGCCATATGTCTCTCCTCTACTAAGGAAGACTATCCTATACAGGCGCGCTCCCGCAAGCGGGGGCTTTGGGAATATTGCGTCCGGCTTTCACTGTCTCCACAGAAAAATGCGGGGTCTTTGTAGCGTCATATTGAATGTCTAAAACCACAGACTGGCTGAGTATATCCGCATCTGTCGTCGATGTAGCGCGCTGGCTTGTATAGACGGCCATCATAGACGGGTTTTGCGGATTGGCGCAATATGCGGGGAGACCCGGTAGCTGCGCATCATCACCGAAGCGCACGGCGTTGATATATCCGCTTACATTGACGCGAATGTCCATTGGCGTGCTGGCGCCTTCGGCGGATAACACAAACGGGGCGTTGCTGCTGACCACAAGGCGGGATACGCCGGGTTCACTTGGAAGTTCTGTGAGCACCGCATATTGGCTGTTTGAGGACATAACATGATGGATAGCGCCGGCCGAGAACGGCAGAGCCAAAATTTCGAGCCCGATCACGCCGTATAGAATATATCGCTTTTTCATCGATCCCGCATCTATGTTGCCCGCTGTGATCCCATAACCACACACAGTATAAAGGACTTCAAGAAGGGTGCCATTATGCTGGCAACGGCGCGGAAAACCATATAAAAGCCCCGCCATGGTTAATGCGACAAAAGCCTTATTACTGTTTTCCGGCGGACAAGACTCGGCCACCTGTTTGGCGTGGGCCTGTGAGCGCTATGACTATATTGAGACTATGGGTTTTCATTACGGGCAGCGGCACGATATTGAAATGACATGCCGACTAGCGGTTTTGGAAGCTGTCAAACGAGATTTCCCAGCATGGGAAGCGAAAATCGGTGAGGATCATGTCGTTGATCTCTCCGCTCTGGGCGCGATTAGCGATACGGCGCTAACGCGCGATAGCGAGATCACAATGAGCGCGGCGGGCTTGCCCAGCACGTTCGTTCCGGGGCGTAATTTGATCTTCCTGAATTTTGCGGCGGCTGTGGGGTATCGCAGGGGCATCAACACGCTTGTGGGCGGCATGTGCGAAGCTGATTTTTCTGGTTATCCGGATTGCCGCCAGCACACTCTGGATGCTGCATTGCATGCAATTTCATTAGGTATGGGGCAGACGTTTTCTTTGGAGACGCCGCTGATGCCTTTAAGCAAAGCGGGCGCGTGGCGCATGGCAGAAGAGTTGGGCGGCGCGGGCTTGGTTGCGATTATCGCCGAGCATACGCATACATGCTATAAGGGCGTCAGAGATACGCGCCATGATTGGGGCTATGGTTGCGGTGAGTGTCCGGCTTGCGCTCTGCGCATGCAGGGCTGGCAAGAGTATAAATCTTCATGAATTACGCAGTCAAAGAAATGTATCTGACGGTGCAGGGCGAAGGCGTACAGGCCGGAATGACGGCGGTGTTTTTGCGCTTTGCCGGATGTAATTTATGGTCAGGGCTTGAACGTGACCGCGCCGCTGCGGTGTGTAAATTTTGCGATACGGACTTTGTCGGCATAGACGGGCCGGGCGGCGGACGGTTCAAGACAGCCGAAGACCTAGCAGGCCGGGTGTTATCCTTATGGCCGGGCGGCGGGCAGCCTTGGGTGGTCTGCACTGGCGGGGAGCCGTTACTCCAATTGGATGCCGCCTTAGTGGAGGCTTTTCACGCGGCAGGCATTAAAGTCGCGATTGAGACCAACGGCACAATCGCGGCGCCTGACGGTATTGATTGGATATGCGTCAGCCCAAAAGCGAACGCGCCGCTGGTGCAAACATCGGGCGATGAGCTTAAACTCGTCTATCCGCAGACGGAAAACGCTCCGGAAGACTTCATCAATTTGGACTTTAAGAATTTCTGCCTTCAGCCCCGGGATGACAGCTACCGGGATGACAGCAATAAGGGCGAAAAGGCGGACATACATGCGCGGGCCGCATTTGATTATTGCCTCAATAATCCGCTTTGGCGGCTTAGCGTACAGACCCATAAATATATCGGCGTGCCTTAACGGGCTTGCTTACAAACTCAGTTTATGAGGGTTTTAGCCGTCTTGCGGGCGAAAAGATCAATGGCGCGATGAGCATCCGTCCATGTCCCGCTATAGGCGGCATCACGAATACTGTCTTCATACCATGCGTAAGATAAATCACCGAGCGACTCGCCTCCGGCTGCAATAATTTCGCCTTCAAAGGCTGCGCCGCCAATACCAAAGCTCTGGTAAGACAGGCTAACATCTTTGGAGAGTTGGCGGAATGTGGGGCGGTTTGGCCGGGCATCGGTAATCACAAGACGTAAGACTGTGTCTGCACCGGGGTCTGTTGCGACGCCTTCTTTTTCAAGACGTTTTTCGAGCCGTTTTTGCAGGCGCTCCGTAAGACGGTTTAAATCCCGTTCGCCGTAAAAACCGTTGCCGCCAAACGCATCATTCAAACCGCGTGAGAACCCGCGGTCCCGCCGATCTTTGGGCAGGTTATTCGCGCGGTGGGCCAAATCATCCCCAAGTACGACTTCTACTTTCACGGCGCTAGTAATTGGTGCAGAGAGGGTAGTTTCAAACTTACTGGAGCTTTTCGCAAAGGCGGGCACCGCCGCGCACAGGGTCAAGGCAAGGATAGAGGCAGTGATAAAACGGGGCATAAGAGTCTCCTTTTCGGAGTATTACCATAGCACATTTTTTTGCCGCTCACAAATGGACGGCGCATCACAATGTCGTAATGAAGACCTAACTCGCCGCGTCAACAAATACGCGGACGAGGTTGGCGCTATGGCGGAGCGCTGCAAGTTCTGCATCCAGTTCATAGGACTGAATTTGCTTGGAGAGGGTCACGACCTTGCCCGAGAGATCGACCACTTGTGTGGTTACAGTCAGCACTTTGGTGGTTGTGTCGAGCGCTTTGTCGGTAATTTGCACAGGCACGCGGCCCAGATAGTAAACGCCTTTGCCGGTCATATAGGCAGATTTCCCGGCAAATTTTCCGGTTTCATATACGCTGGTTCCGGCAATGCGCCCGGTGTGATAGACTGTTTTGCCCGCGACTTCAGCCGTTTTTCCAACGGCTTTGAACGGAAGCGCCGCCACTTTGCCCGTAGTTTTGGCGACAATGCAGCCTGATAGAGCCATGCCGCAAAGCGCTAGGGTTAGTCCGCGTATGATCTGTTTGCGCATAAGGCTCTCCATGTTCGTAGCCGCTTTAGCAAAATAAGGCTTACACTCCCTTAAGCTCTCAATTACTGCCCTTCGCGTCTCCAAGCTAACGCCAGAGCGAGCAAAGCCAGAGCATAGAATAATAAGCCCGGAGCGAGCGGTGCGCGCTTGGACGCGCGGGTGACATATTCATTATGGGCGACAAGCCCTATCCAATCGTCTCCCGATTTTGCGGCGCTATCTCTGACGCGGCGGATAGCGGGGATTTCAGCCGTGGTGGGCGTCATGACGGTCTTGCCGCCTGTCGCAGCCGAGAAAGGGGCTAATATCTCGCGCGTGGGTGTTAAGTCTGAAAATTCTTTCGGGTTGAGCGCGCCAATCGCTGTGATGGTTGTCAGATCGCCCGATGTTAGGCGGTAAGCGCCTTGCCCGGAGGTCTTCGCGCTGCCGCGAAAGAGGCCGTTTTCGATCTTTTCCAAGGTCACGACTTCGGTGGTGCCGTCAGGTTTTTGCAGAGTGATATTTTGCGCGTCATCGGACAAGGTGCGGCGCTCGATCATCAGTGTATCGCCATTGGTCTGCGCGCTGAGTTTTTCGGCGTCAAGATCTGGCTCGCCGAGCAGCCAGTGCGCCAGACGCCGGAACATTTCATTATAGGGCCCGCCGCCATCATAGCCGCGCGCCCAAAGCCAAGCCTGATCGGACATCAACATCGCCACGCGGCCATCGCCGACTTTCTCGATCACCAATAAAGGTTCCTCGCCCGGGCCGTTCATTAAAATATCGCCGCTGACCACATTGCTCTCAATAATGCGGAACCAAGAGCCCCAGCTTTGGTCGTCTTTGCCGTAAAACGGCGCTGTGACCGGGTGGCGGCGGCCTTTATCGTTCAGCTTGGGCTTGAAACTATATTCTGCGGTTTCGCCGGTGGGAACGGCTGGAAGAATTGCGGATAGAGGCGAGCGGTAAAGACTGTCTTCGGTCGCAAAGGCCGGGCCTGTAGCGACCAATAATGCGCCGCCGTCCTCGACATATTCCGCAATATTTTGGATATAATATGGCCGCAAAATCGGCGTGGCACGGCCAGAGCGCCCCGGCGTGCGGCGGCGGGTAAACTGATCGAAAATTATGAGGTCAAACTCATCAAGTTTTTCTTCAAATAATCGCCGCGTCGGGAAGGCAATCAGGGATAATTCGTCCTGTGTGGCGTTGACAAATTTCGCGCCCGGATTGGTCAAAATCGTAAACTGAACCAGATCAACCGCTGGGTCGCTTTTGAGCAGATTGCGCCAAGACCGTCCGCCCCGGTGCGGCTCCCCGGTTACCAGCAAGACCCGCATACGGTCACGAATGCCTGATATTTCAGCAACAAACAGATTATTCTTTAGAGTGAGCTCGCCTTCCGCCGGTTCAACTGTGAGTTCTACAGTATTGACGCCGCGCCGCTCGATTTTAAGCGGCAGCGTGACGCGGTCGCCGATAATGGCGGAAAAGCGGGCTTTAACCTCGCCGTTGAGCTTGATTTCAATAGGCGCGCGTTCGCCGATGCGGCCCGGATCATCAACGCGGACAACAAAGTCAGCCTGTTCACCCACCAGTCCAAAGCGCGGCGCAAGGATCGCGCGAATGCGGCGGTCGCGCGCATTGGGGTCGCCGACAATCAGGCTGTGAAAGGGGACTGTATCCGGTAGAAGCGTTTCCGGATTGTCTGGCAGATCATGCACTTGTCCGTCCGTGATGGCTATAATTCCGGCGAGACGTGATTGCGGTAGATTGCCCAGCGATTCAATCATGGCCGCTGTCATGCGGGTGCCGTTTGCATCCGTCGGCACATTGGCGGTTGTTACCGCGATAGTAGGGTCGGATTCGAGGGTTTTTATAAGTGCTGCATATGTGCTTTCCAAGGCGGCTGCGCGCGTTCCGATCTGCGCGCTATCGGACATATCTTTTAGAATAAGCACTTCGTCTTTAAGCGGCTCGCGGTCCTCTTCGACGGTTTGCGGGTTCATCAAAGCTGCGCCAATCATCAGCGCCGCAAAGATACGTAACAGGAAACTGCGCATCCGCCCCATCCCGACCAAAACCGCTGCCAGAACGGCCAAAGCCATAAGAATGGCAATGATCGATAAGGGCAGAAGCAGATCAAAGGCTATGTTGGGTAAGGGCGGCATTAGCGTGGATTATCCTCAGGGCTGATCGGCACTCCGAACGGGTCGCCCATATTTTCGGGTTGGCGTTCCTGTTGGCCCAGCCGCTCTATCAGGGCAGCTGCGTGAACCTGATCTGATTTATAGCTCCCTGCAAGGGCATACATGGCGAGGTTAACGCCAAACCGTAGGGACATTTCGCGTTGGTTAGGAATGTCGCGCTCCAGCGTTGCCAGCGGTTCACCATCATCGGTCATTGCCCATGCGGCGGCCCAATCATTGCTGCCAATGATAACGCTGCTAACGCCGTCTCGTGCTGCGCCGTTCACGTCCCGGTCTATCCATACCGTGCCGTTAGCCCATCGGCCCGGAAACACCTGCAACAGATAAAAGGATTTTGTCAGCACATTGTCTTCTGGTACGGCGGCGAGGCTCGGAACATCTAGTGATTTCGTGATGCGCGCAAGGCCCGGATGGGCCGCGCCTCCTAGTACAGCTTGATCGCCTGCGTCTTGCGTGTCGAGCACAAGCGTTCCGCCGCCGGCCATAAATGCGTTAAGCGCGCGGCTCGCTTTGGGGGATAGCTCCGGAGCGCTGCGGCTAACAGGCCAGTACAAAAAGGGATAAAAAATCAGCGCGTCAGTTTCAGGGTCAACCCCGCGAACACCAACAGGTTCAATGGTAGTGCGCCGGTTGAGCGCATCGGACAGGCCTTTCATAGCGGCTTCGCTCATCCGGTCTTTGCGGGCATCGCCTGTGATGACATAGGCCAGATGAAGTTCAAGGGCGTCGGTCGCGGGACCGCTCTCTTGGGCGAGACTATGCGTAGGCATGATGAGCATTGCCGCAAGCAATATAGCGGCAAAGGAGGCGGTATGACTGCGGTGCCAAATTGAGGATAATCGACCGGAAACCATGAGTCCAAAGATAGCATCAAGCGCTAAAAACCCTAGCGCGAGGCCCAGCAAAAGCCCGCCTAAAGTTTGCTGCCGCGTTTCGCCGTAAGGGGCAGTTTCAATTCCGGGCAGAGCTCCGACCACAGACACGTTTTCGGGGTTTGTCACTGTGTTCAGGGCTTTGCGGCGCGCGCCTTGGCGGTATAGTCCGGGCGGGTGTTGAACGCTAATCGATGTGGTGTCAAACGCATCTTGGGCTATAGGACGCACATCAATGCCGGGGCTGGTGAGGCGGCCAAAACCGTTTAAGACACGCTCAGGCGCCCAGTCGCCCGTGCCTTGCGTGGTTTTACCGGGCGTGGCTCTGGCCATGCCGAGCATGCGCCGTAGCATCTCCACATAAAGACCGCCAACGGGTAAGTTCGACCATTCCGGCCCGGCTGTAACGTGAAAAAGAACGATCCGTCCAAAGCCTTGCTGCGCGGATGTGACGACAGGAGAGCCGTCTTCGAGCCGCGCCCATGTCCGGCTATCCGTTTGCGCGGAGGGTTCGGCCATGACTTGTTTGTTGACCCGGATGTCGCTCGGAATTTTCAGGCCGAAAAACGGGCTATCCTCGGCAAATGCGGCAAGTTTTTGCGGGTCTTCCCATGTCAATGCCCCGCCCAAGGCGCGCCCGCCTTCGCGTAAATCAACGGGGAGGAGGGTATCACTCCGTGTGGCAAGCTTGGGCCCGGCAAAACGGATAAGCAGGCCTCCGGCTTCGACAAAGGTTTTTACATCGTCATTAGCGATGCGGGCCGCGTCCGGCATGACAATAATGCTAGGGCCAAGCGGCAGAATATCGTTGAGTGAGCCGGTAAAAATATCGGCATAGGGCGACAAAGCGGTTTCCGCATAAAAGGGTTCCGATAAAAGCGGGCTGCCCGTATCGGTTTCCGGCGTGAGGATGCCGATAAGCGGACGGCCCCAACTATCATCCAGCAATTTAATGGATCCGGCGGATGCAACATCGCTGGCGCGTAGCAGGGTGATCCGGCTGCGCAGTTCAGACGGGAGCTCAAAACTCGCCTCTGCCATATCGGCTCCCGGCAAAAATTCGATGTTTGACCGGGCGATGACCGCGCCGTCCGGGCCGTGGGCGGTCACTTCGGCGGTGCGTAGGCCGCGCGTATCCGGGCGGTGCCAGACTGAGCGAAAACCGCTGGCTGTTTCAGCCGTTTCGCCGGGCAGGAGCGGGGTTAGTTCGCTATTCGGGGTCAGCCTGACGCGGCTTGGCGCGCCGGAAATAGCCGCAGACAAAATTTCGGCCTGCCCATGATCCATACCGCTGGATAGCCAGACAACATGACTGCCGGATAGATCAACGCTTTCAAACTGTTTTGCCAGAGCTGCGTGATCGGAAGGTAGGGGGCCGGGCCGTATAGATTTAATCTCGCGCATAGCATCAGCCGCGGGAGCAAACGCCAATGGCGCTTTGTCTGAAGTGCGGGCAATCAGAACGTCCAGGTTTTTGCGGCGCGCATCGGCAATGCGGGATTCGGCTTCCTTAATCATTGCGCTCCAATTGGCCGCGCCGTCCCAGCCATCATCAATAATGAGCGTTATGGGACGGTCTGCAATCCCTTCAGGCTGCATGAAAATGGGACGGGCCAAAGCAATCGCGACAAGGGCTGTGAGAAAGAGGCGAAATAGTAAGAGCCATATGGGCGTGCTGTCGGGCGTTTCTTCTTCGGTAACGACGTCTTGCAGGATGCGGAGCGGGGGGAAGGTTTGTTTCTTTGGTGAAGGGGGCGTGACGCGCAAAAGCCACCAAATTAACGGCAACACAATAAGCCCGATCAAAGTCAGCGGGGCTAGGAATGTCAGAGGTCCTAAAGTAAGCATCAGGGGCATTACCGCTGCTCCCCGGCTATCGCCATATAAAGCGCTGTCATGGCCGCTGTCGCAGGCTTGTCTGTTTCATGTGTGATCAAAGGCCAATCAAGACGCCGCGCGGTTTGTGATAGCGCGTCCATATGCGCAGCAAAGCGGGCTTGATAGCGCTCGCGCGCCCGTTCTGCGCGGCCAACAAGTAAAGGCGGCAGGGCGGACAAGCCTGGAACGCGCATTTGCACGCGCCCCCGATAGGGGAAATCGCGCTCTGCCGGGTCTATAATGTGCAGCAAGACGCCTTTTGCGGGCCGGGCCGAGAGGCGGGAGAGACGCGCGCGCCACACATCCGGGTCTTCAAGGAAATCGGACGCAATAACAATCCGCGCATGGGCCGGGATTTTACCGCTCAAATTATCCGTCTCGCCATCTGTTATTGCGAGCCTGTGGGTTATGCGCTGAAGGCCGACACGGCCTGATCGGGGCCTGTCAGTTTCGTTGATGACGGCGCAGCGTTCACCCGCACGCATCAAGAGGCTGGCCAGCGCCATACACAGCACACTCGCGCGGTCTTTCTTGAGTGGGAGCCTATCGGACGAGCGCCAATTCATGCCGTCGGATCCATCCCGCCAAAAGTAAACCGTGTTGGCGGCTTCCCATTCATTCTCGCGGACAAACACTTTGTCGCCGCGCGCGGATCGCCGCCAGTCAATAGACTGGGCGCTGTCGGAGCTATGGTAAGGCCTGTATTGCCAAAACGTCTCGCCTTGGCCGGGGCGTCTGCGCCCATGAACGCCTTGGGATACCACAGCCGCCACGCGTTCAGCCTCCGCCATAAGAGCAGGATAGGACGCGGCCAGTGTTTCGGCCTCACGCCGCAGAGTCAGCGGATTTGAAGGTAAGGCGGCCATATATGCCTAGGCGATGCTCTCTTTGAGTTTATCGATGGTTTTCTCGATGCTCTGGCCGTCTGCTCGGGCTGCAAATGTCAGCGCCATGCGGTGGCGTAGCACAGGTCCGGCGAGGTCTAAAACATCATCAATCGACGGCGATAGACGTCCCTCAATCAAGGCTTTGGCGCGTGATGTGAGCATTAAAGCCTGTCCGGCGCGAGGGCCAGGGCCCCACGCAACATGGTTTTGAATGTCGGGAAGCTTGGATTGATCGGGCCGTGCATTGCGAACGAGCGTCAGTATAGCGTCCACGACTGTGTCCCCGATTGGGAGTTGGCGAACCAGTTTTTGCATATCCATCAATTGTTTGGGCGTGATGGCCCGTTTCGCGCTGGCTTGGTCTGCGCCTGTTGTGGCGATGAGGATTTGCTTTTCCGTTTCAAGATCCGGAAAGTTGACATCGATCTGAAACAGGAAACGGTCAAGCTGCGCTTCGGGGAGCGGGTACGTGCCTTCTTGCTCAATCGGGTTTTGTGTGGCGAGAACATGGAACGGCTTAGGCAAATCATGGCGAACGCCTGCGATTGTCACAAACCGTTCCTGCATGGCTTGCAAAAGTGCGGACTGCGTGCGCGGGCTGGCACGGTTTATCTCGTCGGCCATTAAAAGCTGGCAAAAGACGGGTCCGGGGATAAACCGGAAGGTGCGTTTGCCTTTTTCTGTTTCCTCAAGCACTTCGGAGCCGACAATATCGGAGGGCATCAAATCGGGCGTAAACTGCACACGTTTGCCGTCTAGTCCCATAACCGTGCCAAGAGTTTCAACAAGCAGTGTTTTCGCAAGGCCCGGTACACCGACAAGCAGGGCGTGACCACCGGACAAGATTGCCGCCATGGACAATTCAACCACGCGGTCTTGGCCCAAAATTACTTGCCCGACGGCTGTTCTGGCCGATTTTAATTTGTCACTGGCTTTTCCGGCAGCATTTTCCAATCCTGCTGCGGTTGTGCCTGAGCTATCTGTGGTCATAAAGGTCTCGATTGTTTAAAGTGTGCGATATGAGTATGGCGATTTTGGCTGCACTGCCTAGAAAAAAGATGTGGGAACGCTAAAAGAATGTCTATGCCTGATTCATTAAAACCCGGTAAGCCCGCATTTGACCTCTCCGAGCTGATAAAATCGGCTCGCGCACAAGGGGAGGGCGAAGACGTAAGGCCCGTTGAAAAGTGGAATCCCGCTTTTTGCGGCGAGATGGATATGGTCATCAAGGCGGACGGCTCATGGTGGCATGAAGGCGGGCGCATGACGCGGATGCCTTTGGTTAGGTTGTTTGCGTCCATTTTGCGCAAAGACGCGGACGGGGAAACCTATCTCGTCACGCCGGCAGAGAAAATTCAAATTCAGGTCGCACGCGCGCACTTTATTGCCACGCGTGTGGATATTGAGGGCGAGGGGGATAATCAGCGTCTGTTCTTTACCACCAACATGGACGAAATCGTTGAAGCCGGGCCGCAGCGGCCATTAAGGGTCGAAACCGATCCTGAGACTATGGAGCCGTCGCCGTTTATAACCGTGCGTGGACGGCTGGAGGCAGCGCTAACCCGGCCTGTGTTCTATGAATTGGTCGAGCATGCGATTGAACGCGATACGCCGGAGGGCAAAGTGCTTGGCGTTATGGGCGGCGGCGCGTTTTTCCCGCTCGGCCCGGCGGGCGCGCATGAAATATAAGCCGGTCTATGACCTATAAAGACGATCCCGTCATCGCGCGCGTTCGCCATGCGTTATTGCCTGTGGATATTCAGGACGGAACCGACCGCATTCGGCGCGACGGGCAGCGCCGCGCCGCCGTGATTATGCCGCTTGTCATGCGAGAAACATGGCAAGTGATTCTCACACAGCGTCCTGAAACGATGCCGCATCATCCGGGGCAAATCAGCTTTCCGGGCGGCAAAGTCGAGACCGGAGAAACGGCGCGCGGAGCCGCGCTTCGGGAAATGGAAGAAGAAATCGGGATTACAGGCGGGTCAGTTACCTTGCTGGGCCGTCTTCCATCTTTTGATGCTGTATCAGATTTTCGCGTCACGCCATATGTCGGCATTATCGATCCGGCGGCGGATATTATCCCGGATCCCCATGAGGTCGCCGATGTTTTCGAAACGCCGTTTGGCTTTTTGATGAATCCGGATAACCATGTGGCGCGGGATGTTTACTTTGATGGGCGCAATCACAGGCTTTGGGACATGCCTTACACAGGCAAGGATTATGTGTACCGTAATATATGGGGCATGACGGCGATGATTATGTATAGGCTGTATGAGCGCGGATTTGAGGGCCACAATGACGATTGAAACTGTAAAGCTAAATCCCCAAGATCATCCATGGCTTATAGGCCGTGAGGTTACAAAACTTTTCGCCGCATTACCCGCGGGCTCTACGCGGTTTGTCGGAGGGTGCGTGCGCAACGCCATTTTCGGTGTTCCGGTCAGCGATATTGATTTGGCCACCCAATTAGCACCCGAAGAGGTTGTCGCCGCACTGGCCAGTGCCAAGATCAAAACCGTTCCCACGGGCATTACCCATGGGACTATCACAGCGGTTATCAGCGGGCGGCCTTTTGAAATTACATCTTTGCGCAAAGATGTGGAAACCGATGGCCGCCGCGCTGTGGTCGCTTTTTCGCAGGACTGGGCCGAAGACGCGGTGCGCCGTGACCTGACGATCAACGCGCTTTACGCAGCTCCGGACGGAACAGTTTTTGACCCGACGGGAGAAGGCATAGAGGATATTCAGGCGAGGCGGTTTCGCTTTGTCGGTGATGCAGACGCGCGGGTGCGGGAGGATTATTTGCGGATTTTAAGGTATTTCCGGTTTGTTGCCCATTATGGCGGCAAAACCAAAATTGACGCAAGCGCGCTCAAAGCCTGCCGAGAGAACCGGCGCGGCCTGAAAACTTTATCGGCTGAACGCGTTTGGAGCGAGATTAAGAAAACATTGCGCGCGCCTGATCCTGTTCGCGCGCTTCGGATTGCGCTAACCAATGAAATCCTAGAAACCGTTTTGCCGGACGCCAGTAATGTCGAAGGCTTGTCTATGCTCTGCGCGCTTGAGCAGGAACAAAAGCTGCCGACTGACCCGCTCTTGCGCCTTATGGCTATGAGCGCGCGCGATGAATTTGCCATTGCCGGGCTGTGCAAGCGGTTAAAAGTCTCTAATGAGGAGAAAACGCGCCTCCTGGGCTGGGCAGGTGACAGCACAAGCCTTGCGCCGGATATGGATGAAAAGGAACAGAAAATTGCGGTTTATCACGCTGGTAAGCAAGCCGTGTATGACCGGGCCATCTTAAGAGCTGCCGGGGCAGGCGATCCGGTTATTGCCGGACGCTGGTTGTCGCTCGCGGAGTTTGCGAAAGCGTGGAATGTGCCCGTTTTTCCTCTCAAAGGCCGCGATTTGAAGGCATCGGGCGTTACAGGCGGGCCAAAAATGGGCCGAATGCTGGCGGCCTTGGAAGCGCTTTGGGTTAAAAGCGGTTTTACCGCGGATAAACAACGGCTTTTGATGGCGCTAAGCTTAATAAACCGATGAGACAGGAATAAAGGGAGAGATTATGCCGGATTTTGAGGGTAAAATTGCTTGGATCACCGGGGCGTCATCCGGCATTGGCGAAGCCTTAGCGAAATCCTTTGCCGCCGAGGGCGCGCATATTATTCTCTCCGGCCGCCGCGTAGACGCACTCCAAGCTGTTGCTGCCACTCTGCCCAAGGACTCTTTGGTGCTCCCGTTCGAAGTCACGGATTATAAAAGCTTGGAGGGTCTTGCCGAGCAGGCATGGGCGTGGAAGGGACGTGTTGATATTCTGGTCAATAATGCGGGCGTATCACAGCGCAGCTTGGCCATACATACCGACCCGCAAGTCTATACGGATATGCTCAATATCAATCTGATTGCGCCGATTTGGCTGACGCAAATACAGCTCCCGCGTATGGCCGAAGCGGGCGGAGCGCATATCGTCGCCATCAGTTCTGTGGCGGGCCGCGTTGGCGCGCCTTTGCGAACGGCCTATTGCGCGTCTAAACACGGTATTATCGGGTATATGGACGCGCTGCGCAGCGAGGTATCCGTGCGCCATAATATTCAGGTGACGAATGTGCTGCCCGGGTCTGTCGCAACCAATGTTTCGCGTAATGCGCTCACAGCCAATGGGTCTAAGCGCGGAAAATCCGATGACAATATTGACGCCGGAGATGATCCAATGGACTGCGCTGCCGCAATTCTAAAGGCCGTCAAAAACAATGTGCCGGAGCTGATTTATGCCAGCGGCATGGAGCTGGAAATTGCTAAATTACGCCACGCCGACCCTGAGCAGTTTTTCGCCGCGATCGCCGCCCTCGGCGCACAAACGGCAGAACAATATGAGAGCGGAAATGATGATTGATGCAATTATCGATTCTAACTTCACTTAAACGATAATAAGCTTGGACCTTTAGCGTCCCGGAGCTGGGCCTCGCCTAAGGGGGAGGGCTTTTCAAACATGCCCTACTGATGTTTGAGGAGGCCCGTTAGAGCCGGCTCGAAGTATGGCTGCATGAAAGGCATATGAGAAACTTGATGAGACCCTGACTTTCGTCAGGGATAGAGATTTTATGACACTTTTACCTTATGCGCTTACCTGACGAAAGTCAGGGTCTTATGCAGTTTGTCAGTCTTACAATTTACCTCGTTCTTGCAATTAACGCCTCAAGGCCATTTCACCACAGGGGGCATCGAACTTAAGATCGTTTTGACATTCCCGCCGGTTTTGAGCCCAAATGTAGTACCGCGATCATAGAGTAGGTTAAATTCGACGTAGCGCCCGCGCGTAATGAGTTGTTCTTCGCGGTCAGCCTCTGTCCAGGGTTGGTTCATGCGGCCGCGCACAATGGCGGCGTAGGTTTTTAGGAAACTGCGTCCCACATCTTGGGTAAAGGCGAAATCCGCGTCCCAATTACCACTATTGTGGCGGTCATAAAATATACCGCCTGTGCCGCGCGGCTCGTCTCTGTGGTGGAGGTGGAAATATTCATCACACCACGCTTTATAACGGTCATAATCCGCGCATTCATGGGCGTCGCAAGCCGCTTTCATTCCCGCGTGAAACGCAATCGCGTCGGGATTGTCTTGAGTGCGGTCTTTGGTTTGTGTCGGGGTTAAGTCGCCGCCGCCGCCAAACCATCCCTGTGTTGTGACGATATGGCGGGTGTTCATATGCACGGCCGGTACATGCGGGTTGGTCATGTGCGCGATGAGGCTGATGCCCGCTGCCCAAAAGCGCGGATCGTCTTTGGCACCCGGAACATTTTCGCGCATGTCGCCTTCAAACTCACCGTGAACCACGGAGATATGCACGCCGCATTTCTCAAACAAACGGCCCTTGAGCATGCCGCCCGTGCCGCCCCCTAAGTCTTCAGAACTCCCATCATTCTTGCGGCTCCAGTCTTCAAAAACGAATGTACCGGGAGCAGGGCCGTAAAGGCTCTCCGGGGCTTCACGTTCCAAGGCCTCAAATTCTGCGCAAATCTGGTCGCGAATATCTTTGAACCAGCTTGCGGCTTTTCGTTTTTGGTCAGTCATGCGGTTTTATTGAACTTTCATCGTGCGGAGTTTTGACGCGGACAATTTTTGATAAGTTGAGAGTGCATCATCGCCGTTATTCGCGGTTTGGCAACCCGCCTGTTTGCCGCAGCGCTTCGAACAGAGCGATCGAGGCACTTGTGGCCAGGTTGAATGAGCGCGCGTTTGGGGTAATCGGGATAATGATGCGGGCATCGGCGCGAGCATGTACGCTCGGCGGCGCGCCTGCGCTTTCGCGGCCAAACAAGAGGCGGTCATCGGGCTTGAATTCAAATTCGGGTAGCGGCGTGGCGGCCTTGGTTGTGAGCAGTATTAGCCGTGAACTTTCAGGCGAATCGCAAAAATTTTCCCAACTTTTATGGCGTTTCAGCGTCTCTGGCGCGCCGTAATCCATGGCTGTGCGCCGCAGCGCTTTGGCCGTCAGCGGGAAGCCGCAGGGCTCAATTACCTCCAAAGGCGAGTCAAAACAGGCGCAAAGCCGCATGATTGCGCCGAGATTTTGGGCGATATCCGGTTGATAGAGAATGATTTTCATGGATTGCGACCTTAAATTTTTTGTCATATTGCGGCGTTGTGCCGCGAATAAAGGGTGGCATTGCGTAGAGGTTTTGGTCTATTACCTGACGCGGAGCAATATATATAATTTTATGGAAAGGGCCCAACGTGTCCGAAACTATGAAAACAGAAAGCGAAGTCGAAACTGTCGACGAGGGCAAGCGCGATTTTATTTATATCGCGACCGGCGCATTTGCGGCGGGCGGAGCTTTATCCCTTGCGTGGCCGATGGTTGCGCAAATGGGCAAGGCCGCTGATACGCTTGCGGCCGGGTCTGTTGAGATTGATTTGTCAGGCGTAGCCGAGGGGCAGCAGCTTAAGATTTTGTGGCGCGGTAAGCCGATTTTTGTGCGTCACCGTACGCCGGCTGAAATCGCCGAAGCGGAAGGCACGGATATTACTAAAATTCCAGATCCGCAGACTGATGATGAGCGGCTGGTGCCAACACCGGCAGGTACAGTGGACCCCAAATTCCTTGTTATGATTGGTGTTTGCACCCACTTTGGCTGCATTCCGGTCGGAGAACAGGGCGATTTTGGTGGCTGGTATTGCCCGTGTCATGGTTCGCACTATGATACGTCAGGCCGTATCCGCCGTGGCCCTGCGCCAAAGAACCTGGAAATTCCTCCCTACGAATATGTTTCTGATACAGTGATTAAGGTCGGTTAATTATGAGCGGACATCCTTCTACATACGAACCCAAATACGCCGCAGAGCGCTGGCTGGATCAGCGCCTCCCCATCATTCGCATGGGCGCAGACTTTATGACATATCCCAGCCCGCGCAATTTGAATTATTGGTGGACATTTGGCGGCATTCTCACTCTCTGCCTGATGGCGCAGATCATCACCGGAATTATTCTGGCGATGCATTATGTGCCACATGTTGATTATGCGTTTGCAAGCGTACAGCGTATTAAACGCGACGTTCCGTTCGGTTGGCTGTTGCAGCCTATGCATGTTGTCGGCGCGTCTATGTTCTTCTTTGCGGTCTACACGCACATGCTCAGGGGGCTTTATTATGGCTCCTACAAAGCGCCGCGCGAGATGATCTGGATATTGGGCTGTGTCATTTATCTCATCATGATGGCAACAGGGTTTTTGGGCTACACATTGCCATGGGGTCAAATGTCTTTCTGGGGCGCGACGGTGATTACGGGCTTCTTTGGCGCGGTACCTGTTGTCGGTGAAGGCTTGCAGCAATGGCTGCTTGGCGGGTTTGCAGTTGATAATCCGACCCTAAGCCGTTTCTTTGCTCTGCATTACCTCCTGCCATTTGTTATCGCGGCTGTTGTGGGTCTGCACGTCTGGGCGATGCATCATGCTGGACAAAACAACCCCATAGGTATTGATCCCAAAGAAAAGACAGATACGCTACCGTTCCATCCGTATTACACGGTCAAGGACGGCTTTGCGGTCTGTGTGTTCTTGCTGATTTTTGCGTTCTTCGTGTTTTACCAACCCGATGCGCTCGGTCACGCTGATAACTATATCAAGGCAGATCCCATGAAAACGCCGCCGCACATTGTGCCGGAATGGTATTTCTTGCCGTTCTATGCGATTTTGCGCGCCGTTCCTGACAAGCTCATGGGCATTCTGTTGATGCTTGGCGCGATTATGGTTCTGTTTGTTCTGCCTTGGCTGGATACCTCAAAAGTGCGGTCAATGCGGTTCCGCCCGGTCGCGCGCGGGTTCTTTATTATCTTCTTGGTTATGTGCTTCATCCTTGGCTGGTGCGGCGCAGAAACACCGGATGATATGGTCTTTACAGTCGGCTATAATCAAGCGGGCGAGGCTATGGGACTCGATTTTACCTGGCTGTCCCGTATCGCGACGTTCTATTACTTTGCCTTCTTCCTGATCATCCTGCCGGTTCTGGGTTTAATTGAGAAACCAAAGAAACGACCGGAATCGATTACCAAGTCCGTCTTGCAGGGAGCAAACTAATGGCTATGTCATTCAAAAAATCGCTCTTGGGCACTGCGCTGATTGTGGGCGCAACGATTGCCGGTATGGCCGGTGTTGCGTCAGCAGCCGGCGGGAAAAGTGACTATAAAATGGAGCATGTCCATTGGCACTTTAACGGCCCGTTTGGCACCTATGATCGCGCAGCTATGCAGCGCGGGTATCAGGTTTACCGCGAAGTCTGCGCGTCGTGCCATCAACTTGAGCATTTATCATTCCGCCATTTAGGCGACAAAAACGCGCCTTTTTATGAGGAAGAGTTTAAAAACCCGAATGATAATCCCTATGTCAAAGCCTTTGCGGCTGACTGGCTTATAACAGATATTGATCCGGAAACAGGCGACCCCATAGAGCGTCCCGGTATTCCAGCGGACAAATTCCCGCCCATTTACGCAAACAATGCGCTTGCGCGCGGCAGTAATGGCGGGGCAATCCCGCCGGATCTCTCCGTGATGGTTAAAGCCCGTAGCGGCGGCGCCGATTATATGTATAATCTGCTGACAGCTTACGGAAAAGACATCCCTGAAGGCATGACTTTGTCATCGGGCACACATTATAACCCTGTTATGGACGGCGAGAAAATCGCCATGGCCGCGCCTTTGTCTGATGGCATCATTGAATATGCCGACGGAACGCCCGCGACTGTCGATCAAATGTCTAAAGATGTGACCGAGTTCCTAGCGTGGTCAGCCGACCCTAGAATGGAACAGCGTAAAGGCGCTGGCACGGCAACGATGATCTATTTATTGATCTTGACAGCGCTTATGTTTGTTTCTTACCGCCGGGTTTGGCGCAACGTCGAACATTAAGCGTTTGCCTCGCTTAGGGGCGCAAACATATCTATAGTCTTATGCCCTCATCTGTTAGATTGAGGGCATGATTCGTTTTGGACTATGTTTAAGTTTATTAGCTTTATCGGCCTGCGCGCCTACGCCCATAGGGACAAACCGCGTGTTTGTGCCGCAAGCTGGGCAGGGGCAATATGTTCGGCCGAACTATATGAACCCCGCTATCGCTGAGCGTTTGCCGCCTGATGATGTTTGTCGCTCACGGCTCTATCTGGGCCTTGTTGGACGCCATGAGGGCACCATCGTGATCGCTGCGTTGCCAAGCCCTAAACGTATTCTCAAACCTGCTTTTGATGAAGGGTTTAATTATCAACCCGGCGACGAGTTTGCCGTAGAGCCGTCATTGATTGAGGTCCAAGAGTTTATCCCGGATCAGCGCGAGTATGCACCCACTGTGCGTACGGTAACAGACCGTATGCTCTTAGGGCCAGAGCGGCCAGACCGCTTGACCGTGGAACTTGATGCGAACGGTTACGTGAGCGAAGTGCGCTGCGAGTGAGATAAACCCAGGCCCGAAATTTTTTACAGATAGTATGAAACGCCTGTTGACCCAGCGGGCCTTTGATTTACTCTAAGGTCATGGCTCAAGATCTGATGAATTATGAACAGATGACGCAACTGGCTCTACGGGGAGTAGTACGGGATTCTATTCGCCGCGTTATCCGTGAGGACGGTCTGCCCGGCGCGCATCACTTTTATATTACCTTTCTGACCCGCTTTCCGGGCGCTGAAGTCGATGAAGGTCTTGCGAAAAAATACCCGGAAGAAATCACCATTGTCATAGAACATCAATTTTGGGATTTGGCCGCAAATGAGGAAGACTTTGAAGTCACTTTGAAATTTGGCGGCGTACCCAAATATCTGAAAGTACCCTATACAGCGGTTACGCGCTTCCATGACCCCAGTGTTGGTTTTGCGCTTCAATTCGAGCCACCGCAAGAAATGCTGGCTCAAGCGGATACGCCGACCCTCGCGCGTTTTGAACCGGCCCCGCAAGCGGAGCCCGAAGCTACGCCAAAACCCGCCAAGAAAAAACCATCCCTGCGTAAGGCCAAGCCCAAAAAGGGTGCCAAAAAGGCTGACACGGATGAAGATACTCCCGCTGAGGCGGATGACAGCACAAAAGTCGTCAGTCTGGATGCGTTTCGTAAGAAATAATGCCGCATCAAAACAGGCTTTGAGGCGATCATTCCCAAAATCGAGTAAGTTATGAGCACTATGCGCACGGAAACCGACAGTTTTGGCCCTCTGGAAGTGCCGTCTGATAAATATTACGGCGCGCAAACTGCGCGGAGTTTGATAAATTTCCCGATCGGTATTGAGGTCATGCCGCCGTCAATCATCCGTGCTCTGGGTATTATAAAACGCTCCGCAGCGCTCGCCAATAAAAGCCTTGATAACCTGGATGCTAGGCGCTGTAAGGCGATTGTTAGTGCGGCCTCGGAGGTTGCGGAAGGGAAGCTTAACGACCATTTCCCATTATCTGTATGGCAGACGGGGTCCGGTACGCAGTCCAATATGAACGCCAATGAGGTTATATCCAACCGGGCGATTGAGATTTTGGGCGGCGAATTTGGCTCCAAAGACCCGGTTCATCCTAATGACCATGTCAACCGTAGCCAAAGCTCAAATGATACATTCCCGACCGCCATGCATATTGCGGCGGCTGAGGAAATAGAACACCGCCTTTTGCCCGCGCTTCGTGCTTTGCGTAACGCGCTGAATGACAAGTCACAGGCGTTTAAAAATATCATCAAGATTGGCCGAACCCATACGCAAGACGCGACGCCTATTACCTTGGGGCAAGAGTTTTCCGGTTACGTGGCGCAGATTGATTTTGGCATTAAACGCGTTGAGCGCGGCTTAAAGGAGCTGTATCCGCTGGCACAGGGCGGCACGGCGGTTGGGACAGGGCTGAACGCGAAACCCGGTTTTGCCAAAGCTTTTGCCGAAGAAGTGGCTAGCTATACCAAAATGCCGTTTAAAACAGCGCCCAATAAATTTGAGGCTCTTGCTGCGCATGATGCCTATGTGTCCGCGCACGGCGCGATCAATACTGTCGCGGCCAGCCTGTTTAAGATCGCGAATGACATTCGCTTTTTAGGCTCCGGCCCGCGCTCTGGCCTCGGCGAAATAAGCCTACCTGAAAATGAGCCAGGCTCGTCTATTATGCCGGGGAAAGTGAACCCAACACAATGCGAAGCGATGACAATGGTGTGCACCCAAGTGATCGGCAATCATACAACGATAACAATGGCGGGCTCACAAGGCCATTTTGAGCTTAATGTCTACAAGCCTGTGATGGCGTATAATATGCTGCAATCCATCCAGATATTGTCTGATGCGTGTCATGCATTCACAGATAAATGCGTTGCGGGGATAACGGCTAATGAAGATAGAATTTCCGAGCTTCTCTCCCGCTCGCTCATGCTGGTGACGGCGCTCGCGCCGAAGATTGGGTATGACAATGCGACCAAAGTGGCGAAAACAGCCCATAAAAACGGCACGACACTCCGCGAGGAAGCTGTCAGGCTCGGTTTTGTGACTGAGGACGAGTTTGATAAAGTTGTTCGCCCTGAATTGATGATTAAGCCGCGTTAGATTTTAGGTTTACGGGCTCTAAATGTTTATTTTGGCGCAAGTGTAATTGTAATTTCCGTGCGGCGGTTCATTGGTTCCCTTACGCCGTCGCCTTTTGCTTTCGCTGGCCGTGCTTCACCGTGAGCGGCGACTTTTATATCCGTTTCAGAATATCCTAGAGCATTTTGCGTTTAATTGCGTACATATTTAGCGGCCTTAAAATAGTTCC